>DATAPW010000020.1:0-3253 GCA_036265005.1 Acetobacteraceae bacterium | reverse complement strand
CGCCTCGCGATACATCCCTGCCATCGTCATCCACGAGACGAACCTCTGCGCCCGGCGCGATCCGCGTGACGGGCCCAGGTCGCAAGCCATGACTTTGCGAGCCGACCGCTTCGGTAGCACCCCAGTAGTTGCACAGCGGCGTACCGAAGGTCGCCTCGAACTGCACCTGGAGCTGGATCGGACACACATCCCCTGCGCACCTGCAGTAGCGGAGCGAGTCGACGTTCCGCGGCCGCTTCCGCTGACCCTCCACCAGGGCGTCATACATGAACGGCAAGCCCAGCATCCACGTGCATTCATGCAATTCGATCTGGTCGAGCACGGCGTCGGCATCGAAGCGCTCCACCATGACCCTGGGGGCGCCGAAGTTCACTGACGCCAGAAAAGCAGAGAGGCCGGCGGCATGCACCATCGGGGATGCGTTGAGCACGGTTTGCGCAGCGCTAAGATCAGCATGCGCGTATGCCTCCGCGATCGCCGACAGCGTCGCTGGCGTATGGGTGACGAACTTGGGCTGGCCGGTCGTTCCCGACGTTGTCAGCAGGACCGCTGCCGCGTCCTTGTCGGGCTCCGGCGGCAGACGCCTGCGGCTGGCGCCGTCGACAAGCAGCGCAGACCAGGGCAACGCGCCATTGTAGGCGCCGCTCGGGCCGGTGACGAAGCGCTTCTCCGCAGCGAGGATCTCCGGCTCGATGGTCTCGACGTAAGCATAGAGCTGCTCGTCGCCTAGATAGAGAGCGGGATGCAGGCGCTGGAAGATCTCGCGAAGTTCGGCGGTCTTGAAGCGCAGGTTGGTCGGGCAGGCGATGGCTCCGACGCAAAAGCACGCGTACAGGGCAACCGCCATTTCCGGCGTGTTCGGCATGTGGAGGACAACCCGGTCTCCCGGCCGAACGCCATGGGCGAGAAAAGCGCGGGACAGCTGCTCAGCGCCGGCCAGCAGATCGCTATAGGTCCACACCACGCCATCGTAGATGAAGGCCGTCCCGTTGGGACGCGTAGTCGCCCGGTGGAACAAGGCTTTCATGGGAGTCATTGCATTGTCTTTCCCGATTGAGCGGTCGTCGTGGCCGCCTCGGGAAGCAGAGCGCCGGGGAGTTACAGGCCGATTTCCGCGCCGGGGAATCGGGTTACCGGCGTAAAGGCCAAAGTTTCGTCCGTAACTCGATTGATCGCGAGCTGACATCGGCCGGCAACCCAGACGGCCCATGGTGCTTGGGTGAACCGCTAAGCCGCGGATTCCCATAATCAACCTCCAATCGCAGAGACGACGAGCCGGCAGAGCCGGGCGCACGACACGTGTTTCTCGCCGCGATCGCGATATTCACCGGTGCGGCGCCATGCGGGGGCGCCGTTAAGCAAAGTGCCCCGCAAGAAGCCGGCGTGACGACGATGCACCAGCAGTTCTCAATATCCTACGGCGCAACTCGCGCCAGTGAGCTTCGCCGCGGCCCGGCCCATCCGACGCGGCCGTCAGGTCGCTTACCGTGGCGTATGATCCTGCTCGCCAGCTTCGGTGGCGCGCTGGAACTCTACGACTTCGTGGTGTTCGGCGTGTTCGCCTCGGCAATCGGCGCGGCATTCTTTCCAACCGCCGACCCTTTGGTCTCGCAGATGCTTGCCTACGCGGGTTTTGCCATTGGTTACTCCGCGCGGCCGGTCGGCGGCATCGTCCTGGGCCATTTCGGTGACCGCCTCGGACGTCGGATCGTGTTCGTTGGCTCGATGCTGGTCGTCTCCGTCGTTACGCTGGCAATGGGGCTCCTGCCTACCTATGCGGAGTGGGGCGCTGCCGCGCCGCTGCTGCTGCTCGCCCTTCGGCTGGTGCAGGGGTTTTGCCTGGGCGGCGAACTTCCCGGCGCGATTACGTACGCGGTGGAAACAGCGCCGCAGCGCGCGAGCCTGGCCTGTGGCGTAGTGTTCGCATGCGTCAACGCAGGCGTTCTGCTCGCGACCCTCGTGAACCTCGGCGTGCAAGAGCTGTTGCCGCCGGCAGCGCTGTCCGGCTGGGGATGGCGTATTGGCTTCCTGGTCGGCGGGCTGGTGGGCCTGGCGGGCTTCCGGCTCCGCCGAGCACTGGAAGAGACGCCGGCGTTCGCGCAGATGGAGCGCCGGGTCGCCCGGCTGCCGCTGGGCGAGGTCATCACTGCGCATCCCTGGCCGGTCCTGGTGGGCATCGCCATTACCGCGGCGACCGCCGGTTTCACCGGGCTCCTATTCGCTTACATGCCAGGATACCTGGGCCTCGTGCTGCACTACGATCCCCGGCGCGTTGCGGTCGCATTGAACATCGGGATCGCCGCGTGTTCGTTCGGGCTGCTAGCTGTTGGCTGGCTTGGCGACCATGTGCCGCGCCGCCATCTGCTTGCCCTCGGCGCCGCCCTCCTGCTGGTCGGCTGCTGGCCGTGGTATGTGGCGGCCGCCGAGCGCAGTGCACCGCTGATTGTGCTCCTCGTGCTGGCGGCCGCGGGTGCATCGTTCGCAGGCGGCGTGTTCGGTGCGGTGGTGGCCGACCTGTTCCCCACCCGCGTGCGCTACAGCGGCGTCGCATTGGCCTACAATGTCAGCTTCACCGCGTTCAGCGGCACCGCGCCGCTGCTGGCAACTGTCGCCATCTCCGCCACCGGCGCGGCGACTGCGCCGGCGCTGGTAATGGCAGGCTGCGCGGCGCTTACGCTGCTCGGCAGCCTATGGATCGTGCAACACGGCGGTCAGGTTGAAACCAGCAGCATTTCACTGCCGCTCGACTTAGGATGATGCTGGTTCTTGGACGGCCTCGACGCCCAGCTGCCCATTTTTTTGCGAGATCGCCTGCGCCCAGTTGGGCTGGACGATCCGACGCGCGCCCCTGGCGAAATCGCCCGCATGCTGCGCGCCGCCAGCGGACCACTCGCTGCCGGTCTACATTGAATCCGCGCGACATGAGCCGAGGATGCCGTCGTGCAGCCGCGGCTGGGTTTGTCGCGCTTTTGCATGATCATCGAGATTTCGGCTCAAGCGGGGGCTCCATCCGTCGCTGGATCGGTCCATGTCCGCCTGGTCCACCATGAGTCGAACGGACGCGTTCGCAACTTGTTTTCGGGACGGTCCGCTCCTGGCGCCTCCGCCCGTAGCGTCAATGGCGGGTTTCAGGCACTGACCGCCCGTACCGGGACGATCGGGAAGGTCAGGCATGGGTCGATTTATCCCGTTCGCCACCCTATCGAGGGAAAGACCGCTATGTGCGCATTCCTGCCGTACCAGAGCCCGAGGA
>DATAPW010000019.1:0-3378 GCA_036265005.1 Acetobacteraceae bacterium | reverse complement strand
GCGCAGCTGCTGGTCCCCGAACTCCACCGCAATCGCATCCGGTGTCCGTGCCGCCTGCGCCTCGAACAGCTCATGGACGCATTTGTCGCGCGGATAGACCGCTTCCGTCGCGTTCCATTCAACCACAACACGATGACGCTCGGCGTCAGGCAGCACCTCGATGCACCGCACCGGTGTGGCCGGCGCCGTCTCCAAAGCCTCGGCCAGATTGGCCAGCGCCGTGCGCATGAAGCCGCACACCGGCGCCGCCCCAACCGACTTTTGCACCTGCGCCGTCAGCAGGAACCCGTCGCCCAGGTCGTCCACCGACAGTGTCAGCGGATAATTGGTGCGCTCCTCGCCGCCGAGCAGTTCGATCCCCTCCCAAGCCGGAAACGCGTCCGCCGCCTCCGCCTTTGGGCTGTGACGATAGTTCAACAGCGCCGAGAACAAAGGCAGCGGGGCAGGCACGGCGCTGCAGCGTTGCGCCAGCGCCAGTGAGGCATGTTCGTGGCGCAGCAGCTCCGCCAAAAGCCCATGCGTATGCCTTACGCTCGCCTCCACGCCGTCCTCGCCGACGGCGATGCGCACCGGCAGCGTGTTGATGAACAGCCCCAGCGCCCGGTCCGCCCCTTCGCCGCCCTGCATGCGTCCCAACAGCACCGTGCCGAACACCACATCCTGGCGTCCCGACGTCCGCGCCAGCACTTGCGCCCAGGCCAGATGGAACAGGCTCGCCGCGCTCACCCCCAGCGCCCGCGCCCGCTCCCGCAACCGCCGGGCAAGCTCCGGATCCAGCGCAACACGCGCCTCCGCCACGTCACTGCCGTCGCCTTGCACATCGAGGAGACCAAACGGCAGCGTCGGCTCGTCCACAGCCCCGAGCATGCCGCGGAAGAACGCCTCGTGCTCCTCCGCGCTCACCCCAAGTCGCGCCTGCGCCACAAAATTGCGGAACGGCACCGCCGGCGCGAGTTCCCCGACCTGGCCCACACGATAGGCCTGTATCTCCCCGACCAGCGCCGCCAGCGTGCTGTGGTCCAGCGCCAGATGGTGGCACAAGAGCAGCAGAAGCCAGCGATCATGAACCCCATCTTGCGCGATGAAGCCGCGCATCAGCGGCGCCTGGCGCACATCAACCCGGAAGCGCCGCGGATCAAAGCGCAACCGCAGCTGTTCAGACGCGTCTCCGCCAGCCGGATCGAGCTCCACCTCGTGCACCGGCAGAGGTGCCTGGCGCCACACCACCTGCACCGGCTGCGGCAGACCTTCCCACACCACCCCCGTGCGCAGAATGTCATGCCGACCGATTACTGCCTCCAGCGTCGCCAGGAAGCCGTCGAGCCGATCCCGGCCGTCAAATGCCAACAGGCTCGGCAGCAGATAGGCGTCACCCTCCTCAGCCAGCAGGTGATGGAACAGGATGCCTTCCTGCAACGGCGCCAGCGGGTAAAGGTCCTGCACATTCCCCGCCCCGCCGGGAACCACCGCGGTGATGCGATCGATCTCGGCCTGGCCGAGCGCAATCAGCGGCAGCATGTCGGGAACAATCGATGTGCAGCCCTCGGGAATGAGATTGGGCGGAACCGCGACACCGGCCCCAGCCGCCGCGGCCACCGCCAACCCGGCAAGCGTCGGTGCGGCAAACACCGCGCGCACATCCACCTGCAGCCCCCTCTGCCGCATGCGCTCGATCAACATCACCGCCAGCAGCGAATGGCCGCCCAGTTCGAAGAAGTTGTCGTGCCGGCCGACACGTTCGAGCTCGAGCAGCCCCGCCCAGATTTGGGCCAGCGTCTCCTCGGTCGCGCCCACGGGCGGCTCATAGCCGCGCCGGGCGTAGGCAGCCCCCTCCGGCGCCGGCAGCGCCTTGCGGTCGAGCTTGCCGTTTGGCGTCAGAGGCAAAGCCTCAAGCCGCACATATGCCGAGGGCACCATGTAATCGGGCAAGACCGCGGCCATGTGGGCGCGCAGCGTCTCGGCCCCCGTGCCGTCCTCGCCATCGCCCGCGCCAACATAATAGGCAACCAGGCGCTTATCCCCGGGGCTGTCCTCGCAGGCCACAACCACCGCCTCGCGCACCTGCGCGTGCTCCGCCAGCCGCGCCTCGATCTCGCCAAGCTCAATGCGAAAGCCGCGGATCTTCACCTGGAAGTCGTTGCGCCCCAGGAACTCGATGGTCCCGTCCGGAAGCCACCGCCCCAGATCCCCGGTCCGGTACATCCGCCCATCCGGCGCACCCGCAAACGGATCGGCAAGGAACCGCTCCGCCGTCAGATCAGGACGGTTCAGATAGCCCCGCGCAACACCACACCCGCCAATGTACAGTTCGCCCGTCACCCCAACCGGAACAGGCGCGCCATGCGCGTCCAAAATGTAAACCTTCGTGTTCGAGATCGGACGGCCAATATGCGCAGCGAAGGGCTCGCCCCGCTTCATCGCCACCCAGGTGGAATACGTGGTGGTCTCCGATGGCCCATAGAGGTTGTGCACCTCGCCCACCCCGGTCGTGGCGAAGAGCCGCTCCACAAGCGAGCGCTTGAGCGGCTCGCCCGCCACATTCACAACGCGGACCGTCGGCGGAACACAGCCGGCGTCCACCAGCCGATCAAGAGCGGACGGAACAGTATTGATGAGCGTGACGTCCGTCGGCGTGCCAAGCAGGTCAAGGGCGTTCTCCACGATTCTGACCGTGGCCCCAACGGCCAGTGGCACGAAGCACTCATACGTCGCCAGATCAAAATTGAGTGACGTGGAGAACAGCGTGCGCCCGAGCGCTTCGCCAGAAAACGTCGTTTGTGCCCACCAGATGAAGTTGGTGGCGTTTCCATGTTCGATGGCCACGCCCTTGGGCCGCCCCGTCGATCCGGACGTGTAGATCACATAGGCGAGATGCCCAGGTGCAAGGCCGGCGCTGGTGCGATCGGGGTTGATGCCGGGCTGGTCCGCCCACAGCTGCGCATCCGCCGCCAGATCAATCACCGGAAGCCCGCCGGTGCAGCCGGTCAGAACGGTTTTGCTCCCGGTGTCCGTGAGCAGCGCCACCGGAGCGCTGTCATCGAGCATGTAGGCGAGCCGCTCGGCGGGATAGGCCGGATCGAGCGGCACATAGGCGCCGCCCGCCTTGAGCACCGCCAGCAGCCCCACAACCATCTCGAGGCTGCGCTCAACGCAGAGCGCCACCCGGCTGTCGGGCCCAACGCCCAGACTGCGCAGATGATGCGCCAGGCGGTTGGCGCAGGCGTTGAGCTGGCCATAGCGCAGCTGCTGGTCCCCGAACTCCACCGCAATCGCATCCGGTGTCCGTGCCGCCTGCGCCTCGAACAGCTCATGGACGCATTTGTCGCGCGGATAGACCGCTTCCGTCGCGTTCCATTCAACCACAACACGATGACGCTC
>DATAPW010000018.1:0-3423 GCA_036265005.1 Acetobacteraceae bacterium | reverse complement strand
TTCAACATGCAGCTCGGCTGGCTCGGCGGCGGCAACCAGATCGGCGAGGCCTGCGCACTCCGGCTCGGCTATTTCGCCGAGGAGGGGCTGGACTTCCACGTCCAGCCGGGTGGCCCGAACAACGACGGCATCGCCATCGTCGCGTCCGGCCGCTACGAGGTCGGCGAGGTCTCTTCGAGCCCGTCGCTGATGCTGGCGGTATCGCAGGATCTGCCGATCAAGTGCTTTGCCGTCTCTGCCCAAAAGCACCCTTACGCCTTCTTCTCATTGCCGAAGAACCCGGTGCGCGCGCCCGCCGACTTCCGCGGCAAGCGGGTCGGCATCCAGGCCACCGGCGTGATCCTCTTGCGAGCCCTCCTGGCCAAGAACGCCATCGATCCGGAGGACGTGAAGATCGTCACCATCGGGTCGGATATGTCGCCGCTGCTGACCGGCCAGGCGGACGTCGTCACGGGCTGGGTGACCAACACGACCGCGCTGAGGGTGCTCGGACCCGACCTGGTGGCGCTGCGGCTGTGGGACGCCGGCGTACGCCTCTACGCCAACCCGTACTACGCCAACATCGAGACGCTGGCCGGGCGGGGCGATATGCTGGTCCACTTTCTGCGCGCCGCCGCGCGCGGCTGGGACTATGCCCATGCCAACCGCGACAAGGCCGTGGCGCTGCTGCTGGAGGTCTTCCCCAACCTCGTTGCCGCAGACGAGCGCGCCGCCGCGGATGTGATGCTGGCCTACTGTTTCGACGAGCACACGCGGTCGCACGGTTATGGCACGATGGACCCGGCGATCTGGCAGGAGCAGATCACGCTGTGGAGCAGCCTCGGCCAGTTTTCCAAGCGCACGCCGGCAGTCGCCGATGTCATGACCACGGATATCCTGGACGCGACCGCCGACGCTCGGCCCAAGCTGGGGTGAGACGCAGATGCCGCCGGTGCCGGCGCTGCAGTGCGAGCAGGTCAGCGTACGATTCGTAAGCGACCGGCAGTCGGTGACGGCGCTCGACGGCGTGTCATTGACCGTCGAAGCCGGCAGTCTATTGACCGTTCTCGGCCCGTCAGGCTGCGGCAAGTCCACGCTTTTGCGCGTCATCGCCGACATCGTCCGCCCGCAGTCGGGCAAAGTTCGCGTGCTCGGCAACACCGCAGAGGCGGCGCGCCGCAGCCGCCAGATCGGGTTCGTGTTTCAGGATGCAACGCTACTGCCCTGGCGCAGCGTGATCGACAATGTGCGCCTGCCGCTGGAAGTGGGGGCGCGCCGAGCTGTGCCGCCGGGCACGATGGGGCCCGAGGAGCTGCTGGCGCTGGTTGGTCTCATAGGCTGGGAGCGGGCATTGCCGCACGAACTGTCGGGCGGCATGCGCCAGCGCGTGGCGATCGCCCGCGCGCTGCTCGGCGGACCGCGCATCCTGCTGATGGACGAGCCGTTCGGTGCTGTCGACGAGATCACGCGCGACAGGCTAAACGAGGAATTGCTGCGTATCTGGCGCGAGACCGGCACGACGATCGTGTTCGTCACGCACAGCATCTACGAGGCAGCTTTCCTCGGCTGCCAGGTGCTGGTGCTGGCAGCCAATCCCGGCCGGGTGCGCGAGATCGTGCCGATCCGGCTGGTCGAGCCGCGCCGACTGAGCATACGCGAAACGCCAGACTTCATGCGCCAGGCGGCACATCTGCGCGCTGTGCTCGAGACGTGCTGAGATGCAGACCGGCGAACTCGCAGCCGGCACTGCCGTCGCGGCCGTACCGCACGCGGTGGATCGTACAATCCTGGCCGAACAGCGTCGGGAGCGGTGGCGACGCATCCTACTGCCACTGGTCGGCGGCTGCGCGCTGCTGTTGGTGTGGTGGGCGCTGGTCGAGATCTTCCATGTGAAGCCGTTTATCGCGCCGGCACCGCAGGTGGTAGCGCGCACGTTCTACGACAAATTCGGCATGCTGATGGCGAACCTGGCGCCGACTGCGGTCGAAGCGGTGGGCGGCTTCATGCTCGGGAACGTCGCGGCGATCGTCACTGCGGCGGTATTCGTGCACAGCCGCAGTCTCGACCAGGCATTCTTCCCGGCCGCGGTGCTGATCAACTCGATCCCGGTCGTGGCGAAAGCTCCGATTCTGGTATTGCTGCTCGGCAACGGGCTGGCGCCCAAGATCGCGATCGCAGGGATCATCTGTTACTTCCCGACATTGGTGAACATGGTCCGCGGACTGCAGGCCGTGAGCCCGCAGGCGATGGAGCTGATGCACGTGCTTTCGGCCAGCCGCCGCGAGGTGTTCTTCAAGCTCCGTGTGCCGACCTCGCTGCCTTTCCTGTTCTCGGCTCTCAAGATCGCTACCAGCACCGCGACTGTGGGCGCGATCGTCGGCGAGTGGATCGGATCGCAGGTCGGCATCGGCGCGCTGATCATCCAGGCAACGTACAACTTCGATGCGGCACTGCTGTACGCGACGGTGCTGTGCGGCTCGGCGTTCTCGGTGCTGTTCTTCCTTCTGGTCCGCACGGTCGAGCAGCTGGTCGTGCGCTGGGATACGGGAGTGACGCCGTGATGACGAAAGTAGGCCGAGGGAAAGTGTTCGTGTCGGAGATGTGAGGACTGGACATTGATGACCGCCTGCGTGATCGACGGGGCGCTGGTGTTGTCCGAGAGCGGTTTTGTCGAAGGCACCGTGCTGGTCGAAGGCCGCCGGATCGCCGCGGTCGCCTGGTCCGCGGCGGAGCGGGCGGCGTTGCGGGCGCGTGCGGCGACGGTTGTGATGGCCGAGCAGCATTGGCTGATACCGGGCCTGATCGACGGACACGCGCACGCCTACGCCGCCCTGTTGCGCGGCACCGAGAACTCGATGCCGCTGGAACTGTGGGCATTTTACACCGTGCTATACGGCCGCGCGTTCGATGCTACGGCGATGCGGGCGGCGATCCTGCTCGGCGCCGCGGAGCGCATCCGGGCGGGCATCACCGGCTGGATCGACCACTCGCCGATGATGCATTTGGGCGAGGCTGCACTGGCGGCGCACGAAGCCTCGGGGCTGCGGGTAGGTTACGCGCCGTTCCTGCACGATGTGGCGGATGACGAGCTCTTGGGTCTGACCCTGCCGGACCCGGTCGCGCGCCTTGGCGGCGGCCCGCAGCCGCTGGACGAGGATGCCTATGCGGCCCGCTTCACCTCGCTCGTGGAGGCGGCGCGGGCCGGGTCCGGGCGGGTTGCCGTGCTGCTCGGTCCGAATGCGCCGCAGCGCTGCTCGCAGGCGGCGTGGCGCCTGTGGCGTTCATTGCGCGAGCGGCACGGGGTGGCAGTGCATACGCATTTGATGGAAACGCGCACACAGGCGGAAATCGGCGCGCGGCGCTGGCCGAACGGGCTGGTGGCGGAGATGCAGCGGCAGGGGCTGCTGGACGAGAGGCTTTCGGTCGCCCACGGGGCATCTGGCT
>DATAPW010000017.1:0-31814 GCA_036265005.1 Acetobacteraceae bacterium | reverse complement strand
CGAGCAGGGAGCGCGTGACCTCACGGTCGTCCACAACACCGCCGGGCGCGGTCGCGAAGGCGTCGCGCGGCTGATTGGCGAGGGCCGCGTCAGCAAGATCATCTGCAGTTTCGCGCGCAGCCGCGGCTCGGTGCTGTTCGAGGAGGTTTACGCGCGCGGCGCGATCGAGCTGGAGATCGTGCCGCAGGGCACGCTGGCCGAACGCATGCGCGCCGCCGGCGCCGGGGTGCCGGCATTCTTCACCGCCACCGGCGTCGGCACCAAGATGGCCATGGGCAAGGAAATCCGCGAATTCGACGGCCGCAGCTACGTGATGGAACGCCCGCTGCAAGGCGATGTCGGCCTGGTCGAAGCCTGGGAGGCGGACCGCTGGGGCAACCTGACCTTCAAGGAGTCGGGCCGCAACTTCAATCCGGTCGTCGCCATGGCATCGAAACTGACCCTTGTGCAGACCCAGCACATCCGCGACCTGGGCGAGATCCATCCGGACCATGTCGTGACGCCAGGCATCTTCGTGGACCGCGTGCTGCATGTACCCTACGGTGATCCCACCGGTTTCTGACAGGAGCCAGCGATGCCTGACACCGCAATTGCCGACATCAAGCCGCTGAACCGCACCGAGATGGCCGCCCGCGTCGCGCGCGACATCCCGGAAGGCTGGTACGTCAACCTCGGGATCGGCATTCCGACCGCGATCGCCGACCATGTGCCGCTCGAGCGCGAGGTGATCTTCCATTCCGAGAACGGCGTCCTGGGCATGGGCCCCGCGCCGCCGAAGGACCAGATCAACCGGTGGCTGATCAACGCCGGCAAGCAGTACGTCACGTTGCGCGACGGCGGCAGCTTCTGCCACCACGCGGACAGCTTCTCGATGATCCGCGGCGGCCATCTCGATCTTTGCGTGCTGGGCGCGTTCCAGGTGGCGGAGAACGGCGACATCGCCAACTGGGCCACCAGCGAGAACGACACCGCACCGGCGGTCGGCGGCGCGATGGACCTGGCGGCCGGCGCCAAGCGGCTCTGGGTGCTGATGGAGCACACCACCAAGGACGGCACGTCCAAGCTGGTGCACCGCTGCTCGTATCCGCTGACCGCGGTCGGCGCGGTGAAGCGCGTTTACACCAACCTGGCGGTACTCGAGGTGACCGACCGCGGCTTCGTGGTGCTCGACATGGCGCCCGGCCTGACCTTCGATGCGCTGCAGGCCAGGACCGACGCCAAGCTGCATCGCAACGATCAGTAGCTGCCGGCACGCGGAGTACGCAGCATGATGGATCCGCTCGAACACCTGCAGATGCTGAAGGACAGCGCGGCAGGCATTGCGCCGCGCAAGGGCGACCTGAAGCGGATCCGCGCACTGCGGTTCACCGAACCCGGCTTCGATCGCGACAAGTGGCGCGAGATGTGCGACATGGGCTGGCTCGGGCTGCGCATTCCGGAAGACGATGGCGGCTCCGGCCTCGGCGCGCGGGAGTTTTGTGGGCTGGCCGAGGAATTGGGCGCCGGACTTGTGCCAGAACCGCTGATCCCTGCGGCGATGGCGGCACAGCTCCTGCCGCCGGATCACCTCGCGCCGGTGCTCGCCGGCGAGCGCATCGTGCTGCCGGCCTGGCAGGAGAAGCCCAACACCCTCGACCTGGTCGGCGACACGGTGCTGCGCAACGGCAGGCTCAGCGGCCGCAAGATGTTCATCCCGATGGCCGCCGGCGCCGATGCCTACCTGGTGACGGTGCCGGACGGCCTCGCGCTGGTCGAGCGTGACGCGCCGGGCGTGTCGCTGGAGCTGCAGCAGACGCAGGACGGCGGCAATTCCGGCACGCTGATCCTCGACAACGCGCCGGCCGAAGCGATCGAGGGCGATGCGACCGAGGCGCTGGAACACACCATCATGGCCAGCTCCGCCTACATGTTCGGCCTGATGGATCGCGCCTTCACCATCACGCTCGACTACCTGAAGACGCGCGAGCAGTTCGGCCACAAGATCGGCAGCTTCCAGGCGCTGCAGCATCGCGCCGTCGATATGCAGATCCAGATCGCGCTGACCCGCGCGACGGTCGGCACCGCGGCCCAGGCGCTGGACACCGCGGAGACACTGATGCAGCGCCAGGGCGCCGTGTCGCGCGCCAAGGTGCGCGCCTCCGACGCCGTGATGGTGGTGACGCGCGCCTGCATCCAGTTGCACGGCGGCGTCGGCTACACCGACGCCTACGATATCGGCTTGTACCTGCGCAAGGCGATGGTGCTGTCGCCGCTCTACGGACCGCCCTCGGTGCATCGCCGGCGGTTTCGCACGGTCGCGCCCGAGACCAGCGATGAGTGATGCCGCGGCGCTGCCCATTCTCACGCAGCGCCGCATCGAGGCCGCGTTCGCCAAGGGCGTCTACGACGAGATGAAGGCAGAGCTTGGCGAGGCGGCAGCGAAGCGCATCCTGTCCAACGCGGTCATCAGGCTGGCGAAGCAGGCCGCGGCCGACATGGCGAAGGATGCGCCGGGTGGCGAGCCCAGCCTGGATTCATTCCGCGCCATCCAGCCACGCTGGACGGCGGAGGATGCGCTGCGGATCGACGTGGTGAAGTCGACCGGCAGCGACTTCCATTTCAACGTGACGCGTTGCCGCTATGCCGAGATGTACCGCTCGATGGGCCTGGCCGAGTTGGGCGCGGTGCTGTCGTGCAATCGCGATGGCGCATTCTGCGAAGGCTACGACGCACGACTGAAGTTGCAGCGCACGCAGACCCTGATGGGCGGCGCGACGCATTGCGATTTCCGCTACCACTGGTCGGACAATCCCGACCGGTGACGTTCACGCCTCCCTGCGCTTGTAGTGCAGGAAGGCATTCTGGCCGATATGATTGCCTGGCGGCTGCCATAGGAAGGGCGGGAACGCCACGCTGCCGAGACAGCCGGTGAAGACGCTGTCGTGGATCAGGCAATGGCCGCGTATCGTCGGCCACACGGTTTCCGACAGCAGGTCCTGATCGACGTGACTGTTCTCCACGCGCCAGGCGGTATAGGACTCCATCAGCGTTTCGGTCGGCGGCAGGATATTGCCGACGCCGCCCCACATGCCGGCGAGCAGCAGGTCGGTGTGCGAGAACCAGTCGCGCATGGCATGGAAGTAGTAGCGGGATTGCAGCCAGGCATCGACCGCAGCGTGTTCCTTCAACGACAGCAGTGAATCGGCGTCGCGGATCAGGAAACGCCGCACACTGGGATCGGCAATCACGTCAAACCGCCAGAGCAGCTTGCGATGTTCCGGCACGTCGGGCGGCAAGGACTTCTCGACGAACTGCACGCCGGAATTGACGAGCAGCACCACGAAATCCTGCGGCACGGTGGCGTCGTGGTACAGCCGCATTGTCCAACCGGGGAACAAATGCGGCTGGATGCGCGCATTCTCCAGCAGCGGCATGAGGTAGCGGTGGTCGCCGCCCCACAGGCAATAGGCGATGATGTTCTCAGACGGGTTCAGCGCATTGAACGGTTGCGGCAGGCCGTGCGGAATGCTTGCCAGCGCCTTGCGCGCGCCGAATATCCGATCCTTCGCCTCCAGCGCCGCACGGCCCGCGGCACCGGCCTCGTCGATCCGACCGATCTGGGCATAGGCATCGCACAGGCAGTCATAGACGTTGGGACTCTCCGATCCGAGTTCGATCGCGCGGTTGGCTTCGACGATGGCGCCGGCGGGATCACCGGCGCCGAGCAGCAGGACGCCGAGGTTCTCGTGCACCGGCGCATTGTCGGGAAACCGCTCCACCCCTTCGCGCAATGCCGCGATGCCGTCCCCCAGGCGCCGGCGGCCATAGAGCATCAGCCCGAAGAACAGGAAGTCGTCCGGCAGCAGCGCATCGATCTCGCGTGCCATGGCAATGACGTTCTGCTGCAGCGCGATCGATTGGTCGAGTGCGCCGCGGCCGTAAACCTCGCGGACGACCTCGCGCAGCTCGTCAAGTTGACCGGGCGTCGCGCTCGCCATGCCGTCCCTCGCCATGCCCGGGGCGGGCGGCGCCCGGGGTCCGCTCGCACGTAACGCATGGCGGAGCCGGATTGCAACTCGCCGGCGGCTTGATCGAGATCAAAGCCAACCATCGCGGCCGGCCTATGCTGGGGGTGACGCAAGCCAGGAGCCCCAAATGCCTGCAGACCTACAGATCACCTTCCGCGGCATGGAGATTTCGCCATCCGCCGAGGCCCAGGTGCGCAAGCGCGCCGAGGAGCTTGGGCAGTACTCGGATCGTGTCACATCCTGCCGCGTCATCCTGGAGGCTGCGCACCGGCACCATCGCCACGGCAACATCTACCAAGTGCGGATTGACCTGACGCTGCCCGGCGGCAAGGTGGTGGTGGCCCGCGAGCCGGCCGAGGACCACGCGCACGAGGACCTGCACGTGGCCATCCGCGATGCGTTCGATGCGGCGCGCCGCAGCCTGCAGGATCACGTCCGCCGTCTCACCGGCCAGGCGAAGCAGCCAGCGGCACCCGAAGCCTGACGCGGCGCCCTACCCTTCGACGATCAGCCGCGACAGCTCATCGGCCGCGGTCAGCATCGGATAATGACCGGTGTCCAGCACGTGCCATTTCGCGCCAAGCCGATCGGCCGCGCGGCGCTGGTGCGCTTCGCCCGGGTTCACCGCCTGCGGGCACCAGATCACCGACGCCGTCCATGTCTGCTGCCAGAACTTGGGCAGCTTCACCGGATTGCGCATCGCCGCGACCGGGTGCGGCGTGCAGCGCTCCAGCGCCCACGCCTTCGTCGCATCGTCGAGGCTGGCGAACATGCGGTTCGCCGCGTCCTCGCGCGATGGGCCGGTGGTGAGATCGGTGGTCACCGCGGTCGGCCGCTTGACGATATCGCCGATGCTTTCGCCGTCCAGCAGAGCGAGCGCATCGGCAAAGACCAGTCGGCCGATCCGATCGCGCGCCAATTCGGCGGTCTTGCACACCACCATGCCACCGCTGCTGGTTCCCACCAGCACCGCGTCGTGCAGATCCTCGAAGAACAGCAGTTCGGCGATTTCCGCCGCATGCGATTCGGTGTCGATGCCAGGCCGCAGCGCGTGCCGTCGTTCGGCGCAGCCATCGAGCGTCGGCGCGAACACGCGATGCCCGGCGCCGGTCAGCCGCGCCACCACGCGCTGCCAGATCCAGCCGCCCTGGTACGCGCCGTGCACCAATACAAACGTGGTCATGCAGATCTCCTCATGCCAAAGCCGGAGCGCGGTGACGTTCATGCACGAACAACACCGCAATGCCGCTCGCCAGGGCTGCCGCCATGACATAGAAACTCGGCGCCAGGGGATTGCCGGTGACCTTCACCAGGAACGTCGAGATATACGGCGCGAAGCCGCCGAAGATCGCCACCGCGAAGCCATAGCTCACCGACAGTGCGGTGTAGCGTACGTTGGTCGGGAACATCTCCGACAGGATCGTCGAGATCACGCCGGTGTACAGCGTCAGCACGGCCTGCGCGATGGCCTGCACCACAAGCAGCCCGAGGAAACTTGGGTGCGAGACCAGGAACTGGAACAGCGGGTAGGCCATCACGAAGGCCAGCACCGAGCAGGTCAGCATCATCGGCTTGCGCCCGATCCGGTCCGAGAAGTGGCCGACCACCGGGGTCAGCACCAGGTAGATGATCCCCGCCAACGTGGTGGACCACAGCGCATAGCTCAGGTCGATCTTCAGCGTCTGCGATGCGAAACTCGGCAGGAACACCAGGAAGACATAGTTGATGACGCAGCCGATGATCGACAGGCCAAAGGCTGCCAGGAACACCCACCCATGCGTGGTGAACGCTTCGGCCAGCGGCATGCGCGTGATGGTCCGGGTGGCGACGGCTCGCTGGAACGCCGGTGTCTCGGCCACACGCGTGCGCAGGTAGTAGCCGACGGGGCCGAGCACGAAGCCGATCAGGAATGGAATTCGCCAGCCCCAGGCGAAGAAGTTCTCGGAACTCAATGTCGTGGTCAGGATGGCCGCCGAGAATGTGGCGCACATCGCGCCGATCGCGGTTGCCGCCTGTTGCAGGCTGCCGATCAGGCCACGCCGTCCGGCGGGCGCGTGCTCCACCAGGAACGCCGCGGCACCGCCCCACTCGCCGCCGGTGGAGAAGCCTTGCAGCATGCGACAGACCAGCAGCAGGATCGGTCCGAGCAGTCCGATCGACGCGTAGGACGGGATCAGCCCCGTCACGCCGGTGGCGACCGCCATCAAGCCGATGGTGACCACCAGCGCCTTGCGGCGGCCGAAACGATCGCCGTACCAGCCGATCACCATCGCGCCCACCGGACGCATGAGGAAGCCCACGGCGAAGGTGGCAAAGCTCGCCAGCAGCGATGCAACCGGATCGGTGGACGGAAAGAACGCACGCCCGATTGCCACCGCGAAGAAGCCGTAGATGACGAAATCGAAGATCTCGAATACCTGACCGATCGCACAGGCGACCACGGCACGCCGGATTGCGGTGGCATCCTCCGTCACATCGGTTGCCGACATGGGCTGAGCGACCTCCTGCATGGCATTCCCCTTGTGCGCAGCGAAACTATAAGGTGGGGGATGCAGGGTGGAAACCCTGGATGGCCCGCTGCCTCAGTTCCATCCCTTCGCCCGTCATTCTCGCGAAGGCGGGAATCCAGGCCAGCACCACCGGTGTTTCATGCCCGGATTCCCGCCTTCGCGGGAATGACGGAGATGGGGCGGATAACGACGCGGGCGAGGCCCGCCGCGCAATGACAGCAGGCCCGGTGCCAGTTATATTGCCCGCATGATCGACAAGTTCGTGCATTCGATGACCGACGCCATGGCCGGCATCGCCGATGGCTCCACCGTACTGCTCGGCGGCTTCGGCGACGTCGGCATTCCCACGCCACTGCTCAACGGCCTGATCGACCAGGGCGCGCGCGACCTTACCATCGTTGTTGTCGCCGGCGGACGCGACGGCAGCGCCATCGAACGGCTGCTATCACTCGGCCGCGTGCGCAGGATGGTCTGCAGCTTCGTGCGCCCCGCCAGCCTGGCCGGCCGGCTGTTGCAGCGTGGCGAGCTGGAGGTGGAGATCGTGCCGCAGGGCACGATGGCGGAGCGCATGCGTGCCGCCGGCGCCGGCATCACCGGCTTCTACACTCCGACCGGCGCAGACACGCTGCTCGCCGACGGTCGCGAGACACGTGAGATCGGCGGCAGGCTCTGCCTGCTGGAATATCCGCTGCCAGGCGATGTCGCATTGATCGAGGCGTGGTGCGCCGATCGCTGGGGCAACCTCACCTATCGCGACAGCGCACGCAACTTCAATCCGGTGATGGCGATGGCCGCCAACCTGACCATCGCGGTGACCCGCAATGTCGTCGCGTTGGGCGAGATCACACCGGAAACCGTGGTCACGCCTGGCATTTTCGTCAATCGCGTGCTGCACGTGCCAGCCTGAGAGGACACCGCAATGGCCGACAGCGCGTTTTCCCCGCTCGATCGCAACGGCATGGCGGAACGTGCCGCGCGCGACATTCCCGAAGGCTGGATGGTCAATCTCGGCATCGGCATCCCGACCCACATCGCCGACTTCGTGCCGATCGATCGTGAAGTGATCTTCCACGCCGAGAACGGCGTCATCGGCGTCGGCCCCGCGCCATCGCCGGACCAGGTCAACCGGTTCCTGATCAATGCCAGCACGACACATGTGACCCTGCGCACCGGCGGTTCTTTCGTGCACCACGCCGACAGCTTCGCCATCGCCCGCGGCGGCCATCTGGACCTCTGCGTACTCGGCGCGTTCGAAGTGGCGGAGAACGGCGACATTGCCAATTGGGCACGCTCCGCCGACGAACCGGTGAAGCAGGTCGGCGGCGCGATGGACCTCGCGATCGGCGCGAAGCGGCTGTGGGTGGTGATGGAGCACACCACGAAGGATGGCGAACCGCGCCTGCGCCGGCGTTGCACCTATCCGCTGACCGCGAAGTCGGTGGTCAAGCGGATCTACACCAACCTCGCGGTTATCGATGTCACGCCGTGCGGGTTCGTCGTGCTCGACATGATCCCCGGCCTGACGCTGGAGGCATTGCAGACGCGCACGGAAGCGAAACTGTTCATGGAGGCTCCGCGATGATCACAGCAATCGAGATCACGGCGCGCACCCCGCTGGTCGGTGGCGCCGCGTTTGGCGCGACCGGAGCCTATGAGCGGCTGGACGGCGTCGCCGTCGGCGAGCTCGACCCGACGCACCCCGGCAATGCCGGTATCGTCAACCTCGCCAAGGCGCCGCGCAACGCACGCGGCAATGTCGAGTATCGCAGCGATATCTGCATCCTGCGTCCGGCCGATGCGGAACGCGGCAACGGCCGCATCCTGTATGAGGTGAACAACCGCGGCCGCATCATGCTGTTCGCCAATCTGTGCGCCGGCAAGGCGGGCAACCAACCGCAGGCCGTAGCCGATCTCGGCAATGCCCTGCCGCTGAAACGCGGCTTCACGCTGGTATGGTCTGGCTGGGATCCGGGTGCGCCGCGTGCCAATGGCGGACTGGGATTGGACGCGCCGGTCGCGACGGATAACGGTGCGCCGATCGTGCGGCGCATCCGCGAGGAATTCATCTCCGGCACGCGCGGCGGTGCCCTCGAGCGGTTCCGACTGACGTACGAAACGGCAAGCCTCGATCCGCACGATGCGCGTCTCACCGTGCGGCGCACGCAGACCGCGCCGCGGCGCGACGTGCCGGCGTGGGAGTTCGTTGACACCCGCACGATTCGATTGCTCCCGGACGGCGCGTTGCCGGAGCCGGGTTCGATCTACGAACTTTACTACCAGGCGACGAAACCTCGTGTGCTGGGCATCGGATTTGCCGCGACGCGCGACCTGGTCAGCCATCTGCGCCAGACCGCAGCGGGGCGCGACCTGCTGGGCCGCGAGCCGACCCATGCGCTGGCGTTTGGCATCTCGCAGGCCGGACGCTACCTGCGTGACCATATCGCCCAGGGGTTCAACCGCGACGAGAACGGCGCGCGGGTATTCGATGGCGTGTTCACCCATGTCGCCGGCATCGGCCGCGTGTTCTTCAACACCCAGTTCGGTCAGCCGGCGCGCACCCGCACGTGGCACGAGGACCACGACTTCCCCGAAGTGCAGTTCCCGTTCTCCAGCGCTCACGTCACCGACCCGATCAGCGGCAGCGCGGGCGCGCTGCTGCACGGCGACGCCGGCGACCCGAAGCTGATCGAGACCAACACCTCGACCGAGTACTGGCAGAAGGGTGCGGCACTGCTGCACACCACGCCGGACGGCGCACGGGACGTCGCGCTGCCGGCGAACGTGCGCGGCTACTACATTCCCGGCACGCAGCATGGCGGCAAGGCCGGCATGCCGAAGGATCCCGGTCCGTGCACCAATCCGCGCAACTGGCATGATCCGATGCCGGCGATCCGCGCGCTGCTGGTGGCGCTGGACGAATGGGTCGCCAACGGCCGCGAACCGCCGCCATCGCGCCTGCCGCACATCGCCGATGGCTCGCTGGTGCCGGCGGACTCCGTCGCATGGCCGAAACTGGCGGCACTGGTGCCGCCGCACGCGCCGAATGATGTCGTGCCGCTCGGCGACTGGACAAACCTGCAGCCGGCAACACGCGGCTGGCGCGCACTGGTGCCGCAGGTCGATGCCGACGGCAACGAGACCGCCGGCATCCGGCTGCCCGATATCGCAGTCCCGCTCGGCACCTTCACCGGCTGGAACCTGTACAGATCGCCGCTGCCGGACGGCGAACTGGCGGATCGCGACGGCACGTACCTCACCTTCGCGGCCACCAGCGCGGAGCGCGAACAGGCGGCAGATCCCCGGCCATCCCTTGCGGAACGCTATCCGACCCGCGAGGCCTATGCCGCACGCATCCGGCAGGTCGTCGCCGACCTGCAACGCGAACGCCTGCTGTTGGAGGACGATGCGACAGGCTACCTGGCAGGCGTGCGCGGCTGAACGACGACGCGGCCGGCCCGCAGGTGGGCGGCCAGCAACGGCAGCACCGGCAGGGTCGAGAACAACGACAGCGTCGCCCAGTATCCGGTCAATGTCAGTACCCCGCCGGCATGCAGTTCCGCCGCGGCCACACCGAGGACGAAGGCGCCGTCCAGCAATGCCTGCTGGATGCTGTAGAATACGCCCTGCCGTTCATGCGGCAGGCGCTCCTGCACCAGGGTGAAGTAGGTCGCGTAAGCCAGCATCTCGGGGATGCCGCTGAGCAGCAGCAGCACCATGGCCTGTGTCGTGCTGGCCGCAAACAGCAGCGCGATGTGGAGCACGCCCTCCATCAGGCTGGTCACCAGCAGCAATTCATACACCGACATCGCCCGCAGCAGGCTGCGGCTGAACACGCCGGACACCAGCGCGCCCGCCACCGCGCCGACCCCCTGGGCGGTCAGCAACATCGTCCATGCAGCGTCGGTGGCGCCGAACCACTCGGCATTGGCCCAGAACAGGAATGGACGCATGCCGCCCAGCGTCACCATGTACGGCACCGCACAGACCAGGATCGCGACCAGGATCGCATCGTCGCGCAACATGTCGCGGAACTCGCGAAATACCGCAAGAATGTGATTGCCGGACGCGGCGGTTGCCCGGTCAGCCGTCGCCGGCAGACGAATCCTCGCGATGGGAATCGCGGCGAGTATCGTCAGGCCGGCGATCGCCAGGTAGGGAGTTTTGAATCCCGCGGTGACGGCCAGTCCACCAATGGCAGGCCCGGCGAATTTTGCCAGCCGGTCGGCGGAGAAGAACAGCGTGTTGCTCGCCATCTCCGCGCCTCGCGGCGTGACCGGCGAGCGCAGCGTCAGCAGCGCCGGCCCGACAAACACGTCCAGCACGCCGATCGCCAGGATGACGGCCTGCAACAGGACGAACGTCGCGCACCACGGCAGCATTGCGGTCAGGACACCCATCGCCACCATCGCCGAACCGGCGACGCGTGCCGCACCGGCGCGGCGCAATACCACGCCGGCAAGCGGCGCCAGTGCGATGCGCGGCAGGATCCTCATGCCGAGGCTGATGACCAGTTCGGTCCCGGCGCCAAAGCGCACGGCAACCAGGATCGGCAGCGTCGCGACCACACACCAGTTGCCGAAATTGTAGCAGACCAGGGCAAGCCAGAAGCTGCGAAAGCTTCGTGTTGCCAGCAGGGTTTTCCAGTCTTTCATCAGGCAGTCCCGTCCCGGAGGATGCGAAGCGGACGGGGCCTTGTGGCAGCTCAGATCAGCGGACGCGCCACTCCGCCCCACCGCGGTGGGGTGAACGAAGTGCGCGGGCACTGGCTGTCAGGACGAAGGACATCGGCGATCTATAGGTCGTTCCGGTTGCTGTGCCAAGTATGCCCGAATCAGTGACCGGCCCGAATCAGTAACCCGTGCGTGTGGCGCCGACCACATAGTTCTTGCGCGGAAACTCCTCGGTATAGCTGCGCAGGCTCTTGCCGGTGCGCGTGCCCATGTCGCGATACGGGTGCTGGCGCAGGCGCTCCACGTCGATGTCGATGCCGTGGCCTGGCGTGGTGGGCAGCTCGACGAAGCTGTCCTGCACCACCAGCGGCTGCACCGCGATCGCATCGCAGGCCGGCTTCAAATTTACAAAGAACTCCGCGATCCAGAAATTCGGGATCATCGCGGAAAGCTGCACCGTCGCGGCCAGGCCGACGAGGGTGGAATTGTAGTTGTGCGGCGCCACCGCCACCGCGTGCGGCTGCGCCATGGCGGCAATGTCCAGCATCGCCGAGATGCCGCCGCAGTTGCAGATATCCGGGTTGATGATATCGGCCGCACGTGCGGCCAGCGCCTGGGCGAACGCCTCCTTCGAGTAGATCGCCTCGCCGGTGACGATCGGCACGCCGGGCAATGCACGGCGCACTTCGGCGACCAGGTCGATGTTGTCGCACAGGCAGGGTTCCTCGTACCAGCCCACGTCGTACTCGGCGATGCGCTGCCCGATGCGGATCGCGTGCATCGGCGCCAGCCGTCGGTGGACTTCGACCAGCAGGCCGAATTCCGGGCCCAGCGCCTCGCGCATCGCCTTCACATAGCGCACGACGTGGTCTTCGTCCTCGCGATGGATGAAGTTGCGCCACGGTCCGGGAAACGGGTCCCATTTCAGCGCGGTGAAGCCCATCGCCTTCACCTTCTGCGCACGTTCCAGGTTCTGCTCGATCGTCTCGCTGCCGCTGGACCAGCCGTTGGCATAGACCTTCACGCGCTCGCGCGAGGCGCCGCCCAGCAGGTTGTACAGCGGCAGCCTGGCGTGCTTCGCCACGATGTCCCACAGCGCGATCTCGATCGCGCTCCATGCCGACATCAGGTCCAGCGAGGCCCGCCGCATCGCGAAGTCGTCGAACACCACCTGGGCGGTATGGCGGATGTTGAATGCGCTGCGGCCGATCATGTATTTCGCCATGACCTGCAGCAGATGCTCGATCACCTGTTCCTTGCCGGGCGTCACGTAGGCCTCGCCCCAGCCGTGGATGCCGCTCTCGGTCTCCACACGACAGAACAGCAGGTTCTTCGCCAGGCCGGGGTCGAACAGGAATGTCTCGATGCGAGCGATCTTCACGGCGGCTTGGCCTCCCTATCCCGACTGGCGCATGGTTGGCATTCAGCTTACGCGCCGAGCGCGATAGCGGCAACGCAGTGGAGGACGCTCATGCCATTCGAACAGATCACCTACCAGGTCACCAACAAGACCGCGATCGTCACGCTCAACCGGCCGGAAAAGCGCAACGCGCTCAGCGGCAAACTGTTGCGCGAACTCGCCGAAGCACTGCTGGAGGCGGACGAACACAACGCGGTGCATTGCGTCGTGCTGCGCGGCGCCGGTCCGCATTTCTGCGCAGGCGCCGATCTCAGCGAATATTCGTCAGGCCGTGGCGAGGCATATCGCGGCCGGCAGGAGATCGACGACGATGTCTGGCGGCTGGAACAGGGACAGCGGCTGCGCATGACGCTGTTCGACATGCACAAGCCGGTGATCGCGCAGGTGCACGGCACCTGTATCGGCATCGGCACCGACCTGGCGTGGCTGTGCGACATGGTGATCGTGGCGGACGATGCGCGGATCGGCTTTCCGCCCACGCGCGATCTCGGGACGCCGCCCGGCAGCATGTGGCTGTATCATTGCGGCCCGCAATGGGCGAAGCGCCTGCTGTTCACCGGCGACAGCGTGACCGGGGCGGACGCGGCGCAGATCGGGCTGGCACTGAAGTCCG
Organism: Acetobacteraceae bacterium; assembly: GCA_036265005.1. Classification (GTDB taxonomy): domain Bacteria; phylum Pseudomonadota; class Alphaproteobacteria; order Acetobacterales; family Acetobacteraceae; genus JAMXLO01. The sequence continues at coordinate 18,594 of DATAPW010000017.1, read as the reverse complement.
TGCCGGGCGACCAGCTCGAGGCGGAGGTGATGCGGCTGGCGGATCGCATGGGGCTGGTGGACCCCCATCTGTTGTCGGCGAACAAGCGGCTGGTCAATCTCGGGCTTGAACTGATGGGCGCACGCACGCTCCAGCGAATCGGCGCCGAGATCGATGCCCGCGGGCATCTGGCGCCGATGGCGCGCGAATTCCGTGAGACAATGCGCACCCATGGCGTAAAGTACGCCTTCCAAAAGCGCGACGCCGCCTTCGGCAAGGGTTTCGCCGCGGTCCAGGGGCCCGATTCCGATTAGGTGACCGGTGGTGAAGCGAGTTTGTAACCCGGCGATACCTAGGTTGTGCAGCCATTTTGACGCTGGACATCTCTATGCCGTCGAGCGCTGATAACGTCATTCTTACGTTTCCGCCGCGACCGATATCGCAGTGGGAGCGCGCATTGCTGGCCGAGTGGTATGCCGCTACGCAGCGCAGCGGAATGGATGTGGCGCGTGCCTTCGTCAGCGAACGGCGTGGCGACGACCCGAAGGTCATCGGCCGCATCGTGGTGATCGTGCAGCCGAGCAGGGAGCCGACGCACCTGGTCTATTCGCCGGCGGAACAGAGTTTCTGGGTGGTCGTGACAGCGCCATCGTGGAGCGACGTGCAGCGCTTCCGCACGCTGCGCGCCGCGCTCAATTCGATCCGACCCGTGCTCGACTCTCCGGACGAGACGCCGGCCATGACCCCGGTTCGCAGCCTCGCCTGACAGCCGATCCGCTCAACCGAGCGGCGAATGCCCGCTACTTGCCGCCATGGGATTCGCGGTTGCGTCCGGTGCAAGGCTGCCGAACAGGCCATGCGCCTCGTTCTGCACGCCGGCGGTAAAGTAGATCGTGTTGGGATCGCCGGCGGCAGTGCCGTTGCCGGGGATCAGTTCCCATAGATCCGGGATGGCGATCGGCTTGCCGTCGCTGCCGAGCAGTTGCCCATCGAACTTGCCGTTCTTCTGATCGAAGGCATCGATCGTTCCGTCGCCGAAGTTGCCGACCAGCAGGTCGCCGGCAAGGCTGCCGAAGCTGCTGGGCGCGATCGCCAGCCCCCAGGGGGAATCCAGCGGACCGCCGGACGCGACGCGGTGCAGCAGGTGGCCTTCGAGATCAAACTCATCGACGAAGCCATTTCCCGCACCGGCGACGTCGTCGTGCTGGGTATCGTCCTGCAACGCGAAGGTCACGAACAACTTGTTATCGAGCACCTGGACGTTGAATGGCGCGTAGCCGCTGGGCAGGTTCGAATCGGTGAAGCTCTTTGTCTCGTTGAAGTTCTGGTCGAACATGTCGACCGTCCCGTGTCGGAAATTCGCTGCGTAGAGTGCGGGTCCGTCATTGGTCTGCGCGATCGCGAGCCCCTTGTAGACCGCACCCAGCCCCAACGCCTCGCTGCCGTCGGCCGGGTCGAGCGACTCGTTGACCGCGATGATCGACTGGGTTCCCGCGGCCTGGTTCCAGCCGGAAATGGTGCCGTCCTCGGTGGCGAACAGGAAGGTGGCCGGCGCGCCATCCTGCAAGGTGAACGCGCCTGAGGCCTGGAACGTGTTGAACACCTGACCGGTCGGCGCCGCCGGATCACCGCCAGGCAACGCCGGCGCCACGGTGACCGGCGGTATGGCGTTCACCGTCAATCCTGTCCCGTCAAGGCGGTAGATGCTGGCGAGACCGGTGCCGTTATCGGAAATCCAGAACGGACTGGTCGGGCTGTATGACACACCCCATGGATTGATCAGGTTCGGGTCGGTCTGCTGCGCCGGGACAAATCCGTCTGACACCAGGTTGGTCTGGGTGAACGTCGGCGCTGCAGCGTGATGACGACCGTGGCCGTCATTGTCGCGTGACATTTGCAAGCCGGCATCGCGCAACTGATCCAACTGATCCTGCGCATCCTGCATCAGGTCATGGTGTAAGTTTTGTGATGGCACGACAGAACCCTCCCTGTGAAAGTTCCCATGCGACTCGCCGGACGCGGCGGTCCGCGCATTTTGCCGCTTGGGTCGCTGCATGGGAGACGCAGCGGATTCAATCGGCATCCGTGGTCACAGCGAGTTGTTCATGCGGTCTGAATCAAACTTGGTGCAGACGCATGACGCGAGCAAAAAATTCCAGCGCTGATCAGCAATTTTTGCCGGAATCTGCCTGAAATATATCGACGGGAACTCGCGAATTTTCGGAATAGGCAGCGGCACGACCACGTCTATCCGACGACTGCAAGTCGACAAATCGCAAATCCTATCAGGCAGTTCGCGCATGCGAGCGGCGGGAGGTCTGTTCGTGCCAGGACGAAATTTGGTGGCCCGTTGCGTGGCAGGTGTTGTGGCATTGCTGAGCGCCGTCCCGGCGCAGGCACAGGATGCCGCGGCGGGCGAAAAAGTGTTCAAGGCCAATTGCAGCATCTGCCACAGTGTGCAGCCGGGGCGGAACCTGGTGGGGCCGAGCCTGTTCGGCGTGGTGAGCCGCCCGTCCGGGCAGGTGACCGGCTACCACTATTCGGATGCCAACAGGAAATCCGGACTGACCTGGGACGTCGCCACGCTTGATCATTACCTCACGGCGCCGTCGCAGCTGGTGCCGGGTACACGGATGACATTCCCCGGCGTGAAAAATCCGCAGCAACGCGCCGACCTGATTGCCTACCTGGCAACGCTGCACTGAGGCGATGGTCCAATGGTCCTGCGCCTCAGCCTCCTGGCATTCGCCGGCCTCGCCGTCGCATGGCCCGGGGGCACGGCCCATGCGGTTCCGGCCTTCGCGCAGCAGACCGGGCAGCCGTGTACCACGTGCCACGTTGGCGCCTTTGGCCCGCAGCTCACGCCGTTCGGCCGCGCGTTCAAGATCGGCGGCTATACCCAGACCGGCGGTGACGGCATCGCGGCACAGATTCCGCTATCCGCGATGGTCCTCAGCTCGTTTACCCACACCAACACCGCGCAGCCGGCGCCCGCGGCAGACAATTTCGGGCGCAACGACAATTTCGCGCTCGACCAGATCAGCATCTTTCTCGCCGGACGCGTCAGCGACCATGTCGGCGGTTTCGTGCAGGGAACCTGGTCCGGCGTCGACCGCGCCTTCAGTCTCGACAACACCGATATCCGCGCGACCACGCCGCTGGCACTCGGCGATGCCGAACTGCTCGTCGGCACCTCATTGAACAATGGGCCGACGGTTCAGGACGCCTTCAACTCGACGCCGGTGTGGATGTTCCCATTCGCCACCTCGGCGCTGGCACCGACCCCCGCCGCACAGCCGCTGCTCGCGGGCGGCCTTGTCGGCAATGCACTCGGCCTCACCGCCTATGCCTGGTACGACCGCCATCTGTATCTCGAGGCAGGCGCCTACCAGACCTACGGTCCCAGCCTGCTGAGCGCGACCGGCACGGCACTCGGGCCAGGCAGCACCGCCAACCTCGCCCCATACGCCCGCGGGGCGTGGCAATGGGACTGGAATGGGCAGGCTGCCCATGTCGGCGCACTGCTGCTCAGCGCCAACATCAATCCCGCGATCTCGGAACACACCGCCGACGGCTCGCATGGACGCAACCAGTTTACCGATTTCGCCGTCGACGCGGGCTATCAATACCTCGGCGACGGCACGCATATCGCCACGGCCTATCTGCTGTACATCCACGAACTGGCGGATCTGAAGGCGGCGTTCAATACCGGCGGCGCCGATCCGGCGAACAACGCGCTGAACCAACTGCGCGTCAACACGTCGTATTTCTACCGCAACACCTACGGGCTGACGGTGGGTTGGCAATATACCTGGGGCACGGCCAATCCGCTGCTGTTCGCGCCGGCGCCGCTCACCGGCAGCCGCAACGGCAAGCCCGACAGCAGCGCCATCATCATCGAGGCGGATTGGATTCCGTTCGGCAAGGACGATTCATGGGGCCGCCCTTTCGCCAATTTGAAGATCGGCCTGCAATACGTCGCCTACACGCTGTTCAATGGCGGCACGCGCAACTACGACGGCTTCGGCCGCAATGCGAGCGACAACAACACCGTGTTCCTCTACGCCTGGATGGCCTTCTGATATCAGCCCGCCGCACCGGAGTGCGACGCCGCCGCAGCAGCCAGCCACGCGGTCGATGTCCACAGCACGAGCAACAGGACATAGGCCCGCAGCGTCAGCGGCGGCGCCGGCGAGTCTTCCGTCAACGCCACGCCGCCGTTCAGCGCCAGCGCCGTCATCGGCACGTAGACCAGGAAGCTCGCCACGCTGGCGAACATCAGCGCGGCAATGCAGGCGCGCCATGGATATACCAGGCCCGGCGCGCAGGCGGCCAGGATGAACGGCAGTCCGACCCATCGTCCTTCCGCATGGCGCAGCGATGGCCAGGTCAGGTCGCGGGTCGCGTGCAGCAATTGGCGCATGGTCAACTCCCAGGCTCGGGGGCGAGATCGTCGTGGAAGGTATTGCCGGCGGTGGTCCTGCGGATGTGTCCGGCGCGGATGACGAAGTCGCCGAACCGCTCGCCGGCCGAACGCTGCGCCGCGTAGTCGCGCAGCAGCGGCGCCAGCGCGGCGACAATGGCGTCGTCGCCGACGTCCCTGCGGTACAGCTTGTTCAGCCGCGAGCCGTCGAAGGCGCCGCCGAGATACAGGTGGTAAACACCAGGCGCGCGGCCCACGAGGGCGATTTCCGCCAAATACGGCCGGGCGCATCCGTTCGGGCAGCCGGTCATGCGAATGGTGATGTCGTCCTGTGCCAGGCCGACCTGCTCGAGCTGATCTTCCAGGCGCGTGACCAGCGACGGCAAATAGCGCTCGCTCTCCGCCAGTGCCAGGCCGCAGGTCGGCAGCGCGACGCAGGCCAATGCGTTGCGCCGCAGGCCACTGACCGGAGCATCCAGCCCGTGCATCTGCAGCAACCCGGCCACCACGTCTTTGTGTTGCGGCGGGATGTCGGCAATGACCAGGTTCTGGTTCGGCGTGATGATGAAACGGCCGACACCCAGTTCGGCGATGTCACGCAGCCCGCTGAGCAGCCGACGATCCGGCAGGTCGCGCACGCGTCCGTTCTCGACGAACAGCGTGACATGCGCTGTACCGTCGTCACCCTCCGCCCAGCCGAGCCGGTCGCCGTTGCCGGCGAAGGCAAAGTCGCGGGCCGGGGACAGGCGATAGCCCAGCCGCCGCGCCAACTCGGCTTGAAATTCCGCCAGGCCGATGCGCTCGATGGTGTATTTCAGCCGCGCATGCTTGCGATCCGAGCGGTTGCCGAAATCGCGCTGCACCGTCACGACCTGCTCGGCGATGTCCACGGCCTGGTCGGGAAGGCAGAAGCCGATCACATCGCCGGTCCGCGGAAATGTGTCGGGCTCGCCATGCGTCATGCCCATGCCGCCGCCGACCACCACGTTGTAGCCGACGATCCGATCGTCTTCGAGGATCGCGATGAAGCCCAGGTCGTGCGCGAACACGTCCACGTCGTTGTGCGGCGGCAGCGCGATCGCGATCTTGAACTTTCGCGGCATGTAGGTGCGGCCGTATATCGGTTCGTCTTCCTCCTCGCCGCCGGATTGCTGCTCGCCGTCGATCCAGATTTCGTGCCAGGCGCGGCTTTTCGGCAGCAGGTGACCGCCGATCGCCTGTGCCAGCGTGGCCACCTCGGCGTGGTTGCGGCTCTCCCATGGATTGACGGTGGCAATCACGTTGCGGTTCACGTCGCCGCATGCCGCGATGGTGTCCAGCATCGCGTCGTTCAATCCGCTGATTGCGATGCGGAGGTTGCTCTTGATGATGCCGTGGAACTGGATGGTCTGCCGCGTGGTCAGCCGCAGCGTGCCGTTGCCGCGTTCGCGCGCGATGGTTTCCGCCGCCAGCCACTGCGCCGGTGTCAGCACGCCGCCCGGAACCCGCAGCCGCGCCATGAAGATGAAGGCTTTCTCCAGCTTCTTGCGGCCGCGTTCGGCGCGCAGGTCGCGGTCGTCCTGCAGGTAGATCCCGTGGAACTTCGTCAGCTGCTGGTCGTCGTCCGCCAGCGCGCCCGTTTCGACGCGCGTCAGGCCATCGGCGATAGTGCCGCGCAGGAAGCGGCTGTTCGCCTTGATCGCTTCATTGGGTGAGGGCGGTGGGTTGGAGTCCATCAGTCGCATCCGTCCATTGTCATTGCGAAGACAATTCAGTAGACATCGCGCAGGTAGCGTCCCTCGCGACGCAGTGCGTCCAGCGCCTGGTCGCCGAGAATCCGCTGCAGCGTGGCGTGTACGTCCTTCGCCATCGCATTGGCGTCGCCGCAGACATAGACCACCGCGCCGTCCTGCACCCACGCCTGGAGATCACGCCGCGCGTCCCACAACGCGTGCTGCACGTAGTGCTTCTCCGGCTGGTCGCGTGAGAACGCCACGTCCAGCCGGGTCAGCACGCCACGCTTCAGCAGGTCCTGCCATTCGAGCTGGTACAGGAAGTCGTGGGTGTAATTGCGATGGCCGAACACCAGCCAGTTCCGCCCACGCGCGCCGATTGCGTCGCGCTCCTGCATGAAGGCGCGGAACGGTGCGATGCCGGTGCCCGGACCGATCATGATGATCGGCCGCTGCGGATCCGCCGGCAGGCGAAAATGCTGGTTCGGCTTGACGAACAGCTTCAGCCGCTCGCCCGCCTTGCGCCGGTCGGCGATATCCACCGAGGCGACGCCGTTGCGCGCGCGGCCATGCGTCGCATAACGCACCGCCGCGACCAGCAGATGCGCCTCGTCCGGCACCGCCTTGAGGCTCGAGGCCACCGAGTAGTAGCGCGGCGGCAGCGGTCGCAGCAGCGACAGCAACTGCTCCGGCGCCAGGCGATGCGGCGCAGCCTCCAGCAGGTCGATCACCTGCCAGCCGTCCTGCTGCGTCAGCGCGGCATCGCCGGTCATGCCGACATACGCGGCGAAGTTCTGGGTCGTCAGCGTGGTGATATCGAACTGCTCGGACAGCCTCGCGTGCAACTGTGCGTCGCCCGACAGCCCCGATGCGGCCAGCACCGCATCCACCAGCGCCGGGTCGTTCACCGGCAGGAAGCCCAGCGAATCGCCCGGCTCGTAGGTCAACCCGGACCCCGCGAGCGACAGCTCCACGTGCCAGGTCTCCGACGTAGACCGGCTGCCGCTGAGCTTGATGCGTTCGGTAATCTCCGCCTCGAACGGCCGTGTCCGGCTATAGGCGCTGACCTCCGCGGGAGGGCGCGCGAAATCGACATGGATCACCGCGGAGTCGGCTTCCGGCTCACCCAGTTCGGTTTGCAGATGCGTCAGCGTGGCGCCGATCCAGGCATTGGCCGGCGCCTCGTAGTCGAGGTCGCAGTCGATGCGGTCGGCGACCCGCGTGGCGCCCAGCGCGGCAAGGCGCTCGTCGAACAGCCGCCCGGTCTCGCAGAATTTCGCGTAGGCGCGATCGCCCAATGCCAGCACGGCATAGCGCAGTCCCTCGAGCCGAGGCGCATCGTCGGCCATCAGCGCGCTATGGAAGTCGATCGCACGTTGCGGCGGATCGCCCTCGCCCCAGGTGCTGGCGATCACCAGCAGGTTCTGCGCACCGGCGACCTGGGCCGGCGTGGCATCCGCCATGTCCAGCACGCGCGCGGCAAACCCGAGTTTGCCGGCGGCCTTGCGCGCGATATCCGCCAACGCCTCGGCGTTGCCGGATTCGGTGGCGAACAGGATGGTCAGCGGCGCCCGCCGCGCCGGCGGTGCAGCCGCGGCCGGCTGCGGCGCGTTCGCCGCCTGGTACCCGGCGAGGAAGCCGCTCAGCCAGGTCCGCTGCTCGGCGTTGGTCGCCGACATGATGCGGTTCAACGCGGTGATCTGCTCGGCGGGGAACGGCGCCGTGTCCGGCAGCATGGGCAGGCCTGGCATTTGCTTTCCCCTCAGGCTGATGCGCGCTGCGACGGCAGCGCGATGGACATCGGCGCGGCCTGCTGCCAGTCGGCGAGCAGCGCACGCAGCGCGACGACAGGACCGACGACGACCAGCGTCGCCGCGCCCGTTGGAATCTCGGCGGCGGTCCGCGCCGCGTCGGCCAGCGTGGCGATCCGCACGCATTGCCGTGGCGTCGTCGCGTCGGTGATGAAGGCGATCGGTTCGCTCGCGCTGCGGCCGGCGGCGCACAGCCGGTCTGCAATGTCTCCGATGCGGCGCAGGCCCATGTAGAGCACCAGCACGTCGGCGCCGCGCGCCAGGGCGTCCCAGTCCAGATCGCGCGGCAGCGTGCCGCTGCTGTCATGGCCGGTGACGAAGGCGACGCTGTGCGCCAGGCCGCGATGCGTGGTCGGAATGCCGGCAGAAGCGGTGCCGCCGATGCCGGCGCTGATGCCCGGCACGATGCGGAACGCCACGCCGGCGGCCGCCAGCGCCAGCGCCTCCTCGCCACCGCGGCCGAACACCAGCGGGTCGCCGCCCTTCAGCCGCACCACGCGATAACCCTCGCGGGCCAGGCGGATCAGCCGTTCGTTGATGCGAAGCTGCGGTGTCTGTACGCCGCCGGCACGCTTGCCGGCCGGTTCCAGCCGGGCCTGCGGTGCCAGGGCGAGGATGTCCGGCGATACCAGCGCGTCGTGCAGCACCACGTCGGCCTGGGTCAGCGCATGCAGCGCGTGCAGCGTCAGCAGGCCCGGGTCGCCGGGTCCGGCGCCGACCAGCCACACCGTCCCGGGGGGAAAATCCGCAGCGACGAGGCCGGGTATCACGCCAGCCACCCGTTCGCCTGCAGCAATGCGTCGGTCAGCGCGGCGACCTCGGTCGGCGCATGCCGATCGTGGCGCCACGCGTCACGGCGCGCGCGCAGCGTGGCCAGCCGCTCGGCCCACTCGGGTCCGTATTCCGCCGCCAGCCGGCTACGGATGCCGGCTGCCAGGCCGGGGCTGGCGCCGCCGGTCGAAACCGTCAGCAACAGGTCGCCGCGGCGGATTTCCGCGACATTGTGGAAGTCGCACAGCGCCGGCCGGTCCTCGACATTGACCAGCACCTGGGCGGCGCGTGCCCGGGCAGCCAGCGCCGCGGCGGCGTCGTCGGGCAGGCCGGCGATCCACAACACGCGCAGCGCCGCGAGGTCGGCCGCTTCAGGCAGGCGGTTGCGGAACGCCCTGCCCGCCGCCTGCGGCAGCCCGGGGTCCGGCTGGGCGGAATACAGCAGTACATCGGCCGCACCGGCGTCGCGCAGCGCGTTGAAGCGCCGCAGGGCAGGTTCGCCGCTGCCGGCGACCGCGGCCGCCACCGCGGACGGGTCGAGCGCGACGGCAATCACCGCGGCACTGCCAGTCGGATCGTAGGGGCGATCGCCATGGAAAATCCTTCACCCATTGCCGCGATCGGGTCGCCGGCAGTGCCGGACCCGGCGCAGGAATAGAGAAGGATTTTTTGTCCCGGTTCAAGATGCGCCAGACAGAAAGGATATTTTTATCCCAACTGACGAAATGTCGCAGGTTTTGCGTTGTCGCGCTGGCCGGCTGGAGCCAAAGCCCGCCGCCCGGGCTCAGTCGCGCGGGCGCGCCCAGCCGGCACACCCAGCCGGCGCATCGGGACCAATGCTCAGCGTCACCATCCGGTGGCGGCCCGGTTCGGGCGGAAACGTCGCGAACCACGTCTCCACCCCTTCATCGGCGAGGTTGCACAGCACGGTGCGGCAGAGGTGACCCCGGTTCGAACCCGGCTGCAGGTCGATGAAGCCGCGCAATGCATCCGTGATCTCGGGGCGCCGAACCGTGTTGCCGCTTCACTGAGGCCTTCTGCCGTCGTGCCGACGCAGGTCGGCATCCACGTCTGTCCTCGCCGACAATACACTCCGTGGATGGCGGGCCTGCGCCCGCCATGACGATGTCGATGCCAACCCGCCGGTGAGATGCGGTGCTACTTCACCAGTGCAGGCTCGGCCACCCTGGCCTGCTTGAACGCCGGCATCACCTCGGTGGCGAAGCGCTCCAGTTGCTCCAGCGCCTCCGACTTCGGCACGCCGACCGACAGGCTGACGGAAATCCGGTCCAGCGCCGGATATTTCTGCTCCAGCGCCTTCAGGTGATCGATGATCTCCTGCGCATTGCCGGTGAGGAATCCGCCGTTCGCCACCGCATCGTCGATCCGCGGCAGGTTCGCCCCCGGCGCGCGCTTCGGATCACGCATGATCTCGACCTGCTCGTCGGTCATCGCGCGCACCAGCCGCAGTTCGCCGAACATCTTCATGTTCTCTTCGTAGTATTTCGCCGCGCGCTTGATGCCATCGGCCTTGCTGTCGGCCATGTAGAAATGGAAGCCGAAGCACAGCCGCTCGCCGAGTTCGATGTGCTTGCCCATCTTGGCGTGCGCCTCCTGCCAGCCCAGCACGACCTTGTGCATCGCGCCGCCCTCGGCCGATCCGCCGCCGACCATGCCCTGGATGCCGTGCTTGGCCATGAACTCCAAGGCGCGCGCCGAGCCGCCCTGGATCGGCTGCCAGGTTTCCACCGGCAGGCGCGCCGGCCGCGGCACCAGGGTGAGTTCCTTCAGCGTGTAGCCGCGGTACGGCACTTCCGGTGGCAACGTGTAGTGCTTGCCCTTGTGCGAGAATGACTCGCTGTTGAATGCCTTGAAGATGATGTCGGTCTGTTCCTCGTACAGCTCGCGATTGGCCGCCTGATCGAGCAGCGGCGAACCGAACGTCTCCACCTCGCGCGTGTGATAGCCGCGGCCGAGGCCGAAGATCACCCGGCCGTTGCTGAGGATATCCGCCATGGCGTAGTCCTCGGCCAGGCGCAGCGGATGCCACATCGGCGTGATGTTGAAACCGCAGCCGATCTTCAAATTCTTCGTCACATGCGTAAGGTGCAGTGCCATCAGCAGCACGTTGGGAATGCATTCGGTGCCTTCGCGCTGGAAATGGTGTTCCGCCATCCAGAACGCGTTGTAGCCGAGACCGTCCATGAGTTGCGCCATCGACTGCGCCTTCTCCAGCGCGGTGGAGAGATGCGCGTTGTCGTAGCGGCGGTCGTTGATCGGCGTGCCGGCGTAGCCGACATTGTCCAGATCGACGTGGCCTGCGTACAGGCTGTCGAATTTCGTGATCATGCCGTTGTCCTCCTGGTGCTTGCGCCCATGGTACTCGAAGGACCACGCTTGGCAAACCTGAAGCGGCGCAGCATCGAATGTGGAGGGCCGATCATGCCCGAGTTGCCGGATGTCGAGATCTTCAAGCGCCTGGCGGACCGGCATGCGCATCGGCATGTCGTTGCGCATGCAACGGTGAACGATCCTGGCAGCCTGGAAGGCGCCACCGCCGCCGGACTGCAGCGCAAGCTGAAAGGCAAGCGCATTGCGTCGTGCCAGCGGCACGGCAAGGTGCTGTTTCTCGGCTTCGGCGATGCCGGGACGCTGGCGATGCATTTCGGTACCAACGGTTCGCTGCAGCACCTGCCGCGCGAGGCCGATGCACCGGCGTCGGTCCGGCTGCTGTTCGAATTCAGCGAAGGCGACCGGCTTGCCTACCTCAACCCGCGGCGCATCGGCCATGTGTGCGTGACCGACAGCGCCGCAGAATTCATCGCCGGGAATTCGCTCGGTCCCGATGCGCTCGATCCGGCGTTCGACGAGAAAGCATTCGCCGCGGCATTGGCAGACACCAGGCAGGCGATCAAGGCGGTGCTGATGGACCAGGCGCGGATCGCCGGTATCGGCAACATCTACGCCGACGAAATCCTGTTCCAGGCGAAACTGCATCCCGGCATTCCGGCGCAGCAGCTTGACGCCGCGATGCGGCACCGGTTGTTCGGTGCGACGAAGCACGTGCTGCAGACCGCCATCGATTGCGGTGCCGGCGCCGAGAATTTCACCGACCGGCTGCCGAAGGGGTTCCTGCTGCCGGAGCGCCATGCCGGCGGCCACTGCCCGCGCTGCGGCACGCCACTGGCGATCGACAAGCGCGGCGGCCGCACCAGCTATCATTGTCCGAAGTGCCAGCGGGAGCCGTAGGCAAGGAAGCGCCGAGTGCGACCCATTCGCCGTGACGGTATTGGTCGCAGTCACCGGGCGTTGGTTTCACTTGCCCACGCTGCGGTTGCTGTTGCCGGCGTCGGCGAGCGGTGCCCGTCTGTTCGGGTCATGCTGGCCCTTTCGGCGGCCAGGCGCTTTGATGCAGGCAGCACGCGTCAACACCCTTGAGGAAACCCGCCATGAGCCAGACCGGCCAGTCACTGCCCGAGGCGCTGAATCTGCAAGGCCGACGCGCCCTGGTCACCGGCGCCGCCAGCGGCATCGGCCGGGCGACCGCGCTGGTACTGGCGCAACTCGGCGCGGAGCTGTTGCTGACCGATCGCGCGCCACTGGCTGCGATACGCGCAGAGCTCGAAGGGCTTGGTGCGACCTGCACAGCGGCGGAGGGCGATCTCACATCCGACAGCTTCATCGCCGAACTGCTCGGCGGCGACCGCATCCAGGCGGTGGCGCATTGCGCGGCGATCCTCGAAGGCCGTCCGTGGCGCGAGGACCGCAACTGGCACGACCGGTTCCACCGGGTGATGGACATCAACGTGCGTGTGCCACTGACGCTGGCGGCCGCGGCGATCGATCACATGGCGCAGCATGGCGGCGGCTCGATCGTGCTGGTGGGTTCGGTGGCCGGGCGCACCGGCGGCACGTCGGTGAACACGCCGCCGGACTATTCGGCGTCGAAAGGCGCAGTGCATGCGCTGGTAAAGTGGCTGTCGCGCCAGGCCATCGGCCGCGGCGTGCTGGTGAACGGCGTGGCGCCCGGGCCGGTGCAGACGCCGATGACCACCGGCTTCACCTCGGGCGCACAATTGCCGCTGGGTCGCATGGGCCGGCCCGAGGAACTCGCCTGGCCGATTGCCTTCCTGTGCACGCCGGCCGCGAGCTATTTCTCGGGTGCGATCCTGGACGTGAATGGCGGCGCGTTCGTGGGCTGACGCCGCCGGCGCGCTCGCAGGATTTCGTCTTGCACCCGGTCGCGGCTTGCCCACAAGCTTCGGTCAGGATTGCCGACGAGGGAACCGATCGAACGGAGGCGGCCATGGCTATCGTGCTCGACCATACGATTGTCCCGGCGCACGACAACGAGGCATCCGCCAGGTTTTTCGCCCGCATCTTCGGCCTGGATTACGCAGGTGCGGTGTCGCATTTTGCGCCGGTGAGGGTGAACGAAACACTGGTGCTGGACTTCGACACGCGCGGCGCGTTCGAATCGCAGCACTATGCCTTCAAAGTGAGCGATCCTGAATTCGACGCGATCTTCCGGCGCATCCAGGACGAGGGTCTGGCCTATGGCAGCGGACCATTTTCACCGGAGGACATGACCATCAACCGCCATGGCGGCGGGCGCAGGTTCTACTTCAGGGATCCGAACGGGCACCTGCTTGAAGTCCTGACCGTCTGACGGTCAGGCTTCGCCGAGGTCCCAGAACACCCCGGCCATCAGCCCCAGCCCGTCGCGGAACAGCGTGCCAAGGCCGTGTTCGTCGGGACCGTGCTGGCCGCAGCCGCCATAGGAATGCGGAATCCACATCACCGGAACGCCCAGTTCCGCCTTGAAGAATTCCGATGGGCCCGACGCCGAGTTGGTCGGGATCACGTTCGGCTGGCGGCCAGCGGTCAGCGCCATCGACCGCACCACGCGCTGCACCCACGGATCGCCCGGGTCGGTGCGCGACGCCAGGAACATGTCGCGCTCCAGCACCGGCACGATCTCCACCATCTGCAGCCCATGCGCGTCGAGATGCGCGCGCAGGTCCGGCACCAGCGTGTCGGCCGACACATCGACGGTGTGGCGGACCTGGATGCGCGCGCGTGCGGTGCCGGATACCGCATTCACCGGCGCCTCGGGCTGGCCGGTAATGCTGGCGAGCACGATCACGCTGGTCCACATGTAAATGCGTTCCGGCCGCGACAGGCCGGGCTCGCCCCACCATGGATCCGGCACCGGCGTTCCCGGCAAATCTTCCACCACGACGCGCGCGCAGGCATCGCGCACCGAGTTCGGGACATGCCCGGGCGTCCAACCCGGCACCAGGATGCGGCCGTCGCGCGATACGATGCAGGCCAGCGCGTGCGCCATCAGAAAGCCGGGATCGGCAAGGATGCCGCCCCAATGTCCGGAATGATGGCTGCCCTCGCGCAGGTCGATCACCAGGTCCAGCGCAACGCCGCCGCGCGTGCCAAGCGTGATGTCCGGCACCGCCATGCTCTGCCGCGGACCATCGAGCGCGATGAACGCATCCGCCGCAAGTTCGTCGCGACGCTGCCGGATGAAGGGGAGAAGTCCGGGTGAACCGGTCTCCTCGCCGGTCTCCACCAGGAATTTCACATTGAACCCCAGGCCGCCGCGTTCGGCGATCACCGCGGACAAAGCCTCCAGCGCGAGCAGATGCTGGCCCTTGTTGTCCACCACGCCGCGGCCGTAGATACGATCGCCCTCGATGTGCAGCCGCCACGGATCGAGGTCCGACCGCCAGCGTTCCGGCATCGCCCGCACAACATCGCCGTGGCCGTAGACCAGCATCGTCGGCAAGGACGGATCTTCGATGCGCGTGCCCACCAGGAACGGGCCAAATTCCGTGCGCGGATTGTCGTGGACCTGCGTTGCGAAGCCCGCCTGGCGCAGCAGCGGGCCGAAGCCATCGTCGCAGTAGCGGTAGAGTTCGTCGCGGCGGCTCGCCACCTGGCTTTCGGTTGGATAGCTCACGAGCTCCCGCAACCGTTCGACGAAGCCGCCATCGTCGAATACGCTGCGGGCGCGTCCGATCGCCGCGTCGCGGTCACCTGGCATGGGTCACTCCTTCGGATCGAGGCATTCGCCATGAAATTCGGCTACTTCACCCTGAGCGACAACAACTACCAGGACAATCCGCGCGCAGCGAACCAGTTCGTCGCGGACATCATCGACGAGGCGCTGTATGCCGAGACGGTCGGGATGCATTCCGCCTGGATCGGCGAGCACCATTTCAGCACACTCGGGGTGCTCTCCTGTCCCGACCTGGCGCTGGCGTATATCGCCGCGCGCACCAAGCGCATCCGGCTGGCGCCCGCGGTGACGGTATTGCCGCTGCACCATCCGATCCGCGTCGCCGAACAATGGGCGAGCCTCGACCTGCTGAGCGGCGGGCGGGTGGATTTTGCCGCGGGGCGTGGCTACGACCGGCGCGAATATGCTCCCCTCGGCGTGTCGTTCGACGACAATCAGTCGATCTTCGAGGAGGGCATGGACATCGTCCGGCGGCTGTGGTCGGCCAACGCGCCGATCTCGCATCGCGGCCGCCACTATGCCTTCGACGATGTCGCGATCACGCCGCGGCCGGTGCAGCAGCCGATCCCGGCCTATGTCGGATCGTTCTCGCAGCCGTCGATCGAACTCGCGGCGCGGCTGGGATGCGGACTGATCGTCGCACCGTTCGCCGCGGCGATGACGTTCGGCGGGCTGCGGCAGGTGCGTGACCTGTACCTGGCGACCTGCGCGAAGCATGGCACCAAACCGGGACGGCTGATGTGCAGCTACTTCACGCATTTCGCCGACGATGCCGAGCAGGAGGCGGCGGCGCGCGCGCGGCAGATCCGCTACTACCGCGAATGCGTCATTCCGGCGTTCCCCGGCGATCCGGCAACCGCGCCGCCGAGTTATCGCTACTTCATCGCCATGGTCGAACGGCTGCGCAATGTGCAGCCGCAGGACCTGTCGGAGAATTCCGTGCTGCTCGGTTCGACGGCGCATATCGTCGATGTATTGGGGAAGGTGGCGGACGCGGGATTTGACGAGGTGATTCTGTATTTCAATGTCGGGCTGAAGCCGCACGGCGAGGTGAAGGACGAGATGGCGCGGTTCATGCAGCAGGTGGCTCCGTCGTTCGCATGAGCATGCAGGATCGCCTGTCGCTGTACAGCGGCAACCGGCTCAAGCTGGGTCTGTTCGGCGCCAATTGTTCGTCGGGCCGCGCCGTCACCATGGTGCCCGAGCGTTGGAGCGGAAGCTGGGCGGATTGCCTGCGCCTGGCGCGCATGGCGGACGATGCGGGCATCGAGTTCATGCTGCCGGTCGGCCGCTGGAAGGGCTATGGCGGCGATACCGACTACCAGGGCGACACGCTGGAAACCGTCACCTGGGCGGCGGGGCTGCTCGGCGCGACGCAGCGGCTGACGGTGTTCGGCACGGTGCACGCGCCGCTGATCCATCCGGTGATCGCGGCGAAGCAGTTCGTCACCGCCGACCATATCGGCGAGGGGCGGTTCGGCCTGAACGTGGTGTGCGGCTGGAACGAAGACGAGTTCGAGATGTTCGGCGTGACGATGCGCGAGCATGCCGCGCGCTACGAGTACGCGCAGGAATGGCTGGACGCGATCAGGCTGGCGTGGTCCGACGCGGAGGATTTCGATTTCGCCGGCACGTTCATCCAGTTGCAGCGGGCGCGCGCCAAGCCGAAGCCGTTTGGCGGCGGGCGGCCGATCGTGATGAATGCCGGCGCCTCGCCGACCGGACAGGCCTTCGCGATCCGCAACTGCGACGCGCTGTTCTCGATGACGCCGAAGGGCAAGCTGGCTGAATTCGCCGCGCATGTGCGCAACGTGAAGGCGCTGGCGAAGCAGGGCGGGCGCGAGATCGATGTGTATACCGTGGCGGTGGTGACCTGCCGCGCGACGCGACGCGAGGCGCAGGAGTATTACCGGCATGCGGTGATCGACAACGCCGACTGGGCGGCGGTGGACCGCATCATGGCGATGCGCGGCGTGACGCGCGAGAAATTCCCCGATGACTTCGACGAGCGCCGGTATCATCAGGCGAACGGCATGGGCGGCATGCCGGTGGTCGGCGATCCCGATGGCATTGCGCGCGAGCTGGCCGAGATCGCCGCGGCGGGCGCGCGCGGGATTGCGCTGTCGTTCGTGAACTACGGCGACGAATTGCCGTTCTTTCGCGACGAGGTATTGCCCAGGTTGGCACGGATGGGGCTGAGGCAGGGGAACTAGCGTCAGCGAATACCAACGCTCGTTGATAGCGACTCATCGATCCCACTGTCGGCGAGACGTATGGGTCATCCTCAATGAGGTTTGGTATAAGCCACGTGTGATCTGAGCAGTCCGATGAGCACCCTGCGCAGGCCTTGAATGTTACCACCAGGCGCGCGGGTCGCGCCGACGAGACACCGTGATGGTATTGAACCTACGGCCAGCGGTTGCTCACCGGGCCGCACCGCAACTCTCCGTCAATTGTCGAAGCGCTTCACCGCGACGACCGCATTGGTGCCGCCAAATGCGAAGGCATTGCTAACGGCGGCCCTGATCGAACGGGCCCGCGCACAACCGGGTGTCACGTCGAGATCGCATTCGGGATCGAGTTCCTCGATGTTGATCGTGGGTGGAACAATACCGCGGCGGATCGCCTCGATGACGGCGATCAACTCGAGCGAACCGCTCGCGCCCAGCGCGTGGCCGTGCATCGATTTCGTCGAGGAGATCGACAGGCGATTGGCCTCGTCGCCGAATACCGTCTTGATGACGTTGATCTCCGTGATGTCGTTGGCAACCGTGCCGGTACCGTGGGCGTTGATGTAGTCAATGCCATCGACGGAGAGGTTGGCATCGGCGAGACACGCCCGCATCGCGGCGGCCGCACCTTCAAGCGTCGGCGCCACCAGGTCGGCTGCATCTGCGCTCATCCCCACGCCGGCGATCTGCGCCAGGATCTCGGCCCCACGCGCCTTGGCGTGATCCGCCCGTTCGAGCACCACCATGCCCGCCCCTTCGGCGAGCACAAGGCCTTTGCGATGCCGATCAAACGGTCGGCATGTGTCTGGTGCCATGACACGCAACGCCTCCCATGCCTTCAGGATCCCGTAGGTCAACGGCGCCTCCGTTCCGCCGACGATCGCCGCATCGATGACAGAGTTGCGCAACAGCCACACAGCCGTTGCGATCGCGTGGTTGGACGACGCGCACGCCGAAGCGACGGTGAACACAGGGCCGCGGATGCCGTACGCCATGCTGATCTGACTTGCCGGCGCACTGGGCATGACCCGCGGCACGGTGAATACGTTCGCGCGCTTCGCGCCTTCGCGGTAAATCTTGCGATACAGTTCGTCAATTGCCTCGCCCCCTGCCGTGCCGACGCCGACCACGCAGCCGGTTCTGTGTCCGCCGTCCTCGAACGACAGACCCGACTGTGCCAGTGCCTGCTGGGCTGCAACGATCGCCAGTACGCTGAAACGATCCAGCATCGGCAATTGGCGGGGGTCGAGCTTGTGGCGAGGATCAGGAGCGGGGATGGCACCGACGATCGAGACCTTCAAATCGGAGGGCGTCGACTCGTCGAGCTTGCCGAGACCGCAACGCCCGTTTTGCAGAGCCGACCAGAATGCCTCCACCGAATGGCCAAGCGCCGAGACACACCCAGCGCCGGTGACCACGATAGGCTCATGCTCCACTGCGGTGTCCTTCAAGGCCGAGCGAGTGACCCAGCTCAATGAGGTTCGCGACAGTCTTGTAACTGTTCCAGGCGCCTACCGCATCCACCGGTATGGTTACGTCGTACTTGTCTTCGATCGTCATAATGATCTCGACCAGGTCGAGCGACGTCACGCCCAGTTCGGACAATATAGACTCCGGCGTGATCACCGACGGG
>DATAPW010000016.1:0-21165 GCA_036265005.1 Acetobacteraceae bacterium | reverse complement strand
CAGTGAAAGTCATGCCTCAGAAACTGAACTGTCATTCTTTTGCAATCGGACCGGGTGCAGGTAAGCAACTTCCGGTTGATGATTGATCCGAGTCGCTGCATCAAACGATGATCGTGGTCTTCAACCCTGTTGCCGGTCTCCGTCGCGCCCACCTGTTGTGGCGGGTGCTGGATGTTCTGGTGGCGAATGGCATCCGCGTCGAACTGGTGGAAACCCACCGGCCGGGGCATGCCGAAGCGCTGACGCGCGAGGCTGTATGCGGCGGTGCGTCGATGGTGGTCGCTGCGGGCGGTGATGGCACCATCGCGGAAGTTGCCAACGGCCTGCTGGGCTCCTCCGCGTGCCTGGGCGTGATCCCACTCGGCACAGCGAATGTCCTGGCGCACGAGATGGCGCTGCCGTTCGAACCGCGCGCCGTTGCGGCGGCGTTGGCATTCGGACGGACCCGGCCG
This sequence comes from Acetobacteraceae bacterium, assembly GCA_036265005.1. Classification (GTDB taxonomy): domain Bacteria; phylum Pseudomonadota; class Alphaproteobacteria; order Acetobacterales; family Acetobacteraceae; genus JAMXLO01. The sequence continues at coordinate 20,713 of DATAPW010000016.1, read as the reverse complement.
CTCTGGCCGGGGCTGGCACGCGGCGTCGAGGAGTCACGGCTGTTCGTGCAAATGCTGGGTGTCGGCTTCGATGCCCACGTTGTGCATCAACTGCCCGTCGCATTGAAGCGGGCGTTCGGGCGCGGCGCCTATGTGGTCCAGACACTGCGCGAGATGGAGTTCTATCCGTTCACGCCGATCCATCTGCGCCTGGACGGCGAGGAGACCCACGCCGCCAGCGTCATCGTCAGCAAGGGACGGCTGTACGGCGGACGGTTCCTGCTGGCGCCCGCTGCGTGCGCGGGCGAGCCGGGATTTTCCGTCGTGCTGTTCGACCACTCCGGGATCGGCGCTGCGCTGTTGTATGGCGCCGCGTTGCCGCTGGGCCTGCTCGGCCGCGCGCCGGGCGTGCGGCATGTTCGTGCGCAACGCATCGATTTCATTGGCAACGAAACGGTGCCGGCACAGGCGGACGGCGACGCCGCCGGATGGACACCGGTCAGCGTCACGGACGCACCGGCGGCAATCCCGGTGGTGGTGGGGTGATACCGACCGACCGACCTTTGCCGGCATGACAGGCCGCGGCGCATTGACACGCGGAAACCCGGCTCCCTACGCTCCGCGGCAGGAGAACCGATCATGGCGGATGTCACTTTTGCCCCTGCAGTTGCCGCCGCACCGATCCCGCTGCGCGAACTGTTGCCGTGGGCCGTGTTCGGCGGCCTTCTGGCGCTGCTGCTGATCTACTTCATCGGCGCCGAGCAGGGCGCGATGTCAGTTTTCTCGGGCCACTATGTGCATGAGTTCGTGCACGACGGGCGCCATCTTCTCGGCTTTCCCTGCCACTGACCGCGCGTCATGGCCCGCGCGCTGCTGCTGCGCGGCATGCTTGCGGGCGTGCTGGCAGGTTTGCTCGCCGCTGGCTTTGCTGCGCTGTTCGGTGAACCGCCGCTCGAACTGGCGATCGGTCTGGAGACCGCCCTCGATCATGCGACGGGCCATGCCGCGGAACCGGAACTGGTCAGCCGCCCCGTGCAACGCACCTTGGGTCTGCTGACGGCGTGCGTGGCAGGCGGCGCCGCGCTGGGTGGGATCGTTGCCCTGGTGTTTGCGCTCGCCCACCACCGGGTCGGCCACTTCAGCCCGCGGATGCTGGCGCTACTGCTGGCCGGCGGCGGCTTCATTGCCGCCGCCCTGGTGCCGCAGTTGAAGTATCCGGCGAACCCACCATCGATCGGCGAGGCGACAACGATCGGGCTGCGCACCGCCGTGTATTTCGAGCTGATCGCGGTTTCGCTTGCGGCCCTGGTGCTTGCTGTCCTGCTGGCCCGCTGGCTGCTCGCGCATATCGGCGGATGGCACGCGAGCCTGGTTGCGATCCTGGCGTTCGTCTGCATTGTGACCGCGGCGCAGTTCGTGCTGCCCGACATCAATGAAGTGCCAGACAACTTCCCAGCCACGGTGTTGTGGCGCTTCCGGGTTGCCGCACTCGGTACCCAACTCGTGCTGTGGAGCGCGCTGGGCGTGATCTTCGGCGCGCTGGCCGACCGCGCCTTGTCGGCTCAGTCCGTGGCCAACTCCAGCGCCTGATCCAGGTCAGCAACCAGATCGTCTGCTGTCTCCAGCCCGATCGACAGTCGGATCACATCGGGGCCGGCGCCTGCCGCCAACCGCTGTTCGTCGGACAATTGCCGGTGCGTGGTGGATGCCGGGTGCAGTATCAGGCTGCGCGTGTCGCCGATATTGGCGAGATGCGAAAACAGCCGCACGCCTTCGACCAGCTTGATCCCGGCCTCATAACCGCCGCGTACGCCGAAGGTGAACACCGCGCCGGCACCTTTCGGCATGTACTTGCGGACCAGCGTGCAGTACGGACTGGCTTCCAGGCCGGCATACGACACCCAGGCGACACGAGGATGCTGCGCCAGGAACTCTGCCACCTTCTGCGCATTCGCCACGTGCCGCTCCATGCGCACATGCAGCGTCTCGATGCCGGTGATGGTGAGGAACGCGTTCATCGGCGCCATCGTCGGGCCGTAGTCGCGCAGCGCGACCGCGCGCGCCTTGGTGGTGAAGGCAAAATCACCGAAATTCTCGTAGAAGCGCAGGCCGTGATAGGCCGGCTCGGGTTCGGTCAGCGCGGGGAATTTGCCGCTCGCCGCCCAATCGAATTTTCCCGACTCGACCACCACTCCGCCCAGCGAATTGCCGTGCCCGCCGAGGAACTTGGTTGTCGAGTGCACGATGAGGTCGGCGCCCCATTCGAACGGCCGGCACAGGTACGGCGTCGCCAGCGTGTTATCGACGATCAGCGGGATGCCGGCGTCGTGCGCGATCTTCGCCACCGCTTCGAGATCGACGACGATGCCGCCGGGATTGGCCAGGCTCTCCAGGAAGATCGCCTTGCAGCGCGGCGTCAGTGCGCGGCGGAAATTCTCCGGGTCGAGCGGATCGACAAAATGGCAGGTCCAGCCAAGCTTCTTGAACGACAGGCCGAACTGCGTCAGCGATCCGCCATACAGGTTGCGCGAGGCCACGAACTCGTCGCCGGGCTCCATCATGGTGGCGAAGATCAGGAACTGCGCGGCGTGGCCCGATGCGGCGGCAACCGCAGCACGGCCGCCTTCCAGGCTGGCGACACGCTCCTCCAGCACCGCGACCGTCGGGTTGGTCAGGCGCGAGTAGATGTAGCCGAAATTATGCAGGTTGAAGAGAGACGCCGCATGATCGACGTCGTCGAACACATAAGCCGTGGTCTGGAAAATTGGCGTGGAGCGCGCACCGGTGGTGGGATCCGGTGACGCGCCGGCATGCACGGCGCGGGTCTCGAAACCGTAGCTCAAATTGGCCGAAGGCGGCGTCCGCGGCTTCGCTCGGCGTTCGGTGGGAGGTTCCGGCGCGCGATTGTGGATGATGCCGGTGTTGACGCCACTCCAGGAAAGCTCGCCGCCCAACCGGCCGAATTCGATCTTCGGGCAGCGGTTCATGATCACTTCGAGGCCCGCAGCCTCGGCTCGCGCCGCAGCCTCGTCATTGCGGATGCCGAGTTGCATCCACACCACCTTGGCGCCGATCGCAATCGCATCATCGACAATGGGGCCGACCTGGTCCGACGCGCGGAACACGTCCACCATGTCCACCGGCACCGGAATATCGCGCAGGCTGGCGTAAACCAGTTCGCCAAGCTGTTCCTTGCCGGCGGTGCCTGGGTTCACCGGGATCACCCGATAGCCTTTGCCCTGCAGGTACTTCATGACGAAGTAGCTGGGCCGGTTCCAGTTGGCCGAGGCGCCGACTATCGCGATGGTGCGCACCGTGGACAGGATGCGACGGATCTTCGCGTCGGAGTACGGAATGGGATCGACTGCGTTCATGGCGCGCGCTCCAGGATGCGGCGATTGATAACGCCGAAGGTCCATCCGGGGTAGTGGGGATGACGCGGACCGCCGTGACGTGGTGACGTAGGGCGGAAAAGCCCAGCGCATTCCGCCGCACCGGGACAGCGGAGTGCGCGGCGCTTTTCCGTCCTACATCCCCATCACAACGACATCACCGCAGGTTCCGAACGGCGCCTTATCGCCCCTGCTGGATCGCCGACAGGATCCACCGGCCGCCTGGCGAACGGACGAAAGTCCATACCTCGGTGGCCGTGACATGCTCGCTCGCGCTGCCGTCCACGATGCGGCCGGAGCCGTCGCGCGTCACGTCGATCATCGAGAAGCGCATCGCGACGGTGGCGTATTCGCGTCCCTTTTCCGCCCAGGCCTGCGCCAGGTCGCCTTGCAGCAACCGCACGTCGGTGACCTCGTTGCGAACGCCCTGGCTGGTCTGCTCGGCAAGCTGCTCGGCGAAGTAGCTGAGCATTTCCGGCGTCACCATCGAGCGCAGCGTATTAAGGTCCTGACGGCTCCAGGCGGCCTGCAGGCTCTGCAGCAGTTGTTCGAACTCCTGATAGTCCTGCGGTCCGATCTGGATCGGTGGCGGGCCGCTGGGACCACCGAAGCCGCCCATTGGTCCAGGGCCGGGCGGGCCGCCGCGGGCGAACATCCCCGGGCCGCCGGCAAAGGCAGGCGAGTTGCCGCGGAACAGGCGGATCAGGAAGCGGACCAGCAGCACCAGCAGGAACATCTGCAGCAGGAAACCAAAGAACCCGCCGAAGCCCAGCCCGCCGCCGCCCCAGAAGCCGTGGCCGAACAGCAGGCCACCAATGCCGGCGCCGATCAGGCCGCCCATCAGGCCCGACATGAAGCCCGAGCGCGGTCCGCCGAAGCCGCCAAAGCCCGGGCTGGGGGACGCGAAGCCGGGCGACGGGGAGTTCGGGGTCATGCTGCGCTGCATGGGTGACGTGTAGGGTGCCGTGTTGGTGGACGGCGGCGCCGACCAGGTCATGCTGCCGCGGCTGCCGACCGAGCCGCCACCGCCGAGACGCGCCTCCGCCAGGCTGGGCGCGAACACCAGGCTCAGCGCGGCGAAAGCGGCAAGCAAAATGGATGTACGACGCATGGCGTCATTTCGCCTTTTCGTGATCATGCCGTGAATATGGGGGCACCGCCGGTCAGCTGCCAGCCATCGTCATGCCGTCAACGCGAACCGTCGGTGCATCGGTCCCGCGACGGAACCGCAGATCGCTGGCGGGAGTGAGATTCGCGAACATATCCAGCAGGTTGCCGGCAATGGTCAGCTCGGCAACCGGCTCGGCCAGCGCGCCGTCGCGGATCATGAACCCCGCGGCGCCACGGCTGTAGTCGCCGGTCACCCCGTTCACCCCCATGCCGATAAGCTCATTGACGTAGAGGCCCAGCTTGATGTCCGCCATGAGTTCCGCCGGGGTGAGCGTCCCGGAGGCGAGATACAGGTTGGTGGTCGATGGCGACGGTGGCCCGTTGGTGCCGCGCGCGGCATGGCCGGTCGATCGCAGCCCCAGCTGGCGGGCCGAACGGCTGTCCAGCAGCCATGTGGTGAGCACGCCATCCTCGATCAGCGCCCGCGCCGCAGTCGGCGTGCCCTCGCCATCGAACAGCCGCGAGCGCAGGCCGCGCACCCGTCGTGGGTCGTCATACACCGCGATGCGGGCGGCGAAGATGCGCTGGCCCATTTTGTCCTTGAGGAAGGACGTCCCGCGCGCCACCGATGCGCCGTTGATGGCGCCGGACAGATGGCCGAGCAGGCCGCCGGCGACGCGCGGATCGTAGAGCACGGGAAGCCGGGCGGTGGCCGGGCGGATCGGATTGAGCCTGGCGACGGCGCGTTCGCCGGCGCTGTGCCCGATCGCCGTCGGGTCGTCCAGGTCGGCGAGATGCACCGTCGAGTGGTAGTCGTAGTCGCGCTGCATACCGGTCCCGGTGCCGGCCAGCGCCGAGGCGGAGACCGAATGGCTGGTGCGCGCCGCACTGCCGGCGAAACCGGCGGATGTGACAATGAACGATTCGACGCGCCCAAACCCTGCCTCGCCGCCCTCGGAGTTGGTGACCCCCGGCACGGCGAGCGCGGCATCTTCTGCTGCAGCCGCGCGGGCGACCAGCGCCTCGGCACTCGGCTCGGTCGGATCCACCAGGTCGAGCGACACCGCATCGGGCGGCGCGGCGGTGTCGGCCAGGCCGGCATAGGGATCCTCGGGCACCACGCGTGCCATTGCCACGGCCCGCTCGGCCAGCTCCTTGAAGCTCGATGGGTCCATGGTGCTGGAGGACACGATCGCGGATTGCTGGCCGAGAAACACCCGCAGGCCCAGGTCGCGGCCTTCCGAGCGCTCGACATGCTCGGTCTTGCCGAGCCGCCGCGCCGCCGACAGCGAGGTGCCGGAGATCAGCACGGCATCCGCCGCATCGGCGCCGGCGGCACGCGCCCGGGCGATAAGGTCGGACAGGAGGTTCAGGGGGTCAGCCATCGGAGGTTTCCCATGTTCGGCCTTGGCTCATACCACTTTCACCGGTGGCGAGTAGGCGCGCAGCTTACGGTCCACGCTGTAGCAATTTCATCAGAACGCACCGCGAAGCCGGTTCTGCCGAGCCTCGCCTTGATGGCAATCTCCCAGATGCTGACCACGCTGAATATCATCTCGTTGTGTGGGTCCTCGATGATGCGCGCATGTCCGCCGTCAGCCGGTGGATTTCGTCGAGCGCCCAGATCAGTACTCGACGCACCTTCCCTTACAGTCCCGGCGCTCCTTCCTCTGTTCGAACGGGACAAGCCATACGACGGGCTTGCCGGCTTTCGCGATGATGACTTCCTCGCCCGTCGCGACCGCATCGAGCAGGCGAGAAAGCTCGCTCGTCGCTGCAGGGATATTGACGGTGGTCATCAACGGCGCATCCCGAGGTGGGCTAAGGCTGGCCGGGTCACCGCGAATTTCAAGCCGCCAGCGTCTCCGCGATGTTCGCCAGCTTCGGCACCCGCTCAGCGGGTCCCATCACCGCCAGCGTCGGCGCGCCGCGGAACAGCCGGGTCGCGGCGCGGCACACGTCGTCCGTGGTCACGGCGTTGATCTTGCCTACTGTTTCCTGCGTCGGGATGACGCGGCCGAACACCTGCAACTGCCGGGCAAGCTGCTCGCAGCGGCTGCCGGTGCTCTCCAGCGACATCAGCAGCGACGCCTTCACCTGCGCTCGCGCGCGCGAAAGTTCCGCCTCGTTCACCTCGGTCTGCACCTTGCGCAGTTCCTCGAGCGTGATCGGCATCAGCTCCTCGGCCTCGCTTTCGCCGGTGCCGGCGTAGATGCCGAACAGCCCCCCATCCAGGAACGGCGAGCTGAACGAGTAGATCGAATAGACCAGACCGCGCTTCTCGCGCACCTCCTGGAACAGCCGCGACGACATGCCGCCGCCCAGCAGCGTGGAGAGCAGCAGCGTCGGGTAGTAGTCGCGGTGGCCGTAGCCGACCGACGGGAAGCCCAGCACGATGTGAACCTGGTCCAGGTCGCGCGCCTCGCGAAATTCGCCGCCGCCGTAGCGCGCCGGGGTCATCGCGGGCACCGGATCGGCAGCCAGGTCGGTGAAATGCGAGTTCACCAGGTCCAGCATCTGCGCGTGGGTCAACGCACCCGCAGCCGCGACCACGACGTTCGATGCGGCGTAATGCCGCCGCATGTAACCCGTCAGCGTGGCGCGCGGCATCGCCTTGATGCCCTGCTCGGAGCCGAGTACCGGCCGGCCGATCGGCTGGTCCGGGTAGGCCTGCTCCTGGAAATGGTCGAAAATGATATCGTCCGGCGTGTCGTTCGCCTGGCCGATCTCCTGCAGGATCACGCCCCGCTCGCGTTCCATTTCCTCCGGCTCGAAGGTGGAATGCGTCAGGATGTCGCCGATGATGTCGGCGCCCAGCGCGGTATCCTCCTTCAGCACCTTCACGTAATACGCGGTCTGCTCGCGCGCGGTGTAGGCGTTGATATGGCCGCCCACCGCCTCGATCTCCTCGGCGATCTGTGCGGCGGACCGGCGTTCCGTGCCCTTGAACGCCATGTGTTCAAGGAAGTGCGAGACACCGTTCTCGGTTTCCAGCTCGTGGCGCGAGCCGGTGGCGACATAGGCGCCGAGTGAGACGGTCTCGACCCGTTCCATCCGTTCGGTGACGACAGTCAGGCCGGATTTCAGGCGGGTGAGCTGGATGGCTTCATTCACGGTGGGAGCATTCCTTGGCTGCAACGGCGGAGTTTACCGGCATCCCATATGGGACTGCCAGAGGCCCGGCGCAGCCCCGGCGGCGGACGCTCAGTTCTTCTGGATGGTGACCCCGTGCTGGCCGACGTTGACCTCCAGGAGGGTATTCTGCTTGTGCTGGTAGTAGGCGAAGCCTGCGACGCCGATGCCGACCACCAGAACGGCGATCACGGCGTAGAGGAAGTTGCGGCTCATGGTGCTCGGTGATCCTGTTGCAGGTCCGCACACTATCTGGCTACGGCCGTTGCCAAAGCGAACGCACAATCCTGCGACCGTACTGGCAAAGCCCGGCGGCGGAATGCGCTGCGCTTTTCCGCCCTACCGTCCTGGGGCAGTCTTGGCCGCAAGTAACCCGGGGGAACGCCATGAGCGACCAATTGCCAACCGCCACCCGCGTGTCGGACCCCGGCATCCGGGCGCTTTACCGCCTGGAGAACCGCTGGCAGGCGTGGCTAGATGTCGAGGTGGCGCTGGCCAGGGCACAGGCCGAGTTGGACATCATCCCGCGCGATGCGGCCGAGGCGATCGCCGCCGGGGCGCGGCTGGAAAAGCTGGACCGTGTACGGATCGACGAAGGGTTTGCCCGCACCGGCCACACCATCGTCCCGCTGGTCTGGGAGCTTTCCCGGGTCGTGGGCGAGCCGCATGGCGGCTGGGTGCACTGGGGCGCCACCACGCAGAACATCACCCAGACCGGCGACCTGCTGGTGCTGCGCCAGGCGCACGGCGTGTTCCTGCGGCTGATCGGCGAAGCGCTGGCCGCGATGGCCGACCTCGCCGAGCGCGGGGCGGACCTGCCGATCCCCGGCCGCACGCACGGCCAGCACGCGGTGCCGGCGACGTTCGGCTACAAGGTTGCGGTGTGGATCGACGAGTTGCTGCGTCACGTCGAGCGGCTGCGGCAGGCCGCGCCGCGTTTGTTCGTCGCCATGCTGGGGGGCGGCGCCGGCACCTACGCGTCACTCGGCAAGCAGGGGCCGCCGGTGCAGGCCGGGATCGGGCGGCAACTGGGCTTCGGCTCGATGACGGTGCCGTCGCGGGCGCTGGGCGACCACCTGGCGGAGAACATCTGCCTGCTGGGCCTGCTGGCGGCGACCTGCGGCAAGGTCGGCCGCGAGATCTACACGCTGATGAAGACCGAGTTCGGCGAGGTGGAGGAACCCGTGCCGCCGGGCACCGTCGGCAGTTCCACCATGCCGCAGAAGCGCAACCCGAAACTGTGCCAGGACATCATCGCCGCTGCGGCTGAGGTGCGCGCAATGGTGCCGCTGGCGCTGGAAGCGATGCAGACCGAGCACGAGGCGGATCGCACCACCAGCCTGATGATGGATTCCGCCGAGGCGCGCGCGTGTATCGAGACCGGCGACATGCTGGCACGGCTGGGCGAGGTGATGCGCGGACTGCGGCTCGATCCGGCGCGGATGCGGCGGAACCTCGACCTCGGCGGCGGACTGATCATGGCCGAGGCGGTGATGCTGAAATTGGGCGCGACGATCGGCCGGCAGCATGCGCATGACGTGGTGTACGATGCTGCGCAGGCGGCGGCGACGGAAGGAAAATCGTTCGGCGATCTGCTGGCCGCGGATCCGCGGGTGACGGCGCATCTGGATGCGGCGGCGATCAAGGCGCTGCTGGACCCGACGGCGTATACTGGTCTGTGTGCCGAGATGGCGCGCGAGGCGGCAGTGCGAGCGCGGCAGGCCGCCGAGGCGTGCAAAGGCTGAGGCGTGCAAAGGCTGAGGTTACTTGGCGCAGGTTATTGGAGGCTTCTTCGCCCGCCACGCAGTGCCAGCAAACCATGCGGCACTCGGCGACTTCAGGGCGCAAGTCATCTGGCTCTGGCTACGAGCCCGGGGCCAAAACCAATAAGCGGTCGGCGTGACCGTCGCGCAGGGATCGGGATATCATGCCGCCTTCGAAAGCTCCCTTTACCGGTGCAGCGTTGGCAGCCCCAAAAGGTTCGCAAAGTCCACCTCGAACAGGACACCGAGGTAGGTCGCATGGGTAAGGTTGCCGCTCGGCACACTGGTGTTCGCCTGGTCGGGATGGGACATGAACCCGAAGAATGGCTTCAGCGACATGCCCGGTGCGACGGCGATGCCGTAGTACACCTCGTAGGAGATCTCGGACGCACTCGCCTGGCCGCCGGTGGTTTTGGACAGAACGCTGTTGATGCGCTCGGTGACGCGGGGATTCACGTCGACGAGGCTCGCTGCGAACCCGAGCGAATCATTGGGCCGCTGGGCAAACGGCCCTTTGTAATAGGCGCCGGCGAAGATCATCCGTTCGACGTTGGGCTCGCCGCTGGTTGTCCAGTTCGCGCCGCCGAACAAGGTCAGGCCACGATCTGACGCGTCGGGGCGGTAGACCATCTGCTGGGCCTGGACGTACACTTGGCTCAGGCCGTAATCCGTTTTCGCTGTCCCGCCTGCCAGGATGCGGTTTTGGCCGTTGGTGTTGAGCAGGAAGTCGGCGTAGGTGCCGGTGACATAGAAGCCGCCCACTGAAAAGGCGCGCGGGTATTGATCGTTCTGCACTGTCGTTCGGTAGCCGAACTGGACAGGAAACGTGGCGCCGTTGGCATAGTTGAGTCCCCAGTCCGGGCCGGGAAAACCGCCGTGGTTCGTGGTGGCGGCGACCGGTTCGTTCTCGTAAACGCCGATGTTGGCGTAGAACGGGCCGGCGATGCGGATCTGCGCGACCGCGGCCCATGATGAGGCGAGATAGGGCGGGTAGCCCCTGTCGAACGTATAGGCGGCCGGTGTGCGACAGAGGCTGGTTATGAATGTGCAGTAAAGCTCGGAGCCGTCGAACTGCGTATAGGCGGGAAGCCGGCCCAGACGAAGGTTGACCTGCTGGTTGAACAGGTTCTGATCATAGGACAGCTCGTTCACGCGAAGCGCCGGCCCGTCGCCGGCGAAAAGGCGATTGTTGAGGAACGCACTGCCGGACCAGGCGTAGAAAGGCTGGCCCGCCAGATCGTCGAGAAGGAAGTGAACGGCGCCCCCGGTGAAGCCGGCGATGCGTTCCATGTCGAGATCGAAACCCAGTTCGGTGACTCCCTGGTACGACAAGCCTTGCTTGGCGCCGCCGCTGACAGTGGCGATTTCGTCGGAGAGGTTCTTTGCGACGATGTAGACGCCGTGGTCCGCCAGCGTTTGCCCGAAATCGGCGCCGAGCGGTCGCAGGTTGAACAGATAGCCGCCTTGCGTGCCGGATGGCGGAAAAGTTTCCGGCGGCTCGAGCGGGATGAGAAGGGATGGATAGGTCGTGCCGGTCTGGGCCTGTGCTTCGGCGACCGCCGGGAACAGGATTATCGTCGCTACCAGAACTAACCAATATCGCATGGTTATCTCCAGCGGTTCGGGCGGCGGGCGTTCTATTTTACCAGCTATCCTGAAGAGTGACACATGTCCGATAGCGGGGTACCGTTGGAGCGGATGCGGAAACGGTTGGCGGTAAGGAAGTCCCAGGCCCGATTGCACGCCAGGACGAAAGGCAGAAGGATTCAACACTGAGCAAGAACAGAGGGCCATGGTGGCCACTGTTCTTGCTCAGTGTTGAGGCGCTTCCGGTGTCTTGGAAGCGGACATGCGGGTACCAACGCTCGTTGATAGCGACTCATCGATCTCACTGTCATGGCCGGGCGCGACCCGGCCATCCACGTCTTCCTCGTCTGCATCGGCCAAAAGACGTGGGTGGCCGGGCCAAGCCCGGCCATGACAGTCGGGGCAACGCATAAGTCATCATCAATGAGCTTTGGTATAGCTTGGGTAAAATCGGGACTTGGCCGTCAGCCACCTGCGCGCTGGAGTTCACGGAGCTCTCGGAAGCTGATGCGCTTGATGTTGTGCTGGTCCAGGAGATCCGAGACCGTGGGATCCGTCAGACACACGGCGTCATGCGTGCGGATGTCCGCGTTCTTGGTGTCGTAGGCGCGCAGTTCCTCTCCATCGAGCACCGGGTGGGCAAAGATCTCGCTTACGCCCGGCGGAAGTTTCGGGATTTCCTCGAAGAGAACGTCCCGCGTGCGCCTGGGCCATGGATATACGATGTGCTCATTGAACAGCAGGTCGCGAGCCTTGGCGCGGTCGCGAGCCCGAAATGCCTGCTTCTCAGTCTCTTTCCGCGAGAACATACGCACCGGGAGCCGGAACTCCTCCGCCAGGTCCAGATAGATTTCGTAGAGGTCAGTCCGGGCCTGCATGACGTTCATATGCGTGTCCAGGTGGGTAACGTCGACACCCCAGGAGAGCGCGGTCTCGATCTGTGCGCGGCATTCGGCGCGCGCGTCTGCCTCGGTGATCCGCCGAAGGGCGACTTTGGTCGTATTCGGGAAGAACCCCTCGTCATCGCTAAGCGAGACCCCGTTCGTCAGGCCGCGCCAGCGATAGCCGCCGTGTTCAGAGGTTAGCGTCAGGTGCACGCCGATGGGAAAGCCCTCAAACATTTGGGCTGCCTCCCGCGCCCACGGGCAGGGGACCATCAGGGTCGCGCTGGTGGCGACCCCATAGACCATGGACCGGAACGTGGCGATGTTGGCGCTGTGGCTGGAGCCCAGATCGTCGCAGTTAACAATCAGCAACCGGTCATCTGGACCATAGCCCAAGCGCGCAGCCAAGTTGCGTACTTGGTTTGAAACGCCGAATGTCATGCCTGTCCTCCGTCACGACGAGCCGGACAGACGCAGTGGCTTGACCCGTTTGGTTGCCGGTTGGCCACATCCCCCCTTGCGGTAGCGCCACCTTGCTCGGGAAGCAGGTTGGCGTGGGCGTCAGCCCCACTCTTGATGTGCGACCATGCCTAAGCGGCACGAAGTCCAGTGGCAAGGGGCTGACAACCCGGTCAGCGTCCGCTTGGGGTCGAACTGATCCGCCTGATCTCGGGTGACCCCTCGCACCATTGAGCTGCGCAGGCTCAGGCGCTTCGCCGGCGTGCAGCACCCGCCACCCTTGCGACGACCGCGCCTCCTCCTTAGGCTACCGCAGAATCCCTCCAACCGGAGTGCCTCACCATGCCCCAGTCGCAAGGAACCAGGTTCACCGCCGATCCGCTGACCTTCATCGTCCGGCACCAGCTATGGGACGGCAACGTCGAGGATCACGTGGACCAGGGTGTATCCATCGACGTCGCGGCCGACGTTGACGGCAAGCAGACCGCGCTGCTCCGCTTCAACTGCTTCGACATCGAGCGAAGCTACACCTATGGCCCGGAAAATCCCGAACTGACGACCCCCGGCCGGGTTGGCGGTGGCATGGGCGTGCACTGCCGGATGGACCCGATCACCGACGGCAATCCGATCGGCTGGACGGTCCGCGTCCTGGGCCAGAAGCTTCCGAAAATGCTCGACCGGGCCGGATACAAGGAAGTCGCCGCGGCAACCGACCTCGCCGCGGTGCGGCGCGTCCTCCCCGATGTGGAGGCCTGCGCGCGCGAGACGTTCATCAGCAAGCGGAACACGGTCAAGCACAATCGCGGCACGGACATCTTCGAAGCCGGCAACATCCGCTTCGGCCTCGAGATGCGGCGGCAGCGGAACGGCGATGGCGGCCTCGCGCTCCATGTCCTGGGCGACGTCGGCGGATCCAAAGGCAAGGCCTACGTCGAAGAGACCGAACTGCTGGCGTTCGACTGCTTCTGGCAAGGCGCGCACTACCATTATGGTCCGCGCAACAAGAACCACCGGACCAATTGGGACATGACGATCATCGACGATCCGCTGGAGTGGACCTTCGAGCAGATCGAGAACCGGAAACTCGGCCCGATGATCGAGCGCGCCGGCTACCCGGGGATCGCAGCCGACCTCGACCTGGACAAAATCGCCTCGGTCCTTCCGGCGTTGAAGAAGCGGGCCTTCGAGATGTACGAGGAAGGCGAGAGGCTGACCGGCCACAAGGGCCTGCCGCTCGAGTTCACGCCGAACCTGGCTGCCGAATAGCTGACCGCAACGATGGTGGAGGGTTTAGCAACCCTCCACCGCCTCGTATCATCAGAAGAGCAATCCGCGGCGACGCCGGCTTCGGCAAAGTCGCCTCAGCGGAACCGGCGAGCCGTTACTGCGCCGGCACGCGCGTCTCGGCGAGCTCCGCCTCCACCGCCGCGCTCACCGCGGCCAGCGTCTGCTTCACGTCCGCCGCATCGTGCGCCAGCGAGACGTAGAACTTGCTGTCGCCTTTCATGATGCCGCCTTCGCGCAGCTTGCGATTGAACCGCCGCTGCATCTCTATGTCGCCGCGCAATGTCGCGCGATAGTTCTCGACATCGCCGGTGGCGTAGATGATGTCGAACAGCGGCGGCACGCCGATCACCTGCGCGGGCAGGCCGGCCTTCTGCAGCAGGCCGGAAATACCGGCTATCAGTTCCCGTCCGGTGGCGAACACCTTCTCGTAGGCGCCGGGACGTCGCAGCACCTCCAGCGTCGCGAGGCCGGCCACCGCCGCCACAGGATTGCCCGACAGCGTGCCGATCTGGGTCAGGAACCTGTCGTCGCCGACCTTGCCGCGATCGAACAGCGACATGATGTCCTCGCGCCCGGCGATCGCCGCCAGCGGGAACCCGCCGCCGATGATCTTGCCCAGCGTGCACAGATCGGGAGTCACGCCGTAGAACGCCTGCGCACCGCCATAGGCGAAGCGGAAACCGGTGACCACCTCATCGAAGATGAGCGGGATGCCGTGCTCGGTGCACGCGTCGCGCAGCGCCTGGAGGAAGCCCGGCTTCGGCGGCAGCAGGCGCTGGAATGGCTCGACGATGACGCCGCCGAGTTCGTCGTGGTGCTCGTGGATCAGGCTGACCGCCATCGCCGTATCGTTGAACGGCGCGATCAGCATCTCGTCGCGCACGCTGCGCGGAATGCCCGGCGAGTCCGGTGCGGCCTGCGGGAAGTTGCCGGGACGCTTCGGCGCCAGGCTCATCAGGCTGTAGTCGCTCATGCCGTGATAGCCGCCCTCGAACTTCAGGATCTTGTCGCGGCCGCGGAAAGCGCGCGCGACACGCATGGCGTAGGCATCCGCCTCGGTGCCGCTGCTGACGAAGCGGACTTTGTCGGCGCACGCCACGGCATCGACGATTTCGGCGGCCAGCCTGATGCCGTGCTCGTTGTTGGCGAAGAACGTCGAGCCGCGCGGCACCTGCGCCAGGACGGCGGCGGTCACGTCGGGATGCGCATGGCCGATGAACATCGGGCCGGAGCCCAGCAGGAAATCCACGTACTCGTTGCCGCTGACATCCCACACCCGGCCGCCGCGGCCTTCACGGATCACGATGTCTGAGGACACGTTGCCGAAGCTGCCGGCCGGCAGCACACGGCGCGCCAGTTCCGCCAGTGCTAGTTCTTCATCGCTACGGTGTTGTTCGGTCATCGTGTCTCACTCCGCTTGCATCAATGCAGCACCATGCGCCCGACGGCGCGATCGCCAGTCGCCGAGCAGGACCATCAATACGGTCGCCAGCATGAAGCATACCGTGCTGTAGAATATCCAGCGCGGCTGGCCGTGGTCCATGAACCAGCCGCCGAGCATCGGCCCGATGGCGCTGCCGATGTTGAACCCGGTGGTTACGATGCCGAACACGCGGCCCGCCATGCCCGGCGGCGCGGCGGCACGCACCAGCATATCGCGCGACGGCATGATCATGCCGCCAAGGAACCCGGACGCCGCCATGGCGACCAGCAGGAACACGGTGCCCAGGTCGACCGTTCCGATCGTGAAGGTGATCACAGCCGCGGCACCGAAGCCGATCGCCGCCACCTCCGCATGGCGGCGTGTCGCATCGGCGACGAAGCCGCCGGCGAGCACGCCGATCGCGGTGGCCATCAGGTAGGTGGACAGCGCGGCATTCGCGATCGACAGGTTCACGCCATACAGCGCGACCAGCGCCACGACCGAGAACGTGGTGATCGCGCCCGAGGACAGGTTGAGCAGCGCAAAGAGTGCCGTCAGGCTGATGATGGCGGGTGACAGCAGGCTGCCAACGGGTGATTGGTCATGCGCAGGCTGCGGCTGCGCATGGTGATGCGTTGCCTGGTCCAGCCCGCGCGCCAGCAGCAATGGTACGGCGACCGCGGGGCCGAGCAGCCCGGCGAAGATCAGTGCGGCGCGCAATCCGAGGGTCGTTGCCAGGACCAGCATGATGGTGGGCGCGATCGCCCCGCCGAGAAAGCCCGCAAAGGTATGGACCGAAAAAGCGCGCCCGACGCGCGACGGTTCGATGACCGATCCAAGGATCGAATAATCCGCCGGATGATACACCGCATTGGCGATACCGGCGATCGCCGATGCACCGATCAGCCAGGGATACGCCGGGACCACGCCCATCGACACATAGGCGATGCCGGAAAGGCAGAGGCCGCTGATCAGCACGCGGCGCGGGCCGAAGCGGTCCACCGCGTAGCCCATCGGTGTCTGCACGATCGCGGAGGTGACGTTGTAGACGGTCATGATCAGGCCAAGCTCGACGAAGCCCACGCCCAGACGCTGCCGCAGCAGGTAGAACAGCGGCGGCAGGACGAGGTAGTGGAAGTGGCTGACCAGATGCGCGGCGGAAATCAGCCAGAGCGCTCTTGATTCGCTGATCTTGCTTGTCTCGGACGTCATGCGGTCTCTGTCGGGCGGCGATGGCGGAGCATAGCCGATCAGGCGCCGCAGGGCGAATGAGCGGCTGCGAGGCCGCGCGGCGGCTACTTCTGCGGCCCGTAGAACAGCACCCAGACGCAGAAATCGGCCGAGATATCCTCGAACCCGTGCGCAACATGCGCGGCGGCGAACAGCAGGTCGCCTGGGCCGACCGGCGTCACCTTGTCCTCCACCCGGTAGCGTCCGGTTCCCGCGGCGACGAAGTAGAGTTCGTCGCGCAGATGCGGCACCTGCGGTCCGTTGGTTGGGCGGGCGGCGAACCGGACCTCAAGATCGCCGTCAATGAATACCTCGGCTGACCGCCCCGGCGTCCGGGGGAACGCAAGTGCGGCAGCAAGCGATACTGGCGGAGGGGTGCGATCCATGGCTCGGACGCCCGATCACGCGCCGCTGGCCAGCTTCCGATCGACGAACTCCAACCGGTCCTGGCCCCAGAAGATCTCGCCGCCGATGACGTAGCTCGGGGCGCCGAACACGCCGCGATCAAGAGCGGCCTTGGTGTCAGCGGTGCGGCGTTCGGTCCATTTCGGGTCGGCGCCCAGTTTCATCACCGCATCGGCATCGAGGCCGATCTCGGTGATCAGCGCGGCAAGCGTTGCCGGGTCGCCGGGGTTCTTCTCGTCCTGCCACACCGCGCGCAAGACGCGGTGCGCCAGTGCGATCGCGGGCTTGTCGCCCTGGGTCTCGCGCAACGCGATGATGCAGGAGGACGATAGTGCTTCGCTGGACGGGAAGTGTTTCGGCTCGATGTTGATAGGGATGACGAGGAAGTCACGCCAGCGTTTCAGTTCCATCAGCCGGTAGGCCTGGCGCTGTGGCGCGCGCTTCGGCAGCGGCAGGCCACCGGAGGCCGGGAAGATCGTGCCGAAATCCACCGGGTAGATGCGCAGCGTTGCGCCATGCTTCGCCGCCAGTGCCTCGATCCGCGCGGCCCCGAGATGCGTCCAGGGTGAGTTCAGGGAGGCGTAGTAGTCGATATGCATGGCCACGGCCGGACACTCCAGGTTGCGGCGGCGATCCTGATCGAGGCTTGCCAGGCGGGCAAGCGCCAGGGGGCGTTGCCCCCAGGCCCCCCACCGGCGTCAAACAAAAGGGTTCTAAGGGCTGTGCCCTTAGCGGAGATCCAAGAGGCAGAGCCTCTTGGCGGCTCGCCTTGTCGGGCAAAGCGATCCCGCATAGCGTTCTAGGCAAGCAGGAGACCCCGGGCGATGAGCTCGCATTCCGATCACGCCCATGACCATGACCAAGGCGACGTCCCCTCGGACATGGAACTGCGGGGGAAGGCGCTGGAAACCCTGCTCGTTGAAAAGGGCCTGGTCGATCCCGCGGCGCTGGACGCCATCGTGGACACGTACGAGAACCGGATCGGCCCGCGCAATGGCGCGCGCGTCGTGGCTCGGGCGTGGTCTGATCCTGCCTACAAGGCTCGCTTGTTCGCGGACGCGACGGCGGCCATCGCCGAGCTCGGCTTTACCGGCTCACAGGGCGAACACATGGTGGCGCTGGAGAATACGCCGCGCGTGCACAACATGGTCGTTTGCACCTTGTGCTCCTGCTATCCATGGCCCGTGTTGGGTTTGCCGCCGGTCTGGTACAAATCGGCCGGATACCGGTCGCGATCGGTGATCGATCCACGTGGCGTGCTGCGCGAACTGGGCCTGGATCTTGCCGACGATGTCGAAGTGAGGGTGTGGGATGCGACCGCCGAGATCCGCTACCTGGTGCTGCCGGAGCGACCGGCGGGAACCGATGGCATGAACGAGGACCAACTGGCGTCACTGGTGTCGCGCGATGCGATGATCGGTGTTGCCAAGGTGGCGCCGCCGGCGGGGAGCAACCGGCCATGAACGGCGTTCACGACATGGGCGGGATGCATGGTCTGGGGCCCGTCGCATACGAGGCCGATGAACCGCTGTTCCATGCAAGGTGGGAGGCGCGGATGTTTGCCCTTTCGCTGGCCTCGGGTGCCTGGCGTCGCTGGAACCTCGATGCGGGACGGCACCAACAGGAGGTCACGCCGCCGGCGGATTACCTCCGCCTGAGCTACTATGAGCGCTGGTACGCCGCGCGGACCGCCCTGCTGGTGCGGTTCGGGCTGATCACCGCAAACGAACTCGCCGAAGGTACGCCGGCCAGCGGTACGGCCAGGCAGGTGCCGCCGCTGTCGGCCGAACAGGTTCCAGTGGGCGCCGCCAGGGGCAACTCGACGCTGCGTTCGATCGAGGTCCAGCCGTGTTATCAGCCGGGCGACACGGTGCGCGCCAGGAACTTGCATCCGACTGGCCACACGCGGTTGCCGCGCTACCTGCGCAGCCGGGCCGGCGTGATCGAACGCCACCACGGCGCGCATGTGTTTCCCGACTCGAATGCGCAGTTCCTCGGCGAGGCGCCACAGCACCTCTACACGGTGCGGTTCACCGCACGCGAGGTATGGGGCGAGGCCGCCAGCGAACGCGATGCGGTCTACGCCGATCTGTGGGAAAGCTATCTTGAGCCAGCCTGAATCGCTGCTCGGCCTGCCGCGCGATGCAGCCGGTCCGGTGTTCGCAGCCCCCTGGCAGGCGCATGTCTTCGCATTGACAGTACAGCTCTCGGGCGCCGGCCACTTCGCCTGGACCGAATGGGCGGACGCACTCGGCACCGAACTTCGCCAGGCAGCCGAACGCGGCGAACCTGATGACGGTTCGCATTACTACGAGCATTGGCTGGTCGCGCTGGAATGCCTGATGACGGCGAAAGGGCTGGCGGATGGAGCGACGCTGCAGGCCCTGAAAGCCGCCTGGGCCGAGGCGCATCGGACCACCCCGCATGGTCAGCCGGTCGTGCTCAAAGCCGGCCAGTGAGGAGCGGCATGTCCAGTTGGCGCATCGGCGACGTAACGGTGACCAAAATTGTGGAGCTGGAGGTGACCGGCGGCAGCCGCTTCATCCTGCCGGACGCGACGCGCGAGGCGGTGCAGCCGATCGGCTGGCTGGTGCCGCATTTCGCCGATGCGGATGGCCGGCTGCGCATGAGCATCCATACGTTTGCCGTGGAAACGCCGACACGCCGCATCATCGTCGATACCTGCCTCGGCAACGACAAGCAGAACCGTCGCATCGAGACCTGGAATGACCGCCGGGGGCCGTTCCTGGACGATCTCGCGGCCGCCGGATATCCGCGTGAGTCGGTCGATACCGTGCTGTGCACCCATCTGCACGTGGACCATGTCGGCTGGAACACCATGCTGATTGATGGTCGCTGGGTGCCGACGTTTCCGCGCGCGCGGTACCTGATGGGCCGCGTGGAGTTCGAGCACTGGTCGAAGCCGCAGGGGCGCGAGGACATGGTGGCCGTGTTCGGCGATTCCGTGCAGCCGGTGTTCGACGCCGGCCTGGTCGATCTGGTGGAGATGGATGCGCGGCTGTGTGACGAGATCGATCTGGTGCCGACGGTTGGGCACACGCCGGGCCATGTCAGCGTGCGTATTCGATCGCGCGGCGAGGGGGCGCTGATCACCGGCGACTTCATGCACCATCCGTGTCAGATCGCGCGTCCCGAGTGGGCATCGACCGCGGATTCGGATCCGGTGCAGGGGCAGCGCACGCGGGAGCTTATGTTCGCGCAGTTGGCGGGGACACCGGTGCTGGTGATCGGCACGCATTTCGCCGGTGCGACCGCGGGGCGGATCGTGCGCGATGGCGAGGCTTATCGGCTGGACGTGTGAATCACGGTTCTGGCGCTTCGCGCGAAGCGCCAGACACTTTTATCTCGCTGGCTCTCGGTGGCTTTGCTTCCTCGGTGGCCTCGGTGTGAACCCTTGCCTTGCGTTGCCTTACTTGATCTTGCCCATCTTCCGCAGGCTCGCCTCCACTGTGCCCATCAGGCCGGTATACGGCTTCGCCTTCGACAGATCGCGGATCGTGCCGATCTTCTCTGCCAGCATCTCAATGGTCACCGGCTGGTCCGGATCGAACTGCACCCCCTCCGACTGGAAGTACTGCACCCGCGCATAGTTGCCCGCCGTTGCGGCAATGATCTCGCCGTTGGCGTTGCACTCTTCGCTGCACAGCCAGGCCACCGCGGGCGAGACAAATTCGGGCCGCATGAACTGCACCATGTCCGGCGGCAGCAGGCCCTCGGTCATCCGCGTGTGCGCCGAGGGTGAGATCGCATTGCACAGAATGTTGTATTTCGCGCCTTCGAACCGCAGCACGTTGATCAGGCCGTTCACCGCCATCTTGGCTGCGCCGTAGTTGCTCTGGCCGAAATTGCCGACTGTGCCGGATCCCGACGTGGTGACGACAATGCGCCCGTATTGCTGCTTGCGCATGATCGGCCAGGCTGCCTTGGTGCAGTACACCGTGCCGTAGAAATGCACCTGCACGGTGAATTCGAAATCTTCCAGCGTCATATTGTTGAACGCCTTGTCACGCAGAATGCCGGCGTTGTTCACCAGGATATCGA
>DATAPW010000015.1:0-14229 GCA_036265005.1 Acetobacteraceae bacterium | reverse complement strand
CCAGCAAAGGCGGAGCCTTTGCAATCCATCCGAAAGTGAAGGGTTCCAAGGGCCCGGCCCTTGGCGGGAGTCCAGAGGGCAGCGCCCTCTGGTGGGGTCCAGGGGCGAAGCCCCGGCTAGCCGACCGCGACGCGGTTGCGGCCGGTATGTTTGGCTTCGTACAGCGCCTTATCGGCGCGGGACAGCAGCGAGCGCGCCGGCTCACCGGCCGCCAGTTCCGCCACGCCGAAGCTTGCGGTCACCGGACCGGGCAACGGAGCGATAAGGCAGCCAGCCAGGGCCTCCCTGACCCGCTCCGCAATCAGGACCGCGTTCGCGAGATCGGTCTCCGGCATCAGCACGACGAACTCCTCGCCGCCGAAGCGCGCCGCCGTGTCGCCTGCCCGGATGCGCCGACGCAGCAGTTGGCCGAATGCCGCCAGGACCTTGTCGCCGATTTCGTGCCCGTAGCTGTCGTTGACGGATTTGAAGTGGTCGAGATCGGCCATAAAGGCGCTCAGCGTCCGCCCGCTGCGCTCGGCGCGGGCGAATTCCTGCTCCAGTGCCTGCTCCAGTCGGCGCCGGTTGCCGATGCCGGTGAGCGGGTCGGTCAGTGACGTCGCAAGGATCTGCGCCTCGCGCTGCTGGAGCTTGAAGTTGGTCTGGGCGAGTTCGCGCTGCGCGCTGGCGTAGTCGTAGTTCAACCCAAGCACGATATCATGCAGCCGCTCGAGTTCTTCGATGTCGAACTCCGCAATAACCCGCAGCCGCCCGTCCACGCGCCAGATGCGCCCGCGCAGCGTCCGCGAACGCCCCATGTACTCGCCGATGGTCAACAGGCCGCTATGGATGTCTCCGCCGGTGCCGGGCGTGGCCCGGACAAGGCTGGCAAAATCCGGCTGAATGAAAAATCGCGCGGCGAGGCAACCGATCGGCTGTGACACCGTGGCACTGATCAGTCGCTGGAACCCGGCGTTCGCCTCGGTCAGCGTGCCGGCTTCATCGAGCGTCGCTGCGACGACGGCGAGCATGGGCTCGATCTCGGGCGGGTACCAGGCCAACTTTGCTACCCGTTGACGATCCGATTGGCACAGGCAACCGCCGCCCGTGCATCGGCTGTGGAAGCATCGGCACCGATCAGGTCGGCAATGCGGGGGAAACGGTTGAACGCCAGACCGCCGACCATCACGGCGGGT
This sequence comes from Acetobacteraceae bacterium, assembly GCA_036265005.1. Taxonomy (GTDB): domain Bacteria; phylum Pseudomonadota; class Alphaproteobacteria; order Acetobacterales; family Acetobacteraceae; genus JAMXLO01. The sequence goes on along the minus strand of DATAPW010000015.1, from coordinate 13,054 downwards.
CCGCCGGGGCCGATTGTCTCGCGCAGCAGGGCGATGGTTTCCTTGACGCCGCGCAGTTGATGAGCAAACGACGCCGACAGGCCCACCAGGTCGGCCTTCCAGTCTGCGGCAAGCTGAACGATGGCAGGTCCTGGCACGCTGGCGCCAAGATACCGGATGTCCCAGCCGGCCAGTTGGAATGCATCGGCCACCATGTGCAGCCCGACCGCGTGTTGGTTGCCCGCGACGCACGCGAGCAGGACCCGCTTGCCAAGCATTTCCGGGACCGGCGAGCGCAGCAGCCCCGTCGTCATCACGGCCTGGGCGATCGCGGTTGCCAGATGCTCCTCGGCAACCGAGATCTGGTTGGCCTGCCAACAGTCGCCGATGTGATACAACGCAGGCTGGATGACGTGCTGTTCGACATCGATCAGGCTTTGACCTTGGTCGATGCAGGCATTCACCAGCACCATCGCCGCGCGCTGATCGCCAGCCAGCAGGGCTGCCTCGAACGCCGTGGCCTCCGGCCATGCTGTGGATGGCAGGGTCGGCGCTCGTGGCAATTCCCGCCCGCGCAGGAATTGCGCACGTGCGGCACCCAATGCTGCGCTGACGACAGCAGCGTCGGTGGCTTGCATGTGTTCGGTGAAGAATTCCGCCAGCAGGTCCAGCGAGACCGCGAGATGAGCCGATGGAATCGCCCGTGCGGCGAGTACGCTGGCGATCCAGTGCAGGTAATCCACCATTGGCTGCAGCAAGCCGAACTCGAGTGTGGGCTGCAGGAATTCCAGGTGGAACGCCAGGTCTTCGCGGCATGCCTCGCGCCCGCGCTGGCCGAATGGCGCGTAGGTGGTGTCGTGCAAGGCGTAAAGTCGCTCGGTGACCGCGGCTGCCGCGTCGGCTTTCAGGAGGCGGAACCGCTGCAATCCCTCAACTCGCAATGAGGTCAGCGCGGCGCCCTCGGGCATCATTCGGCAAACACCTCGAACAATCGTACGCTGGCGCTGCCTTGGACCAACCTGAGTCCCTTGGGGATTCCCTTGTGCGATTCATGGTATGCATGACTTCGGTGCCACGTGCGGTAGCTTCGCTCGTCACACCAGCGCGTCGTCAGCCAGACCTCGGCACGATCATCGAGCGGGCTCATGACATCCATGCCGAGAAACCCGGGTGCGGCATCGGCAAGATGGGGTCGACGGCAGAACGCGTCGCGCACGTCATCCACCGTGTCGTTGGCAATGGTGAAGCGGCTCAGCGCGACGAACATGCGGCCTCCGGCGGCGCTATCGGATCAACGCCATGACCGCCGGCGTAGCGGTGAACGCCCGCTGCTGCGAAGGGGGAGGAGAGCGGTGACAGCCAGGGGGATGCAACATGCACGAACCTTGCGAGGGTTCGGCACTATCGCCCTGTCCGGATCAATGATTCGTTAACACGATCGCGGCACGTCCGGCGACCATCGATCGGCGTGCTCCGTCACCGTCATGGCCGGGACAAGCCGGCCATGACGGTGAGTTGGTAGGCTTGCGTGCATCGGCGTCGGCCGCATGCGCCCATCGCCGCTACTCCGCTGCGACCCGCACCGGCCCGCGGTCGCGCCCGATCAACCTGTCCCAGTCGTCGCCCTTCAGGTACGATGCGTAGACACGATAGTAGTTGCGCGGCGTCTGGTCGGTGATCTGCAGCGACACGTCGCCGGGGATCGGATCGTTGGTCTTGTACGCCCCGGTCGATGCCTGGTAGTTGAACGGATAGCGCCGCGCGATGGTGCCCTTGCTGGAGGCGGTGGCGTACAGCCAGTTCTCCATGTCGTCCTGCTCGGTCATCCCCGCCGGCCCCGAGTAGCGCATGTAGAACCGCCGCAGCACGTCCTTCACCTCGGCCGGCGCATCGGCATCCACCAGGAAGAAGCGCCAGCCTTCGGTCTCGGTCGGGCTGTGCGGGTGCCACACGCACAATCCGCGCGGCTGGCGGCCGTGGTACGACGTGTTGGGGAAGATGTTGCCGGTGAACGGCAATAACCGCGCCTTCTCGCCCAGCCGGCGCTTCCGCTCATGGAAGCAGTGGCGGAAATACTCATCGACGATCGGGTACTGCGCGTAGCTCGGCTGGTATTCCTGTTCACTCGGCATCAGCACGCTGTGCATGCCGTGGCCGGCCAGATGGCTCACCCAGACGTGCTGGCCTTTGTTGTATTCGTTGTCGCGCCGCCCTTTCTCGCCACGCTGTGCGCTGGGGCCGATGCCGATCATGTCCACCGAGCGGTGCGACGGATTGTGGTAGGTGTCGCCGAGGAAATTCTCTGCGGCGAACTTCCAGTTCGACGGGAACACCCATTTGTGCACGCCGATCACTTCCGACCCGCCGGGCCTCCCGTCGCGGCAGTCCAGCACCTGGTCGAGGTGGTCCACCGCGCCGCCAAGATACGCCAGGAAATCCGGCGCGGCGGGATCCCACGAGGCCCAGACGGTGCCCTTGTACAGCGCCAGCCGCGGCACCTCGATCAGCGACCATTCCTCGCGATTCAGCGTGCCCTCGTACAGCGCGCGGTACAGCGGCACGCCCTGCAGCCTGCCATCGGTGGTGTAGCTCCAGGAATGGTATGGGCAGACGAACAGCGAGGTGTTGCCCTGTTCGTAGCGGCATACCTTCATGCCGCGATGCCGGCAGGAATTCAGGAACACGTGCACCGCGTTCTGCGTATCGCGGCACAGGATCACCGACTCCTCCCCCATGCGGGACACGTAGAAGTCACCGGGGTTCGGGATCAGGCTTTCGTGTCCGACGAACAGCCAGGCGCGGGTGAACAGCTTCTCCAGTTCCTCGCGGTGGAAATCGGGCGAGACGAAGATCTCGCGACTGATGGTGCCGCGGTCCAGGTCGATCATCCGGTCGATGGGCAGGCTCGTGGTCATCTGCCTTTCCTCCTCGACGGACAAAGCGCCGTCGCCGGCGGATTGTGCCCACTCGGGTGGCGCTGTCGTCAAGCCGGACCGCCCGGCAGCGCCGGTGCCCGCACCGCTTACAAGTATTACATATGTAAAGGGGGGCGGGTATTTGGCCGGGCGTCGGCCGGACATCAATAACCGTCCGTCTCGCATTCGACTCTTAACATGCTATTCCTTGACCACCTCGACGAAACAGCCTTGCATACTCACGCAGCAAAGTGCTCTGCACAGGCAGAGTTCGACGAGGGGTTGCTTGATGGACGCTATCAGGATGCCGCAACAAGCCGCGTGGCCGTCGATTACGGCGCGGCCGCTGGATCGGGCCGCAATCCCGATGCAGTCGTCCGGCTGACCCGGCACCTCCGTCCCGACAGTCGGCGTGCCTCATGTCTTCCGTCCGCTCCAGGTCCCATCGGCAGAATGAGCTTCCCCGTCACATTACGGAGTGCCTGCACCATGCATGAGATGTTGGGGCATGAGATGTTGGGGCATGAGATGTTGGGCAATGAGATCTTGGACAATGAGACCTGGCACACTTCGCCCGACGGCCAGGTGTTGGCCACCGTTCCCAGCCTGCGGCTGATCGTCTGCAATTACGGTGGCTATGTTCGCTACCTGATCATGCATCGCAGTGCAGGCGGCCGACAGGCCCGCGAGACCATGCTGGCGTCGGGCACCGAATCCACCGTGAGTGCCGCGATACTCGCAGCGAAGCAGGCGGCCGCCAGAATTGCCTGCATGCTCGATGAGCGGAAGAAGCAGCGAAGCGTGTCGGGAAGCTCGACCTTGCAGCCGGCCCCTGAATGAAGCCCCCATGCTGATGTTCGGCTTTCCAGGCGAGATGGATGCCGGCGGCATCGGGTCCGGCCCGATCGATCTCGATGCGCTGGACGACTACCTGATGTCGGACCACGCACCCGCCGACAGCATGTGGCTGTCCGATCTGGATGGCTTTCTTACCGGCATCGCGGTCAGTCCCGAGGTGATCCCACCGAGTGAATGGCTGCCGGTGATCTGGGGTGGCGCCACTCCGGCGTTCAGGACCGAGGCCGAGAGGCGGCTCGTTCTCGGCACGATCATCGGTCGCTACGATGAAATCGTCCGCGACATCAGCCTGGCGCCGGAAACCTTTCTGCCGATCCTTTGGGAAGCCGCCGACGGACAACTGGTCGCCGACGATTGGACCAGCGGCTTCCTGGGCGCCCTGGCGCTGCGACCCAAGGGATGGGAGCCGCTGTTGACGCATCGACTCGCGGGGATGCTGATCGCGCCGCTGCTGATGCTGCACAGCGTCGCCGAACGCGATGCCGGCGCCGCGATGGGCGAGGACGAGTGCCTGGGCAGCGCGCCTGACGTCATCCCGGCCTGTGTGGCCGGCATCCAGGAGTTCTGGCGGCATTATCGCAAGCGATCCGCCAGCCGGAGCCGCAGGCATGCCAGACCGCGGTTAAGGGCCTCGTCCGTGTGACAGCCTGGCCTCGATCTGCGTCAGCACTTCGGTCAGACCGACGCTCATGATCACCAGCACCAGGATGGCGGCATAGGTGCCGGTCGCGTCGAAGATCCCCGAGTAGTATTCGATCATGAAGCCGATGCCGCTGTTCGACGCGATCAGTTCCGCCAGCAGCGTGTTGGTGAAGGCGTAGCGCACGGCGATCCGCATGCCGGTGAAGATCCATGGCAGCGTCGCCGGTAGCAGCACCTTGCTGATCACCTCGATCCGCGTCGCACCCATCAGCGCCAGCGAGCGTGTCAGGTCGCGGTCCACGTTGCGCACGCCATCCAGCGTGCTGTTGAGCACCAGGAAGAACACGGTGATGGCGACCAGCGCGACCTTCGACTCGATGCCGATGCCGAGTGTGATGACGAACAACGGCGCCAGGGCGATTTTCGGCATCGCGTAGAGCGCGGTGATGTACGGCGACAGCACGCGGTGCACCCGCGGCAACAGGCCGAACAGCAGCCCCAGCACGATGCCGGCGGCAGTGCCGATGGTGTAGCCCAGCGCCATCGCCAGCAGCGTTGCGCCGAGATTCTCCCACAGCGATCCGTCGAGGATCCAGCTCCACAGCCGGGCGACGATTTCCACCGGCCCGCTCATCCAGAAGCGCAACCCCTTGTCCGGCAGCACCTGCCACATCGCCAGCAGCACCAGCACCAGCAGCAGGCGCGCCGCGAACCGGCCCGGCGCGGACTGCAGGAATCGCGTCAGCGGCGCCGCCGTCGCGTCGGCCCCGGCCGCGATGTGCACCGCCTGGCTCATCGCGCCACCCCCACCCGCATGCCCACCGTCATGCTCGCGCAGGCGAGCATCCAGGCCCGCCGCATCGCCATCACACATCCGTCCCCTGCGTCACTTCGTCCTTCAGCTCATCCCACAATTCCTCGTGCAGATGGGCGAAGGCTTCGGTGAAGCGGATGCGGAACACGTCGCGCGGCCGCGGCAGGTCGATGTCGCGGATGGTGCGGATGCGCCCGGGCCGCGCGCTGAACACCACGACGCGATCCGCCAGCGTGATCGCCTCGCCCAGGTCGTGCGTGACGAACAGCACGGTCATCCGCCGCTGCCGCGTCAGGTCCTGCAACTGGTTCAGCATCAGCAGCTTCAACTGCGCATCCAGCGCGCCGAACGGCTCATCCATCAGCAGCGTCTCGGGCTGGTAGATCAGCGTCCGCGCCAGACCCACGCGCTTGCGCATGCCGCCCGACAACTCGGCTGGATAGTGGCGTTCGAATCCCGTCAGCCCCACCAGGTCGATGATCTGCGCCACCCGCGCATTCGCCTCGTCGCGCGGCACCGCACGGCATTTCAGCTCGAGCGCGATCCGCACATTGTCGGCGGCGCTGCGCCACGGCAGCAGCGTGTCCTTCTGCGTCATGTAGCCGACGCTGCGATTGAGACCGTTCACCGGCGCGCCGTCGTACCAGACCTGCCCCTCGCTGGGCGGCAGCAGGCCAGCCACCAGGTTCAGGATGGTGGACTTGCCGCAGCCGCTCGGTCCGACCAGTGCGACGAATTCATGCGGCCGCACCGAGAGGTCGATCGGCTCCAATGCCTGCACCTCGCGGTCGCGCGTGACAAAGCGTTTGCCGACGCCGGCGAGCCTGATCTTCTGCGTCTCCGGCGCGGCGTCACCCCTCGGCATGGCGCCACCGCAGTATGCGTCGTTCCGACCAGGCGGCGATCTCGGAGACCGCCAGGCCCATCATCATCAGGATGAACAGCGCCGCGTACAGCGACGTCATGTCGAACTGCGACGCCGCATCGCTCAGCAGGAAGCCCAGCCCGCGCCGTGCCGCCAGCATCTCGCCGGTGGTGGCGGCCACCAGCGCATACGGCAAGGCGATCTTGATGCCGCCGACGATCCACGCCATGCAGGCCGGCGCCACCACCTTCTGGAACTTCTCGCGCCGGTTGGAACCCATCAGCTCGACCTGCGCGATCAGGTCATGGTCCACCGAGGTCGCGCCGGCGAAGGTGTTGAAGAACAGCAGGAAGAACACGACGATGGTCACCAGCACGATCTTCGGCAGCATGTCGAGGCCGAAGAACATGATGAACAGCGGCGCCAGGGCGATCAGCGGCACGCTGTAGAACGCCACGATGATCGGCCGCAGGATCACCGACAACAGCGGCGAGCGGCCCAGCACCAGTCCCGCCAGGATGCCGAACAGCGAACCGATGCACAGGCCGGTGACCACCTCGGTCAGCGTGGTGATGAAGTGCAGGTAAAGCTCGCCCTGCGCCCACTGCGCCAGGCGAGCGGCGATCAGGCTTGGCTCGCTGGTCCATTGCGTGCCGAAGAACCGGCCGCTCGCCTCCCACGCGGCCAGCATCGCGATGCCGACGCCGAGCTGCCAGAGGATGATGGGATCGGTGCGTGGCGCTGTATCGCCGCGCGTGGCCTGTTGGGTTGCCGACACGCTATTTGCCCATCAGGTCCTTGGCCGCCTCGCGCGCCAGGTCCGGATAGAACAACTGGTCATAGGTCGCCGTGATCGGCGTCTTCTCCGACAGGTTCACCATCTTCACCGTGCTGTCCACCTGCGCCTGCGACACGATGGGCGTACTCGGCACCGCCTTGACGTAGGTATCGAACGCCGCATTGAACTCGGCTTCGGGCGTGTCCTGGAAGAACGTCCGCACGATGCGCCGCGTGTCCTCGGGCTTGTCGCGCGCGAAGATCATCGCCCGCGTCATCGCCCGCACGACGTGCAGCAGCAGCGGACGCTTGGCCGCCATCGTGGCGCGGCTGGTGGTGATCACCTGGTACGGCACGTCCTTGTACTCGGGCACGTTGCCGGTCATCGGATCGGCGATGACCTGGCCGAGCCCGCGGCTGACCGCCATGCCGGTGAATGGCGACATGAACGCGAAGCCGTCGGTGGCGCCGGCTGCCATCGCGGCGACCATCGGCGCGCCGATGCCGATCGGCTGCAATTGCACGTCGCGCGACGGATCCAGGCCACGCACCAGCATGATGGTGCGCATGAACTCGTCGGTGCTGGAGCCGGGTGAGGTGATGCCGATCTTCACGCCGTGCAGCCGCTTCAGCTTCTCGTCGAGCGACATCGCATCGGTGATGCCCAGCCGGTTGATCGCGGCGTTCGACAGCACCAGGGCGATCGGATAGGCGTCGAACGCGGTGCAGATGCCGACCAGGTCGCCGCCGCGTCCGACGGCATGCATGGTGTGGGCGAAGCCGACCTGGGTGATCTCGGCGCTGCCGCCCATCACTGCCGCGGCCTGTCGCGTGCCGGAGGCGACATCGACGGATTCCGGATCGAGGCCTTCTTCCTTGTAGAAGCCGGCGCCGATGGCGATGTACTGGATCATGAAGGACAGGCCCTTGCCGGCGAAGGCGATGGTGACCTTATCCGCTTCGGCCGGCTGCGCGCTGGCCAGGCCGAGTGACGCCAGGGCCAGAAAGAAGAATGCTGCGCGCAGGGTCCCAGGTCGCATCGCCACCTCCCAGGTGTCGGCCATTCAGCGTTGATCGCCCGGCCTGTGGTATATTGCTTCCCGACAGTACCTGGGGCGCAGGAGGTTGTCACGAATTGGGTGCGCCGCTGAGCGCTGCGTCGCGGGGACCACTATGTCTGCGGGTCAGCGACCCACGATGCAACGTTCGGCCCCGTCATCCGCACCCTTCAACGGACTATCAATCCGCTTTCCGGCTGGCAGGGCTGGAACTGGACGAGGCCTGGGCCGCGGTCTGCCGTCAATTCCCGGTTGTTTGCCGCAATGTCGGAACGCCTCGTCACCAGGCCCCAAGCGGGTCGGCAAAATGCGTATTGAAGGCAAGGACAACAGAGCCGGATTGGATGCGGATGTTCTTGTCGGCTCCCCTGGGAACCGGGATGCGCGCCCGGACGCAGTACGACACGAGGAAGGCGCCGAGATGCGCGGATGACAGCGACACCGTGGGTTGTGTGCCATACTCGACGCGCATCGTATTTGCTTGCGGGTCGAAGCCGATGCTGGTCGGCCGCAGTGCCGGCAGGCCGATGGCCTGGGCGCGCTGCAGCGACCCGGCGATCACGCTGATCAGCGCCTTCTCGTCGAACTCGATCTCTCGCCTGTCGATGATGGCCACTGGCTGATCCCTACTTCGGTCGATTGCGCGAGTGCCGGCCAGGCTCGAAGGCCGCCACCTGCGCGGGAGCGGTCCACTGTATACCACCGCCGCGCAACCGCTCGTTATTGCCGCCCCCGACCTGGCTGTGGCTGCGGCGATACTTTTGGAAGTCGGTGCAAGGTAAAAAAATCATCCGGCCCGCAAAGTAGAACTGCCCTTCGCGGCGGCGGCCAGGGTCAGCGCCACACGGCATGTCAGACAACTGCTTTTGGCATCGGTGTTGCTCGGTCTGCCGCGGCAAAATGCGCCATCTGGTCTGCGTGTGCCTTGACGAAGCACGGGCGGCCCGCAGCGCGCGCGACATAGCCGCGACAGGCGGGATGTACTGCCAGCCCGTCGAACCGATCGACCAGGCGCAAGACATCCGCCATGAGTATGTCGGCGACGGAGAAAGTCCCGGCCAGCCATTCGCGTCCTGCCAACACCGGCTCCAGGTGCTGGAGCCGGGCCTTGAGGAACTCGTCCAGACGCTTCCATCCCGGCGTACCCCCGGTGTCCCCGGAGAACGCGAATAGGGACCAGGGCAGGCTCGCCATCTCGACTGAATTGAGCGCAGCGAACAGCCATTTCAAAGCCTCGCTGCGTCGGCGCGGATCGGCAGGCAACAGCGCGTCACTACGCTCGCCCAGGTGAAGCAGGATCGCGCCGCTCTCGAAGATCGAGATGTCTCCATCGGTCAACCACGGCACCTGGCCGAAGGGCTGGTGTGCATAATGCTCGGCATTCCGATCACGAAATGACACGCTATTGACGCGATAGGGCAATCCGGCCTCTTCCAGAGCCCAGCGCACACGTAAGTCGCGCACATAGCCCCGCGGCATCTCGGGAACCCAATCGAAGGTGGTGAGAGTCAGATCGACCATTCGGAATCTCCATCCGTCGACGCTGACCTATGACCGCCTTCAGGCACCGGTCGCAAGATGGTTCCCGCCATCCGCGCGCGGCGTCGGCCGGGCATCGGGCCGGCTATCTGCCGGCAGCGGAGAGGGCCTGTCGCGGCTATTTCATCGGAAATTAAGGAAATCATATGTCAATTCTTCCGATTATCCCGCGGAGGCGGAAGGTCTATTTCCCAGCCATCGCAGGTGAAGCGATGGAACAGAACAAGGCCCCACCAGAAGCGAGGCCTATTACGAGGAGTGGAGACCATGAAGATCATGCTTATTGCCGCAGCCGCAGCGCTCAGTCTTGGCGTCGGTTCGGCCTATGCTGACAGCGGCGATGGCCTGGTGCCCAACACGCAGTTCACCGAGATCCACGGCGTGATTGCCCAGGCTCCTGTGCAGAGCGTCCCGCCGATCGCGACGGCGCAGAGTGGCAACGCGATCCGGACGTACATGGCCACCTCCAACCGCGGCACCTGGTTGTTCCAGCCCAATCAGAACCAAGGCAACGGCAGCTAACGCCAAGCAGGTTGAAACGGAGGGGCCGGCGCTGGTGCCGGCCCTTTTTCGTTTCAGCGCGCCGGGGCTCTGTTTGGCGAGCACGCTGCGATGAAATCCGCCAGACTGGCGTCCCTGCGAACGCTGATCGGATGCCCGGCCTGAACTGCACGGATTGAGGACAGACAGCCGGTGCGTGCCATCGAGTGCGGCGCCGGCAGGTCCGCCCGCTCCGCGGCACTCCGCGGTCGCCTCCCCACCGTCTCCGTGCCTTGAAACAGCGCCGGTTCAGCCGCTCCGACATTGCATCGTCCATCTCGGAGGATTGGATTGCCGCCGCTGCGCGAGCATGACGATGCGTGCTTGGACCAGCCGCTAACGCAGCGCTGCCAAAGACGGACGCAACCCCCAGGCCAGCGGCAACGTCAGCAGGCAAACCGCGGCAACAACCAAGATCGCCTGCTCCGGCCCCAGCGCGTCGCCTGCCAGGCCATACAGCGCGGGGGCCACCGCGCCGCCGCCGATCGTGCCGGTGTAGAACACGCCGAAGGCGTGCTCGCGCCGATAGGTCGTCACCAGTTCCGGCACCGTGCCGTACAGCACCGACGATGTGCCGTTCAGCGCCACCCCGATGATCGGCAGGCACGCCAGAGCGGCATCCAGAGGCAGCCAGCCGAGCGCCATGATGCCCAATGCCGTCGCCAGCTCGGTCAGCAGCACGGTGCGCAGCACGCCGAGACGCGCGCCCAGCAACCCGCAGGCCAGCTTGCCGGCGGCGCCGCCGGCGAACACCAGCGTCAGCGCAATGCCGATGGCGGGCGTTGACGCACCCTTCGCCTGCAGCACGAACGGCAGGAAGGCGAGGAACCCCATGCGCGTGCCGCTGTCCAGCACGCCGATGCTCAGCAGCAGCGGAAACCCCAGGCGCTGGCGCGGCTGCGCAGGCGACGCGGCGGCACTCGGCTTATGCGTATCCGGCTCCGGCGTGGCATCCAGCGTGGCCGGCAGCGCGAGCAGGATGGCGATGGCGCCGCCGATGCCGAGCAGGCCGATCAGCCCCAACGCCGGTCGCCACGGCATGACCAAGAGCAGCCACGCGGTCGCTGCCGGCACCGCCATCTTCCCGAGGTCGCCGGCGAAGTTGTAGGTGCCGAGAGCGGTGCGCGAGCCGCGATCGGCGTAGGCGTGCGACACCAGCGCCGACCCGATCGGATGCTGCACGGCGGCGCCGATGCCGCCCGCGACCAGCGCCGCTGCCAGCACGACAAACCCGGCGCCGGTCAGTCCGATGGTGAGGTAGGCGCCGCCGGCCAGCGCCGTGCCGGCGGCGAGCAGCAGCGGTCCGCCGACGCGCCGCGCCACTGCCGCCATCGGCACCTGCAGGGTCGCCATCGCGCCGGTGAACAGCATGCGGAGCACGCCAAGTGCGGCGTAGCTCAGCGCGAATTCCGCCTGCCAGACCGACAGCAGCACGTAGATCAGGTCGGTGAAGCCGTCATGCAGCGCGTGCGCGCCGCAGGTGACGGCAAGCACCCGGCGGCTCAGGTCGGTGGTGGCAGGTCTTGCGTCCGCGGTTGCAGACATGGTGCTGACGCCTCGCAACTGTGACCTGACATGGAAGTGTCACGAAGCGCGGCGTGATGGAAGACGGAGAATGCAGCGGATTTGTCTAGATGTCTAATCCGCCATCGGGCGAATCGCGAGCCCGGTCAGCGCCGCCGGCGCACCGCGACCAGGCCAAGCAGCGCCGGGAGCAACAGCGCCAGCCCGGTCGGCTCCGGTGTCGTCAGGGTGACCCTGATGGGGCCGCGCGTCGTGCTCAGCGGCGGGTTGTCCAGCGACAGTTCGGTGAACACGTCGAAGAAGCTGCTGATCCGGAACTCGCCGGAGTCTTCGCTGTTGACCTGGGTGATCGAGGAAGTGCCGCTCGAGCTATGCGCCGGATCCAGTCCGAGCGTCAGCGTCCCGGCCAGCACCGGTCCGGACAGCGAGAGCGCCAGCAGGTCCGTGGTCCAGGAGCCGAGCGCGGTCGACGTCGTGCGTCCCAGCACCTCTTCCTCGAGCGTTCCGGTCAGCATCACCGGACCCACCGGCATTCCGCCCAGGGTAGTGAGTTCGCCCGAATAGGTGGCGTTGGCCACGATGTCCTGGCCCGCCCCGTTGAACGTCGATGACACGACGGAGGTGAGCGTGAGGCTGCCGGGGGCGATGCATTTGGCCACCGCGGGGAAGCAGCCGGCACTGACGGCGGCGACATAGGGCACGCCCAGCACCGGCAGCGTTGGGCTGGATGCGATGACCGAGGCATTTGCCGCTCCGGCACAGGCAACCTGGCCGATTGCGGCGGCTGTCAGTACCCCGATGACCATCGTGCTTATTGACGGAACGCGCATGGCAATCCCCTGCTTCCATACGAACGACGCCAGGCAGTTTTGTCGATCATCACATCGAACGGCGGCCATTGCACGCCGGAATTTTAACGCTCAGGCAATATCCCGCAGCCCGAGCACCGCCAGCAGCACCGCGTTCAGCAGCATGACTGCGGGTGCCAACGCCGCGGCGCCGCGCTGCCAGCGCCGCCCCGCCGCCTGGCCGACGATCCCGACGGCGACCAGGCTGGGAACCGTGCCGAGGCCGAACACGGCCATCGCCAGCGCGCCCTGGAGCGGACCGCCGCTGGCGGCGGCGGCGGCCAGCGCGGCATACAGGAAGCCGCAGGGCAGGAAGCCGAGAGCCACGCCAAGCAGCAGGGTGCCGCCCGGTGTCGTCCGGTCCACCCGCACGGTCAGGCGTGTCGCCAGGCGGACGAAGCCGGGTGGTGCGGCGGTGATGTTGGGAAGCAGGACGCGCAGTGACGGCACCAGCCGTTGCAGCGCCTGGCCAAGGAACAGCAGCGCTGCGAACAGCAACAGGACGGCGGAGAGCTGGCTCAGCCAGGGCTGGCGCGCCAGCGACGCGCCGAGCAGCGCGCTCAGTGCGCCCAGCCCCGCATAGGTGGTGATGCGGCCCAGGTGATACGGCAGCAGCAGCGCACCGCGCAGCCGCTGCATCTCGCAGAGTCGCGCCACCGGCAGCCGCGCCATGCGATCCGCCATCTGGCCAAGCA
>DATAPW010000014.1:0-2852 GCA_036265005.1 Acetobacteraceae bacterium | reverse complement strand
TGGCTGTGACAATGAATATTGGCCCACTTGTGCTGACGAATTTTGGCCCACCCTCCGGTGTCTGACTTGCTGAGCCGAGCCGAGACCGGACTCAGCAGGTTATCGGCGCTTTGCTGTCCTCCCTGTCATGATTTTCCCGTCGTGCGTCGCGCCGTGGTACGGCGGAACCGGTACGAGTCTGTGCCGGTGGTAATGATGTGCGCCTGATCGGTGAGCCGATCGATCAGCGCCTTGCAAAGCCGCGGATTGGGGATCACCTGCGACCACTCGGAGAACGGCAGGTTGGTGGTGACGATCACCGCCGCTTTCTCCGCCCGGTCGGCGATCACCTGGAACATCAGTTCGCACGCGGTTTCGGCTAGCGGCACATAACCGAGTTCGTCGATACAGATCAGGTCGAGCCGTTCCCATCGACCGAGCGCGCGGCTGAGCTGGTTGGCGTGCGCGGCCTCGGCCAGCTCGTTGATCAGTCCGGTCGCCGTGGTGAACCGCACCCGACGCCGCTGGCGACAGGCGGCCACGCAAAGCCCAGTCGCCAGATGGGTTTTTCCGGTGCCAGCCTCACCCACCAACAGGACTGGTTCGGCCTTGGCCACATAATCGCCTTCCGCCAGCGTGCGCAGTTGAGCGACCGAGACGCTGGAACGTTCAAATTCAAACGCATCCAAGGTCTTCATCCGCGGCAGCTTCGCTTCATGCAGCAGCCGAGTGATGGCCCGGCTCTCGCGCTCCTCCATCTCGGCCGCCAGCAACGCCTCGAGATAACCGACATGGGATTGACCCTCCCGGGTAGCCGCCTCGGCCAGCCGGGCGAACTGGCTGCTGATCGTTGGCACGTGCAGCGCCTTGCAGTGCTGGCGAATGGCCTGGTCCTGGAGATCCTGCATCACGCGCTCCCGACGCAGGGCGTGGAGATCAGCAGCGTGTCGTAATCGACAACGCTCGGCATGGGCCGGTCGTAGCGAGCCAGTACGCCAACATCGATTGGGACAGGATGGGCTTTGTGCAGACCCGCCTCGGTCAGCAAATAGCGCACCGCCGCCACATCGCAGGCGCCGAGCGACACCGTGGCGGCGATGGCGGTCCGCAGCGCGTCATGGCCAAACTCCCGGCCCAGTCCGAGCACCTCCACCATGGCGCGGGTGCCATTCTGCTTGCCGTGCCGCGCCTGCAGCCGATCCCACAACGCGTCATAGCAGGCGGCCCAGCGACCGGCCGCGCGCCATTGCGCCAGCGGCTTGGACCCGGCAAACGCGCCGGGCTTGTGGCTGAACACATCAAGGTAATGCTCGAGATCCAGCACATGCTGGCGGCGGCTGTGGCACCGTTCGTGCCGGGCAATCCGGCGGCCAGCGTGCCAAACCTCGACATGCAGCGGATGCACCCGCGCTTCCACCCGAGTGCCCGCGCGGGCTGGCACGGAGTAGAAGTTGGTCTTCACCGTGACGCAGCCTTGCTTGTCCACGAGTGGGAAGACGACGTCGGCCAGATCGAAGCCTTCGGTCACGCGTGACAGCAGGTGGCCCCGCTCCTCGGCCAGCGCGGCGCCGACGGACTGCGTGCGCCCATCGAGCACCCGTGCCTCGTCCGCGCGGCAGCCGGTGAGGAGCAGCGCGTTCAGCGCATCGCAGTCGGCGACGCACGGCACCGGCACCAGATGGTTGCGCCGGAAGTAGCCGCCTTCGCCTTCGACACCGCCCTTCTCATGCCCCTCGCCAGGCGTGCAGAACTCGGCGGTAAACCGCCAGTGCGAGCGGAATGCCGTGAACCGAACCGTCTCCTCCCGCCGGTAGCCGCGCAGGATCTTGCGGACCGCACTGGCAAGATTGTCATACCGCAGCAGGTGGAACACCCCGCCGAAGTATTCGAAGGCGTGCTCGTGCGCCTCCAGAAACGCCTGCTGTGTGGCGTGAAGGTAGGCCCGGTGGAACGCCGCGCCGCTGGCCATCGAGCGCATGGTGAAAATCTGCACCTTGGTTCGCTCGTCGCCGAGATCGACCCAGGCTTCATACCAGTCGACCTGAGCCTCCTGACCCCAACTGTAGCTTTGCGGCACGAACGTCTCGCGCCGCAGCAGTCCCATCTGACGCTTGCGCTCGCGGACGTGGTTGCGCACCGTCGACTCAGCGACCGCAGCGTCAGGGAATTCCGTCAGGATCCGACGATGGATGCGCCGTGCCGTGTGGCGCTGCTTACGCGGGGCGCGGCGGTCCTCGTCGAGCACCTGCTCGATGAACGCCTCAAGCGCGCCCAGCTTCGGCTTGCTCCGTTCCGTGTAACGGTGTGGGGGTGGCAGCGCACCAGCAATCGCCCGACGAACAACCCGTCGATGAACACCGAACTTCGCCGCCACGCCCGCGATCGTGCCTATGCCGAACTCATGCTCACGACGGAGCTGCTCGAACAAATCCACTTTGGCTTTCCAGTCCACAAAAGGCCCCCTGATCCATCAGGGGAACCGTAGGTTGCGGGATGGGGGGTGGGCCAAAATTGGCCAGCACTCCTGGGCCAGAATTCGATAGCAGAGCCACGCCATGGCCCTCCTGGGGGGTGAAGCCACGCGCTCGCCATAACGCCCACCGACGCGGCTGGTAACCCCTACCTTGGCGCCTCGCCCGTCACGTCTCCCGTCGGGCGACCTCCATTCCCGCGAGTCGTGCCATGGCAAAAACAGCTCGCCCAAAGCCCATGCTCCATCCAGGTTGGAGAACGTCCTCTATCATCTCAGTGAGTTGGAGCACGCCGTTGAAAGGGGCGGCATTGTCTGGTCAGAAGGCCAAGCCGAGACCATGTGCTGGCGCCTCGTGGCGCTAACCGTCCGGATCATGGTCATTACGGTGCCTCCGGAGGGG
>DATAPW010000013.1:0-30292 GCA_036265005.1 Acetobacteraceae bacterium | reverse complement strand
CTGCGAGACTCCGCCGGCGCACCGAACACGGCGATTTTTCAGGCCGACCAGGACGTCAATCCGAACGACCCGCTGATCCTGGGGATGGATCAGTACGGCGCCGAGATCATGGCGCAGACCGAGATCCTCGCGAACCAGGGGCCGAACAGCGTGAACGGCGGCGGCACGCCGATAGTCCCGCTCGACCCTCCACCGAGCGATGCGCCCGGTGGCACCACGCCGCCCCCGACAACTGGCCCGACAACGCCGCCCCCTTCGACAGCCACGTCCACAGTACTCACACCAACCAGCGGCGGTTCGCTCACCGATGCCCAGGGGAATGTGTGGACGCTAACCTCTGGCGGAATCATCGACGAGAATGGCCAGGCGGTGCCTGACGGCAGCGATACCGCGTCGCTGACATACGTGGCCTCGACCTCGACGATCTGGGGTCAGGATGCCGCATCGAAACTCTGGTACCAGTGGACTGGCAGCGGCTGGACCGGTGCGACGACCACCAGCCCGGTGTCTGCAGCCGGCAGTGGATCGGGCGGTTCACCGACTCCGCCCCCGCCGCCCAGCCCGCCCCCGGCGCCGCCTCCGACAGCCACGCCGACGGTTCTCACCCCGACAAGCGGCGGTTCTATCACCGATGGTCAGGGTAATACCTGGACGCTGACTTCCGGCGGCATCATCGATGAGAACGGCCAGGCTGTGCCGGACGGCAGCGATACCGCGTCGCTGACCTACGTCGCATCCACCTCGACGATTTGGGGTCAGGATGCCGCGTCGAAACTATGGTACCAGTGGACCGGTAGCGGCTGGACGGGTGCGACGACCACCAGTCCGGTTCCGCCGACCGGCACCGGATCGGGTGGTTCAAATCCGGTGCCCACCCCCACGACCAGCATAACGGTGCATGCCGCGAATCAGCCCGTCGTCAGCATCAATACCAGCAAAGTGGGGAGCCAGACGGTTGACGGTGCGACCGTCAACCTGACTGCGCCAGGGGCGGCGAAGGTGATGCTCGGGTCTACCGCGGTCACCATGAAGTTCGCCCATATGTCCAGCATCAACCTCACGGAAGGTTCGGCCAATGCGACGGTAACCGCCGATGCCGGCATCAACACCTTCACAGCAGGGGCGGGAAAGTTGATCGTCACCGGCGGATCAGGTGCCGATGCCTACATCTTCCACAAGGGCGACGGGACGATGACGGTCAATGACTTCTCCCTGGCGAAGGGTGACGCACTGACCATCGACCTGTCCCTGAAAGGGGCGGCCAAGTTCGCCTCCGATGGCCATGGCGGTACCATGATCTCCTTCGGCACAGCGACGTCCGGCCGCATCGATCTGGTTGGCGCCGCTGGGGTAAAAGCCGGCAACGTCCACTTCGCGTAGTACGTAAGCCTGGCCAGCCCTGGCGACAGGGCTGGCCGCGTGGCCGATCATTGCAAGCTTCGCCTGCAGTTCAGACAAACCACACCCTATAACAAGGGCGACAGGGTCTAACCCTGTCGCCCCCACCATATTGGCGAAGTCGCAGCAATGGACGGCCTGGCCGTGCTGCGGCCGGCCAGGATACCTAGGCGTTACGGCGTGATCGGTGGATCAGACCGCTTCCTTCAGTTCCTTGGCCACGCGGAAGGCTACCTTCTTGCTGGCCTTGATTTTGATCGGCTCGCCGGTGGCGGGATTGCGTCCCATCCGCGCGGCGCGCTTCCGCACCTGGAGCACTCCCAGGCCGGCGATCCGGATCCGGTCGCCTTTCTTCAGGTGCTTCACCACGAGGCCGACCATGCCGGACAACACGGCGTCGGCCTGCTTCTTCGGCATCTCGTGGCTGTCCGAGAGCGCGGCGGCAAGGTGTTTGAGGGTGACGGTGGCCTGCGGCGCGGCCGCTTTGGCCGGCGCTGCTGCCTTTGGGGACTTCGCTGCGGACTTGGCTGCCGCAGGGGCCTTCTTTAGTGCCATGGCTGACCGACTCGCTGTTTGCGGTTGAATTGCAATATGACGGAATCACGGTTCGTGCCGCAGGACAAGCATTTCTTGCAATCCCGTGTCGGAGGCGGGGACTTTCCTGGAGCCTCGCCTGTGGCATGGTGGCGCAGCCAGCCGGTTCGACGGGGACCCAGGCATGGACGGAAAGGCAGTGCGATGTACGAAGTTCACTACTGGCCCACACCCAACGGGAAGAAAGTGACAATACTGCTGGAGGAGCTGGGCGCTCAATACAAGGTTGTCCCCTGTAATATCGGGCGCGGGGACCAGTTCACCGCAGACTTCCTCAAGATGAATCCCAATCACCGCATGCCGGTCTTGGTCGATCGTCATCCGACAGACGGTGGAGAGCCGATCGCAATATTCGAATCAGGCGCGATCATGATGTATATCGCCGAGAAAGAGGGCAAATTCTTTCCGCAGGCGACGAGGCCCAAATACCAGGTCACGCAGTGGCTGATCTGGCAGATGGCCAACCAGGGACCAAAAAGTGGTGAGTGCGGGCATTTCCGCCGGCTGGGCCATACCAAGGGCGACCAGACCTACGCCGTGACCCGATTCACCGACGAAGTGAACCGGCTGTACGGGGTGCTCAACAACCGGCTGTACCAGAGCCGCTACCTGGCAGGCGACGAGTACAGCATCGCCGACATGATCAGCTACCCCTGGACGGTGAACTGGCAGGCGCAGGGCCAGAACATCGAGGAGTTCAAATACTTCAAGCGCTGGTTCGATGAGATGGCGGCGCGGCCCGGTGTGGAGCGAGGCATGGCGGTGGGTGCCGACCTGTCCGAGGACCAGTCCAAGCTACCGCAGGAGGAGCGGGACCGCCGCGCGAAGATCCTCTACAACCAGCGCGCACGGCCGGTGCCGGCGTAAGGATCAAGTCAGCAACCACTCGTCATGGCGCGGTTTGGCCCCGCCATCCATGTCTTGGCTGGTTGGCACGCAAGACGTGGATGGAGAGCCTTCGCCCGCCATGACGCGCAAGGAGGCGCGTCATGCCAGACATCGAATGCTTCTTCGACTGCTCGAGCCCGTGGACCTACTTCGCCTTCCACAATTTGCTGCTGATGGAAAAGGAGCTGGGCATCGCGGTGGCCTGGCGGCCGATCCTGGTCGGCGGCGTGTTCAACGCGGTCAACCCCAGCGTGCACAACTCGCGCGAAAAGCCGGTGCCGGCGAAGGTGGCGTACGGCAAGAAGGACCAGGAGGACTGGGCCAGCCATCTCGGGATCCGGATGCACTATCGGCCCGCGGTGTTCCCGGTCAACAGCGTGAAGGCGATGCGCGGCTGCATCCTGCTGGAGCCCGACGGCAAGCTGGTGCCATTCGCGCAGGCGACGTTCGAAGCCTATTGGGGCGACAACAAGGACATCTCGCAGGTGCCGGTGCTGCGCGAGATCTGCGCCAAGGTCGGTGTCGATGCGGACAGGTTCCTGGCGGGCATCGAGCAGCAGCCGATCAAGGACGCGCTGCGTGCCACCACGCAGGAGTTGATCGATCGCGGCGGCTTCGGCTCGCCCACCATGTTCGTCGGCGGCGACGACATGTATTTCGGCAACGACCGCATGCCGCTGATCCGTGAAGCCGTGCTGCAACGCAGGCGCACTTGAGCGTCGTGCCGGTGGCGCGCCACGACCTCGTGCTGGCCGCGGTCGAGGATCGTGGCGAGGCCGGCACTGTCGCCCGGATCACGGTGAACAACCCGGAACAGCGCAATGCGTTGGGCAACGCGGGCAAGCGCGCATTGGCCGAGGCGATCGAGGCGGTGTCGGAGGATGCGCGGCTGCGGGCGATCGTGCTGACCGGCGCCGGCGACCGGTCATTCATCGGCGGCGCCAACATCACCGAGATGGCGACGTTCGAGCGCGGTCATGCCACCGAGGGGCCGGCCCTGACGCACCGTGTGTGCGACGCGGTTCGCGGCGCGCCGGTGCCGGTGATCGCGCGGGTCAATGGCTGGTGTCTCGGCGCCGGCCTGGAGATCGCCGCGTCCTGCGACATGCGCGTGGCGGTGGACACCGCGCAGTTCGGAATGCCCGAGGTACTGTTCGGCTTACCGTCCGGCATGGAGGCGTGCCTGCTGCCGCAACTGATCGGCTGGGGCAAGACCCGCGAGCTGGTGTTCACCGGGCGGCACATCGATGCCAAGGAGGCAGCCGAATGCCGGCTGCTGGAGCGTGTGGTTCCCGCGGCTGAACTCGATGCGGCGGTTGAAGCGTGGGTGGCAGCGATCGTATCGGCCGGACCCGCGGCGATCCGTGCACAGAAGGAACTGATCCGCGACTGGGAGAGGATGTCGATTGCGGATGCGGTGCAGCAGGGCATTCGCGCGGTCGCCGCCGCGCACGGCTCGGAGGAAACGCGGCGGCTGATGGGGGCCTTCGTGCAACGGCGGCGCTCAGATTGAATGTCCGTGAAGTTGGCAAGCGGACGCAGATGCTTCGCCGCATCGATGTCGGCACTGCGTGCATGCCATCTATTGCGAATACGCAACTAGACAAATCTGGTGACGGCTCGATTGAGCCGAAGTGTGGTGGAGGATGCGTATGACGGACGAAAATCGGCAGATCACTCAGCCAAACCGGCGGTCTATGCTGTTCGGTGGCAGTGCGATGGCTACGGTAGCCGCGCTGATGCCAGGTGCACGGGCACAGGGGACAAACCAGAGCCAGCCGGCAGCATCCTCGGCCGGCGGCGGCAAGCCCAATATCCTCGTGATCTTCGGCGACGATATCGGCCAGTCCAACATCAGTGCCTACACCTTCGGGCTAATGGGATATCGGACGCCGAACATCGATCGGATTGCGCGCGAAGGAATGATGTTCACTGACTACTACGCCGAGCAGAGTTGCACAGCCGGTCGATCGTCGTTCATCACCGGCCAGGCGACGCTGCGCACCGGGCTGTCGAAGGTTGGCATCCCGGGCGCCACGATAGGATTGAGCGCCGCCGATATTACCATCGCCGAGGCATTGAAGCCCCTCGGCTATGCCACCGGCCAGTTCGGCAAAAACCATCTTGGAGACCGCAATGAATATCTGCCGACGGTGCACGGCTTCGACGAGTTTCTCGGCAATCTCTATCACTTGAATGCGGAAGAGGATCCGGAGGACCCGGATTATCCCAAGGATCCCAGATTTGCCGCGCGGTTCGGCCCGCGAGGCGTGCTCAAATGTGTCGCCACCGACACCGACGACCCGACCGTCGATCCACGCTTTGGCAGGGTCGGCAAACAGGAGATTGAAGACACCGGGCCGCTCACCAGAAAGCGCATGGAAACCATCGACGACGAGACCACCGGCGCTGCGATCGATTTCATCCAGCGTCAAACGCAAGTCGGTAAGCCATTCTTCGTCTGGATGAACACCACGCGGATGCATCTGCGTACGCATGTCCGCCCATCGATGCGCGGCCAGAGCGGCATGCCGGATAACGAATACGCCGACGGTATGATCGAGCACGACGGCGATGTCGGCAAACTGTTGAAGACCCTGGACGATCTTGGCATCGCGAACAACACGATCGTGGTTTATACGACTGACAACGGCCCACATATGAACTCCTGGCCCGACGCCGCAATGACTCCGTTCCGTAGCGAGAAGGATACCAATTGGGAGGGAGCCTTTCGTGTTCCGGCGATGGTGCGCTGGCCTGGACACATCAAACCGGGAAGCATCTCGAATGAGATCTTCTCGGCGCACGATTGGTTTCCGACACTGCTTGCCGCGGCGGGCGATCCTGACGTTAAGGACAAGCTGCTCACCGGCTACCCCGCCGTCGGAAAGACGTTCAAGGTTCATCTCGACGGCTTCAATCAGCTGCCCTACCTGACCGCGCAGCAGGACAACTCCGACCGCAAGGGCTTCATCTACTTCGATGATGACGGTCACCTGATCGCGCTGCGTTTCGGGAACTGGAAGCTGGTGTTCGCCGAGCAGAAGACCGCAGGCACACTAGATATCTGGGGAGAGCCGTTCACCGTTCGCCGCGTTCCGCTGGTCTACAATCTGCGGATGGATCCTTACGAGCGGGCTGATATCACGTCGAATACCTACTGGGATTGGTCGCTCCGCAAACTTTACCTGCTCATGGGAGGACAGGCGCTCGTCGCGGAATTCATCGCCACCTTCAAGGACTATCCACCACGGCAGCGGCCACAGAGCTTCTCTGTTGACCAGATTATGGAGAAGTTGCAACAACCGACGGGCGACTGATGGAAGGCATAGGTGCACGCAGCATCTGACGGACTGATCGATGATCTTGTGCCACCGGGCATGGTGTGGGTGCCCGGCGGCACGTTCCGCATGGGGTCGGATCGGCACTATCCCGAAGAGGCGCCCGCACACAGCGTCAGTGTTGCCGGGTTCTGGATCGATTGTGCGCCGGTCACCAACAGTGAGTTCCACAGGTTCGTCCGCGCCACCGGCCACGTGACGGTCGCCGAACTTGTCCCAAACGCGGCTGACTATCCCGGGGCATTGCCGAACATGCTGCGCGCGGGCTCGCTGGTGTTTACGCCGCCGAAGCATGCGGTCGATCTTCAGCGTTGGGAACAGTGGTGGCAGTTCAAGTTCGGCGCGAACTGGCGACGACCCTACGGACCGCGCAGTTCGATCGCTGGGCTCGTCGATCATCCGGTCGTACATGTCGCTTACCGCGACGCGATGGCTTATGCGCAATGGGCCGGCAAGGATCTGCCCACCGAGGCCGAATGGGAATACGCTGCGCGCGGCGGCCAGGATAGCTCGGCCGAATTCGCTTGGGGTGACCAATTCACACCTGCCGGCAGGCATCTGGCGAATACCTGGCAAGGCAATTTTCCGCAGGAGAACCTCGCAGCCGACGGCTACGAGAGGACGTCGCCGGTCGGCGCCTTCCCGCCTAACGGCTGCGGCCTGTACGACATGATCGGCAATGTCTGGGAGTGGACGTCCGACTGGTATGCGCCGCGCCACAACGGCAACGCGGCCAAAGCCTGCTGCGTCCCATCAACCCCGCACACTGCGCTGGAGATCGCCAGCTATGACCCGGCCCAGCCTGAGATCCGTGTTCCACGAAAGGTGCTGAAGGGCGGGTCGCACTTGTGCGCCCCGAATTACTGCCGCCGCTATCGGCCGGCAGCGCGCCACGCGCAGCCGGTTGACACCTCGACGAGCCATGTCGGCTTTCGCTGTGTCCTCCGAGAAAACCGCAGCGAAGTGGACAGTCCTCGCGGCCGACAATGACGGGCGCATCGCTTACGGTGTCCCCCGCTCCCCCAGGTCCCACCACAACCCGGCAAATGCCGCGATGCCTTCGCGTGCCGGGGCAATCAGAAAATGTTCGTCCGGGCCGTGCTGCTTGCAGCCGTTGTAGCTGTGCGGCACCCAGATCAGCGCCGTGCCGAGGTGATCGACGAACACATCGCCTGGCAGCCCACCAGACGAGTTGGGAATCACCTGCACGCGCCGCTTCAAGGTCTGCTCCATCGAGGCGACCGTCCAGCGCACCCAGGGATCCGCGGGGTCGGTGCGGCTGGCCGGCATGCGGATGCCAGGGTTCTCGATGCGCACACCGGCAAACCCCTCGGCATCGAGGTGCTTGCGCAGCGCCGGGGCGAAATCCGCGGGATCGGTATCCACCGTGTAGCGGATCTGGCAATGCGCGCGCGCATTCGGCGCCACGGCATTCACCGGGTTCTCCGGCCGACCCGACACCATCGCCAGCACGATGAAGCTGTTCCAGCCGTAGATCTTTTCCGCCGCGGTCAGCCCCGGTTCGCCCCAGTCCGCATCGATCGAGGCAGCCTCGCCCCCGCCACCGACCTCGCAACCCGCCAGCACTGACCGAACGCTGGCCGGCAGGCCGTTGCGCGGCAGCCAGTCGCGCACCAGAATTTTCCCCTGCCGATCGATGATCGAGCCCAGCGCATGGGTCAGCACGACGGCAGGATCGGTGGTCAGGCCGCCCCAGTGGCCGGAATGCACACCGCCCGGCCGCAGATCGACCACGAGGTCGAAGTGGTACGTGCCGCGGGTGCCGGTGGCGATGGTCGGCACATTCGGCATCACGCGCGGGCCGTCGCTGCCGATCAGCACATCGGCCTTCAGCAGATCGGCATTGGTCGCAACGAATTCGCGCAGGCCTATCGAGCCGCGCTCCTCGCAGGTCTCCAGCACCAGCTTCAGGTTGAAGCCCAGCCTGCCGCCGCGCTCCGCCAGCACGGACTCCAGCGCCGACAGGTTCAGCGCATGCTGGCCCTTGTTGTCGGCACTGCCGCGGCCGTACCAGCGATCGCCTTCCTCGGTCAGTCGCCAGGGATCGAGGCCGGCGCGCCACTGGTCCTCCAGGCCACGCACCGTGTCGCCGTGGCCGTAGGTCAGGATTGTTGGACGCGCGGGATCTTCCAGGCGTTCGGCAGTGAGGATCGGACCGAATCCCTCACGCGGGTTGGCGTGGATCGCCACCGAGAACCCCATGCGTTCCAGCCATGGGCGGATCGCTGCATCGAGATAGCGCTGCACATCGGCCTCGTGCCCAGGGTCCTGCGACGTACTGGGAATCGCCACAAGGTCCGCCAGCCGGCTGCGGAAGCCGTGGCTGTCGAAGAATTCCAATGCGCGCGCGACGGCGCCTTCCCGCGATGCCATGTTCGTCCCCTATCCGCGTTCGTCCACGTATTCCGGCACGGTGAAATACACCCAAACGAGATTCGCCAGCAGCAGTGCCGCGGTGATCAGGAACACCCAGCGCAGGCCGAACGATGCCGCGATGGCGCCGCCGGTCAGCGGGCCCATCGAATTGCCGAGGAACGTTGCCGATGCCGTCAGGCCATAGATCGTGCCACGTTCGCCGCGCGACACCATACGGCCGATCAGTGCGTTCGCCGTCGGCAGGATGCCGCCGATGAACAGGCCGACGCCGAACCGCTCGACTGCAAACGCCCAATAGCTATAGGCGAAGGCCTGCGGCAGGCTGGTCAGCGTGGCGCCGGCGAGGCAAATCAGCAACACGCGGCGATAACCGATCTCGTCGCTGTGCTTGCCGAGCAGCGGCACCGCCACCATGCCGGCGAGCCCGGTGACCGAGAATGCCAGGCCGCCGAGTGTCGCAAGGTCGGGCCGCATGCCGACGATTTCCTGCACGAACAGCGTCACCACAGGCTGCACCGCGCGCGTGCTGAATTGTGCCATGAACAGCACGAAGAACAATGGCATCACACCGGCTGCGCCGATCATCAGCGCGAGTCCACGAATGCCGGAGCGCCGTCGCTGCGAACTTTCCAGCGGCGTGAACTGTTCGCGCACGCCGCGCCAGACCAGGAACACGGAGCAGAAGGTGATGGCCGACGTGCAGTAGAACGGGATGCGGTAGCTGTGCGTCACGTCTGCCAGCACGCCGCCGATCACCGGACCCACCAGCGAGCCGACCAATTGCCCGGTGCTGAGCAGCCCGAGTGCGTAGCCGAGACGCTGCTCCGGCACCTGGCTTGCGACCAGCGCCATCGCGGTGGAGGAGAAGCCGGCGAACACGCCCATCAGCGCGCGCGCCGCGAAGAACTGCCAGACGTTCAGCGCCATGCCCATGAAGGCGGTGAACACCGCGATGGCGCAGCTCGAGCGGATCAGCATCGGCTTGCGCCCGTAGCTATCGGCCAGCCGGCCCCATAATGGCGAGGCGAAAGCGGCGACGAACGAGGTGGAGCCGTTCAGGATGCCGGACCACAGATCGATGCCGGCCTCCGTGGTCACGCCGAGGTCCGGCAGGAACAGCGGCATGATCGGGCTGAGGAAACTGAACGACATGGTCATGATGAACTGGATGCCCACCATGGCCCACAATGTTGTCTTCCAGTGGGATTCACCGCCGCCGCGATCCTCTCCCGCCGCGCGGGAGAGGGGGTTCAGCACCAATACCCCCTCTCCCGTGAAAGCGGGGAGGGCAGGGCAGGGGGCATCACCGGGTCAGGTACCCAGCCGCGTCGCCATCTCTTGCTTGAATTGCTCGATCGGCATGAAGCCGGCATCCTTGCGGCACGACACCTCCGTCTCGCGCAGGATCTCCGCGTCCGACTTGGTCAGGTCGAGAAATTCACCGTGCGGCTGCGGCACGTGGAACGGCGTGTCGAGATACGCTTCGACCGTGTTGCCTTCCGGGTCCTTGAAGTAGATCGACCAGGCGTTGCCGTGGCTGACCGGGCGCATCTCGGTGGCGCCGAGTGACAAAGCGCGCTTGTGCACCTCGCGCAGGTCGGCGAGCGAATCCACCATGAAGGACATCTGCTGGATCGGATTGAAGCCGGCCGTATCCGGCCGGCCGGTTACCAGCACGAGCTGGTGGTGGTTCTGCGGGTTGCCGCTCATGAAGGTGAGGTGCATGCCGGCGCGGCCCTCGCCATGGTCGGTGATCATCAGGCCGAGTACTTCGGTGTAGAAGCGCTCCATCTTGTCACGGTCGTGAACGTAGATGCCCATGTGGGCGAGCCGCGCGTGGATCTTCGCCATGGTTCGTTGCTCCTGCCATCATTGGCACCAGCGTCCTCCAGCTTTGCGGTTTCCGCAAGCGGTGGGGGTGCGAGATCGCGACCCGGCATACCAACTCGGAGGTAAAGGCTCACGAAACAAAGGGCCATCAATCACGCCAGTCGAGCCAACACGGTTCAGCCCAACGCTTGCCCTCGTTTGGCAGCCAATCCAGGTACAGTTTGTGCTCATTGCATGATCGATTGGCAACAACTGGCGGTTGAGGCTGAAACTCTATGCGTCTGCTGAGCGGCGCGACTCAGAACCATCGCTCCGACGGATCATCCGCCCGGGCCAGATCCGATAGGTGCAGACACGCTCGCCGGGTCGCATATGGTATTGCGGCAACCGTATCTCGAACAGAAGCTGGGTGGGCACATTGAACGGCGGCAGGTCGAGGAAAAGTGCCGAATACTTCCATGCCCTGCTGTCGCGCCCGTGTACAATGTCGCGATTTGGTTGCTTGATTGCCGACAGCGGTAGCTGGGCGTCGCTAAAGACCACGTGACTGAAGCCGTGAAGCTTCGACAGCACGCTCAGAATCTCGGCGTTGGAGAGGTGCTGGAACACCTCCCGAATCAGGCACAGTTCGCCCGTGGGCAATGGGTCGCGCGTGATATCGAGGCACTCGAAGTGAACATTCGCGCTACCGTGGCGCTCACGGTTCGAGGCTATAACGTCCTCGACGACATCAACGCCCACGTAATGGACGCCTTCGGAAACCAGCAGGCTGGCTACGCGGTAGTCGCCACAGCCAAGGTCAACGATCGAGCGGATACCTTCGTGGTCGATATAGCGCCGGATGTTCTCCGCGTACGTCCTGGCGGGGACGGAATCAGAGCCGGGTCCCGAGTAGAATCCGTCCGTGTCGCCGTGCCCCCATTCGTGCTTCGCATAGATTTTCCGAAACACCTCGCTCGCTGGAAGACGCTTATCGCGCGCCCAGCGTATCTCGCGTTTCAGCCGACGCGCTGCTTTCCGAAGCGGCACCGGCGTGTAAGCTTTGACGAGATTGAGGAATTGCATGATGTACCCAGGAAAATCTGCCAACTATTCCGCCGCGAGCGCCAGCCGCGCGTCGTCCTCCAACAATCGCTCGACCGTCCGGCGCATATGCAGTCGCGTAGCATCCGTCGTGATGTCCACGAGAGCGGTCTCGCCCAACTCCGCCAGCCGCGCATGCTGGCCCTCCACCACGGCCTTGTCCTCCAGGAAGGCCGCGGCGACCTGCTCGAAGAACTGCTCGGTCGCCGCTGGATCGTCCTGGCGGAACCCGTTGGCGGCCGACCAGAAATAGAAGCATGTCGTGTCGGTCTCCGGCGTCAGCGCATGGAACAGGCGGAACTCCAGTGGACTACCGCTCGTGTCGCCACCTCGGTAGGCGCCAACCTCGGCCGCGCCGGTCCATTGCGTGATGGAACCGGGAGCGATGAACTCGAACCGCTGGCAGCGATCGATGCGTCCCTGGAATCCCACCGCCTTCACGTAGGTTGGCGGCGGTGGCGAGTTCAGCATCCAGCGGGTGAACTTCAGGCCGAGACTGGTGCGCTCGGTCTCCATCTTCGCTTCGACATGCTGTGACGGATTGCCGCCGATGGTCGAGGTATGGACGTAGCCCAGGTGGGTGAGGTCCATCAGGTTGTCCACCATCAGCATGGCGGCGGCCTTGATGGGATACATCGTGTGCTTGTGCGGCCAGTTCCTCGCGTCGTTGTGGTATGGCCACGGCACGATTGTCGATACATCCGCCCTGGCCGGATCGCCCATCCAGATCCACACGAATGCATCCTGTTCCACCACGGGGAAGCTCCGCACCCGCGTACGGTCCAGGATGACCGACTGGCCCGGCACCCGCACGCACGTGCCGGATCGATCGAAGACCAGCCCGTGGTAACCGCATTGCAGGCCTTCCTCGACGACCTTCCCCATGTGCAGCGGCGCGCCGCGGTGGCAGCACATGTCGAGCAGCGCGGCCACGCGATTCTGCTGGTCGCGGAACAGCACGACCGGTTCGTTGCAGATGCGCCGCGCCAGCGGCGTCTTACCGATCTCGTCAGCCCAGTCGGCGACGTACCAGGCGTTGCGGATGAACATGGCGGCTTCCTCCTGCCACAACTTATCCGCAAGCGTCCTCCAGCACTGCGTTTTCCGCAAGCTGCCGCCTTTGCTAGACGACCCAGCACAGGTAGGCCGGATGCTCACTGTCATCACGACGGCACACGCTCCTGCCATGTCGCCGGGTCGGCGGCGCGCGCGCGGAAACCGTCCGCCTGCTCGATGTAATGGCACGCCACGACATGTCCCGCCGCTACCTCGACCAGCGGTGGTTCCATGGTGGCGCACAGCGCGGTTGCGAACGGGCAGCGCGCGTGGAAGCGGCAGCCATCGGGTGGGCTGACCAGGTCGGGCGGTGTGCCGGGAATCGAAATCAGCGCCCGCCCGCGATCCGCCATGTCGGGAAATGCGTTGCACAGGCCCAGCGTGTAGGGGTGATACGGCGTGCGGAACACTGCCTCGCCACCGTATTCCATGATGCGGCCGGCATACATCACGGCGATGCGGTCGCAGTTCTCCGCGACCACCGCCATGTCGTGGGTGATCAGCAGCATCGCCTTGCCCAGCCGTTCATGCAGCAGGCGGATCTGCTGCAGGATCTGGTCCTGCATCAGCACGTCCAGCCCGGTGGTCGGTTCGTCCGCGACGATCAGCGGCGGATCGAGCACCATCGCCATGGCGATCATCGCGCGCTGCCGCATCCCGCCGCTGAACTGGTGCGGATAATCGCGTACCCTGCCAGCCTCCAATCCCACCAGCGCGAACAATTCGGCGATGCGGTGGCGGCGCTGTGCCGCCGGCATGGAGCGATGCGCGGTGATCGCCTCGGCCAGTTGGCGCTCCACCGTGTAAACTGGATCGAGCCCGTTCATCGCGCTCTGCGGTACCAGCGCAATATGCTGCCAGCGGATACGGCGCAATTCCCGTGGCGTCATGCCGACCAGATCGCGGCCTTCGTAGCGGATGGCACCGCCGGCGACGCGGCCTGCCGGAGGGAGAATGCCGAGTACCGCCTTCGCGACAGTCGATTTGCCGCAACCTGATTCACCGACTAGGCCCAGGCACATGCCGGTCTCGATGGCGCAGGAGACGCCATCGACCGCGCGGGCTTCGCCGGCGCCGGTGCGATAGCGAACTTGCAGGTCCTCGATTTCCAGGAGTGCCATAGTTCAGATCACCCGCAGCCGGGGATTGAGCAGTTCCTCGTACGCCCGGGCGATCATGAAGATCGCGATGACGAACAGCGACAGCGCGATGCCGGGCGGCAGAACCCACCACCACGCGGTGCGCATCGCGCCGGCCTGGAATGCCGCATTCAGCATGGTGCCCCAGCTCATCGCGTTGGGATCGCCATAGCCAAGGAAGCTCAGCGCCGCCTCCAGCATCACGCCGGCCTGTACGCCGATTGCCGCGTAGAGAAAGCTCAGCGGCAGCACGTTCGGCGTGATGTGGCGCACCAGGATGCGCAGATCGCCGGCGCCGGCGGCACGTGCCGCCCAGATGAACGGGCGCGCACGCAGCGACAGCACCTGGGCGCGAATCACGCGTGCAGTGGTGCGCCACAGGAAGAACACCACCAGCAGGATGACCAGGCCGAGGCTCGGCCGGGTGATCGAGATCACCACCATGGCGAACGGCAGGAACGGGATGCCGAACGCCACATCGGTCAGCCGCATCAGCACCTCGTCGATCCAGCCGCCAAAGTACCCCGCCACCAGGCCGACAACCGTTCCCAGGATGACACTGCCGATCGCCGACAGCAGGCCGACGATCAGTGCGACGCGCGTGCCCCAGAGCAATTGGCTGAACACGTCCATGCCCTGGTTGGTGGTGCCGAACCATGCCTGTCCGGTCGGCTGCGCGAGCCGCAGCACGGAATGGTCGGCACGATACACCACCTCGAACGGGCCATGCGGCGCGATCAGCGGCCCGACGACGGCGAGCACGGCGAACACCCCGACAACGATGAGGCCGGCGGTGCCGGACGGATAGCGCAGGATGACGCGAAGCCCCTGCATACGGGCTATCGGCTGCGCGGGTCGATCAACCCGTACAACACATCGGCCAGCAGGTTCAGCAGCAGGATCACCAACGCCATGACGTACAGCGCAGCCTGTGCCACCGGATAATCCAGGTCGCCCAGTGCCGTCACCAGCTCGCGACCGATGCCGGGCCAGGCGAAGATGATCTCCAGCAGCACCTGGCCTTGCAGCAGCAGCCCGGTCATCACCGCGATGTAGGTCACCAGCGGCAGCAGCGCGTTGCGTGTGGCGTGCACCAGGATGCGACGCTCGGTCAGTCCCTTGGCGCGCAGGATGTCGATGAAGTCGCTGCCCTTCACCTCCAGCATCGAACTGCGCACCAGCAGGATGGGTCCGGTGATTTCGCGACTGACCAGCACGAGACCGGGCAGGATCAGGTGCTTCAGGTAGTCGCGCGAGGCGATCATCGCCCAGAAGCCTTCGGGGCCGCCCAGCGAAACCATGCCGCCCGGCGGCAGCCAGCGCAGTTGGTAGGAGAACACCATCAGCACCAGGATGCCCATGAAGAAAGATGGCGCGGAATGCAGCAGCAGCGACGTCGTGACGGTGGCCTGCTCGAACCGGCTGCCGCGCTTCCAGCCGGCGAGCGCGCCCAGAATTGTGCCGAAGACCACGCTCACCAGCAGTGCCGGGACGATCATGGCGCAGGTGTTGGCAACCTTTTCCGCCAATATGTCGGCGACGGTCTGGTTCTGGAAGAACGAGTCGCCGAAGCGGAACAGCGCCATGTTCACGATGTATCGCAGGTACTGCACCCACCACGGATCGTTCAGCCCCCAGAGTTGCCGCTGGTGCTCGATCATCTCCATCGGCATGTTGTTGTCCACGAAGATCGTGGCTGGATCGCCGGGCAGCAGCTTGAACAGCACGAACATGATGCTGAGGATGCACCAGACGGTCAGCGCCAGCAGCAATACCCGACGCAGGACCGCGGCCATCAGCCGAGCATCTCGAGACCGCCCCAGGTGTAGCCGTCCTTGCAAACCTGCTGCACACGCTTGCGAAAACCCGCGTCGGTCGGGGGCGGATAGACCAGCCTGCCGTCGTCTGCCCAGGAATAGCCGGCCGCCTTGAGGATATCGCGCGCCTTGTCGAGGTCGAACGGCGGAACCGGCGGCAGGCTCGGGTTGTTCCAGGGATTGCCCTCCACCAGGAATGTGTTGCCCGCGGGCAGGCGCCCCGAGCCTTCCCACACAACTTTCACCAGGAACTCGCGGTCAATCGAGTGATGCCAGGCCCGGCGGAATTCGTAGTCGCGCCACGGCATGTTCGACGGCCGCGGCACGCCGTGCAGCCAGTTCAGGTCCGGCGTATGCACAATGGTAATCCCCGACGCGTCGGCGAGCTGCTTCGCCTGGCTCGGCGTCAGGTGGGTGTCGCTGGATTCGATCAGGTCGATGTCGCCGCCCTGCAGTCGCCCCAGCAACCCGTCGATCGACGGCGTCACCACCGCCCAGACCTCATCGACACTCGGCTTGGAGAAATGCGACTTGTCGGCGATCAGTTGCAGTTCGGCATCCTTGCGGTAGCGGCCGAACCGGAACGGCCCGCTGCCGATCGGCTTGTCGATCCGCAGACGCATCGGGTCATCGCCGGCACCCTGCTCGGCCATCATGTTATGCCAGATATGCTTCGGCAGGATCACGTTGAGCTGGAGGAAATAGCTTTCGAACTGGCCATAGGGCTGCTTGAACGTTGCACGCAGGATACCGTTGGCCGCGTCGGTGACCTCGGTCTTCTGCAGGAACTGGTTGGCGGTCCAGAAATTGCCGCGCTCCCATTTCAGCATGAAGTCGAAGGTGAATTGCAAATCATCGATCGTCACCGGCTTGCCGTCGTGGAACGTCATGCCCGGGCGCAATCTGATATCCCAGGTACGGTCGTCCACCCGCGTCCACGACTCTGCCGCCCACGGGATGATCTTCAGGTTCTCATCCATGTAAGCGAGCCGGTCGTAAATCATCCGGCCAATCGCCCGCATGTTGTTGCCGGCGGCAATGATGCTGGTCGTCTCCAGCAGGCTGTGGGTGCCGACGATCATCTTGCGGCGTTCGGTCTTGGGCCGGGCGCGCAGGAACGTGTGGAACGCATTGAACGAGCCGATGCCGAAGCCGCGCGTCTGCACCACGCCATCCCACGCCGCGCTGTTGTACGCCTCGATCACGCCCGGACCCCAGCCGAACTGGGTGATGTAGAGATCATCCGCGAGGATGCGCTGCGCGTCCTGCACCAGCTTCAGTCGTTTCGCCGGATCGCTTTCCGCCACCTGCGCCTCGATCAGCGCGTCGTATTGCTGATTCACCCACTCGCCGTAGTTGCGCCGGTCCAGCCCATAGGCGCGCGAGGTCGCCCATTCCGCCGGATCGACGCGCTCCGGTCGAAGAATTGCCGAATGCACCTCGACGTCGCCGTGCGTGTGCAGGTTGATCATGTCCAGCCAGCGCGCCTCGGAGACCTGCTGGATGTTGTATTTGAGCCCGAGTTTACCGGCGTCCGCGGCGAACTTGCGCCAGGCATCGAGCCAGTTGGTCTGCACGCTCGGGATCATCACTGTGAGTTCCGGCACTTTCTCGCCGGCCTTGGGCCAGGTGAGTCGTGGCCTGGTCCAACTGATCCATTGCGGATCCTTGGTGTAATAGGTGCCGGTGCGCTGATAGAGCGCGCTGTATTTCGCATTGGCGACGGCAAATTCGCTGTCGGCTGCGCGGGCCGGCAACGCAGTACCACCAATGGAGGCGCCGGCGAGCTGCAACAGGGTGCGCCGTGCAATCGGCGGCCCGCCGTTGCCTTGCTGCGTCATCGTTTCCTCCACACGGCTTGTTGTCAGGGCATTGGTAGCGAACCATGCAGGTGGCAGGCAACATCGTGCCCGGTGGCCACGCGTTGCAGCACCGGCTCGCGCTCGCGGCACAACGCCATCGCCATCGGGCAGCGCGGATGGAACCTACAGCCGGGGGGCAGCCGGATCGCATCGGGCAGCGCACCGACCAATGTCGATGGCGGCCGTGCCCGGCGTCCACCCATCACCGGGACCGCGCCGACCAGCGCCTGCGTATAGGGATGCTGCGGCGCATCGAGTACCGCGTCGGCGGCGCCGATCTCGATGATCCGCCCGAGATACATCACCGCGATCCGCGTGCAGACATGCCGCATCGTGGACAAGTCATGCGAGATGTAGAGGATCGCCATCCCCAGCTCGCTGGCGAAATTGCGCAGCAGATTGAGGATGCCGGCACGGATCGATACATCGAGCATCGACACCGGTTCATCGGCAACGAGAAAGCGTGGCTCGACGGAGATGGCGCGCGCGATGGCGACACGCTGCAACTGGCCGCCCGAAAGCTGGTGGGGATAACGCCCCAGGTAGTTCCCGACCGGTCGCAGTCCAGCGCGTTCCATCGCGCGCAGCAGCATTTCGCGCTGCAATGCAGGCTGGCCGCGAAAGTGGATGGCGAGCGGTTCGCCGACGCTCTGTTCGACGGAGTACCGCGGATTGAGCGCCTCGTATGGATTCTGGAACACGATCTGCGCCTGCCGACGAAATGCCAGGCGCGTGCGGCGCGTTTCGTTGGCGAGCAGCCCCAGACCCCGAAAGCTGATCTCGCCGGCGCTCGGTGCATGCAGCTTCAGCAGCGTCATGCCGGTGGTGGATTTGCCGGAGCCGCTTTCGCCGACAAGTCCCAGTATCTCGCCTGCGCCGATGGCCAGGCTGACGCCATCCACCGCCTTGACGAACTCCGGTTCGCGCCGGCTGAGCAGGTTCGCGACGCTGTTCCGGTGGACCGGATACCATTTGCGCAGGTCGCGCGCCTCGATCACCGCCTCGGGTTCCATCACGCCGACGGTACTCCGTTGGCCGGCGGCTGGGAACACTCGCCGCAACGGGGTAGCGTCTGCCGCAAACGGAGGAGACCACGATGGCCAACGAAACGATCTGTCTGGCCGAATACGCGGCGGCCCTGCGCTATGAGGACCTGCCGCCGGATGTCGTGCAGCGTGCCAAGGACTGCATCACCGACACGGTCGCGGTCATCGTGCTGGGCAATGGCCTGCCATGGAGCCGCATCGTCGCCGCCTATGCGCAGCGCATCGGCGCCGGTGGGCGCAGCCGCATCCTCGGCGCGGACGGTCCGACACTGCATGCCCCGGCCGCCGCGCTGGCCAACGGCACACTGGCGCACGCGTTCGAGTCCGACAACCTGACCAAGCCTGGCGCCGGCGTGCATCCCGGCGCCACCTTGCTGCCGCCCGGCCTCGCGGTGGCGCAGGAGCGCGGCAGCAACGGGCGCGCGCTGATCACTGCCGTGGTCGCCGGCTTTGAGGTGATGTACCGCATCGGCTACGCGACCAAGCACAGCAACGAGCGGCGTGGCTTCCACGCACCCGGCACCACCGGTCCGTTCGGCGCCGCCGTCGCCGCCGGCGTGCTGTTGGGATTGGATGCGCCACGGATGACCAACGCACTCGGCATCGCCGGTTCATTGGCCGGCGGGCTGATGGAGTTCGCCCGTTCCGGAACGGGTGCGATGGTCAAGCGCCTGCATCTGGGACGCGCGGCGGAGAGCGGCGTGATGGCGGCAAGCCTCGCGGCCAATGGCTTCACCGGCCCGCTGAGCGTGATTGAGGGCGAGGCGGGATTCCTGAAGGTGTTCTGCACCGAATGGGACATGGCCGACCTGACGCGCGGCCTCGGCAGCGAGTTCGCGACCATGAAACTGTGCCTGAAGCGTTTCCCTGTGCACATGACCGCGCAGACCGCCGTGCAGGCGGTGCTGGAGTTGCAGGCGGAACACGGCTTCGGCGGTGCCGAGGTGGATCGGGTCACCGTGGCGGGCACCGAGCGGATGGCAACCATCAACAACATCCCGGATCCAACCGACATCATGATGGCGCAGTACTCGATCCCGTTCTGCGTTGCCCTGGCGCTGTTCCGCGATCCGTGCGATCCGGCCTCGTTCGACGATGCGGCGCTGTTAGACGACGCGATCCGGGCCATGTGCGGCCGCGTTGCGATCACTGTCGCCGACCCGCCGACCAAGGTCGCCGGCGCCAGCATTGTCACCATCCTGCTGAAGAACGGCCGCTCATTCACGCGCGAGGTGGAAGAGTTCAACGGCACACCGTCCCGGCCGCTCGACCGCGCGGAGTTGCGCGACAAGTTCATGACGCTCACCCGCACGCGCTACGGCGCCGCGGCGGCAGGGTTGTTCGAACGCCTGCAGAATCTGGAGAACGAGGCGGACCTGGCGTGGGTCGGCGCGTGATGCGCTCCCCTGATCTGATCGACTACAATATGCGCCGCTGACGTTGCATCGATGTGTCAGGGCGCAACCGCGCGCTAGGGTGACATGGATATCACGATCGCGTCGCCGCCCAGGCTGAGCATCAGTCCTGTGCGCTTGGCCTTCAGGTGCAGGATAACGCCGGCTTCGTTCTGCATCCACAGGTCGCCAGCACTTTTATCGCCAAACGCGAAACCATATCGCGCGTCCGCGTACGCGCCGGCAAAGTTCGCCACATTAGCGAGTTTATAAACTTCGCCCTCGGCACTGATCGTCGATGCGCCGATGCCGCCAACGCCAAGTCCGCCGATGTTGAATGGATAGGCGGCGCCACGGTAAAACAGTGTCCCGTTGCCGCCACCGGCACTGCCGATGTAAGCAACCTGGACCTGCTCCATGTCCACCGTGCCATCGGGTGAAAGGCCGGCGATTGCCTGCGGACCGACCTTGACGGAGGACGTGCACCCCATCAGCGACAGCAGCATGGCCAACGCAATCCCGACCAACCCCCGGTGGCACGACATCGGTGGCGACTGCGTTCCCGGCATTATGTGCCGATCCATGTTGCGTGCATCGAGCATGTACGAATCCCTCCTGTCGTTCCGCTCACTCCTGGGGTCAGGCGCTGGCCCCAGTGTCAGCCCCAGTGTCAGTCCCCAGTATCTGTCGCCATCCGCCTGTTCAGTCGGCCCATATGGTCAGTCGACGTGTCGCTATTCAGGTCAATGGGCACGTGTAATGGGCTGTGCGGCGCAATTGTTATCCTGACGACATCCGTGGCAAGCTGCAACGTCAGATTGGCGTCAGGTAACCTGGCAACAGAACCGCTGCGGGCACCCACCAAAGGAGAACGCAGATGCTGGAAGCAAGGCTGTACACGACGATCCTGTTGCTGATGATCGCCGGTTGCGCCGGCCCTATGGTACCGGCGCGCAGCGGCGCGCCAGCGTCAACGTCGGTCACTGCATTCGACGGATCTTATCGCACCACGATCCGGGTCACCGGCACTTCAGCCGCAGCACAAGGGACGAACTGGTGCGACACGCAAGGTCAGCCCGTCGTCACCGTTGCGAACGGCCAGTTCACCTATGCTGTCCCGCACCCGAACGTGCCCGGCAGCATGACCCCGACCTTCATGGCGACGATGGCGCAAGACGGTTCGTTCTCCGGCCAGTCCGTCGATGGCACCATTGCGGGCCAGGTGAGCGGCGCCCAGATGACGGGGACCATCAACGGCCAGGGATGTATCTACGGTTTCAGCGGCAACCGGACCTGATTCGCAGCCTCGGGCTGTCGCATCGCCCGCCGTCCGCCGGCGACGTGAGCTGTCCGTTCATGGCCGAACATATTGAAATTGCCCGGTATTTGCGGCATTCAATGGTCTTTCGCAAATGGGCATGGCTGCCCGCGCAACTCGTACCTTTACAAGCCGCCATTTTCGGCAATGGATGCGCCCGCCGGCACCATAAGGATCAGCGCATGAGCATCACTGTCACGAAACCCCGCGGCCGCCAGTTCTTCGCCAACCCGGGGCCGACGAACATCCCGGACAGCGTGCTGCGTGCGCTCGACCGGCCGTCGATCGATTTCCATGATCCGGATTTCGTCGAGGTCTATGACGCCGCGTTCGCCGGTGTGAAGCGCGTGCTGCAGACGCAGCACCACCTGTTCATGTACAACGCCTCCGGCCACGGCGCATGGGAGGCTTCGCTCACCAACCTGCTATCGCCTGGCGATGCGATCATGGTGCTGGAGTCGGGGTACTTTTCGGAAGAATGGGCCAACATGGCCCGTGCGCACGGCCTTGAGGTGCGGGTCGTCGCCTGCGACTGGCGGCGCGGCGTCGAGCCTGCACAGGTGAAGGCCGCGCTGGCCGAGGACACGACCCATGCCATCAAAGCGGTGTGCGTCGTGCACAACGAGACCGCGACCGGCATGATGCTGCCGCTCGACGAGATCCGCGCGGCGATCGACGCGGTGAAGCATCCGGCGCTGTTCCTGGTCGATACCATCTCGTCACTCGGCTCGCTCGATTTCCGCATGGACGAGTGGAAGATCGACTGTGTGGTCGGCGGCAGCCAGAAGGGCCTGATGCTGCCGACCGGCGTCAGCTTCACTGGCGTGTCGCCCAAGGCAATGGACGCGCATGCACAGGCGAAGCTGCCGCGCTTCTATTTCGACTGGACGCTGATGTCGAAGCGCCAACAAAAGAGCTTCATCGGCACGCTGCCGGTCAACATGTTCTATGGCCTGCGCGAATCGATCCGGCTGCTCGAGGAGGAGGGGCTGGCGAACGTCTACGCCCGCCACTCCCGCCTGGCAGAGGCGACGCGGCGCGCGGTGAATGTGTGGGCCGGCAACAACGGGCCGCAACTGTTCTGCACCAACCCGAGCCGGTATTCGGACTCGGTCACCGCGGTGCTAATGCCGGAAGGCTACAGTTCCGACCTGGTGCGGAACACTGCGCGCAACCGCTTCAATGTGTCACTGGGCGGCGGACTGGGCGTGTTAGGCGGCAAGATCTTCCGCATCGGCCACCTCGGCGACCTGAACGAACCCATGCTGTTCGGCGCGCTGACCGCCGTGGAAATGGCGCTGCGCATGAACAACATCCCGCACGCCAAGGGTGGCGTCGAGGCGGCGATGGACTATTTGGCGGCGTGACACGTAGCGCGGAACGCGCTGCGCTTTTCCGCCCTACGTGATTCGCAATATGTATTGCACGCTCGTGGTGCGTGTCAGGTCCGTCCGGACACCGGCACGACGCTGCCTGTCGTCACCTTGTTGTCGGTTGAGGCAAGGAAGACAATCGTCGCGGCGATCTCCTCGGGCTTCGGCCAGGCGGCGTGATCAGCTTTCGGCATCGCGGCGCGGTTCGCCGGCGTGTCGATGATCGACGGCGCGATTGCGTTGACCAGGATATTGCGCGCCGCGACCTCGGCTGCCAGCGCCTGGGCGAATGCGGCGACCGCGGCCTTGCTCGCGGCATAAGGCGCCATTCCGGCGCCGAGCCGCGGCTCCAGCCCCGGACGTGCGGCGACGTTGACGATGCGGCCGCCGCCGGCGCTAAAGCCTCGTACCGCGGCGCGGCAACACAGGTAGCAGCTGACGAAGTTCATGTTCAGCATGTGCATCATGCCGGCCTTGTCGGTGTCGGCCACGCTGCCCATCGCGAAGCCGCCGGCGATGTGGATAGAAGCCGCCAGGTCAGTCAGTCCGTCGTACAAGCGCGCGACATCGGCCTCGTTGGTCAGGTCGCAATTGCCCACCAGGGAGACGCGATCCTTGTAGGGAAACGCTGCTGCCTCGTGGTCAATGATGTAGGGAACGCGGCAACGCGCGCCCGCGTCGAGCAGGGCAGCCACCACCGCCCGGCCCAGTGCGCCGGTACCGCCGGTGACGATAACCGTCCGATTGGCGAAATCCATCTGCGGGCCTCCGTTGCTATGCGGCTTGGCATGACCCCATAGCAACGGGAAAGCCGGCGGATATCAAGCTGGACCGTCGCGGCCTGTCGCTTCGTGCCCTGCGAGGATGCACGTGCGACGGTCGGGTACCAAGTACGCATCGTTGTCATCGGCACTGGCGCCGCGGCGTCCACGGTCGCCTATCCGTGTCGCGAGGCAGGGTGGCGCGTTGCGGTGATCGACCACCGTCCGTTCGGTGCACTGCGCATTGCGTGGTTGCGATCCGGAGAATGCCCTGGTCGGGGCGTCGGAGGCGTTCGATCTGGCCACGCAGCTGACCGGCCAGGGCGGCGACCCGCGCATCGACTGGCCGGCGCAGATGCGCCGCAAACGGGGCTTCACCGAACCGGTTCCCAACAGACGTGTGGATGAATTCGCCGCGGCGGGCGCGGAGCCGGTCCGCCTCGGCATCGATGGCGAGCCACACCTTGCTACCAGCGAGCAGTTCCTCGATCTCGACGCTCGCCCCGCCACGCCGGTGTTCGCCGGTGGCGGCGGCTATATCGGCGCGAAGTTCTCGCATCTGGCGGCACGGGCAGGGGTGCAGGTGACGGTGCTGCAAGGTGGACCGCATTTGCTGCCGGGATTTGATCCCGGTCTCGTCGGCGTGCTGATGCAGCGCTTCCGGAAGCTCATCCATACCAACGCCGGAATGCAGGCAATCGCTTTCAGGCGGAGCCGACCCTTGTGGATGGCGATGCCGGCCGCTCGCAAGTCCAGGCTGGCAAGATCCGTAGGCCACCGGCATACACCGCCATGTCGGCATCCCTGCCATGGCGATCCGCTGCAAACTACGGGCGGCACAAATGCCGGACACCGACTTCGCCTATCCGACGGTCTCGGTCGCCCTCAGCTAAGGGCTGGGCTAAGGCGCGCGGTCAGGCAGCGACGGCGAAGCCATCAACTTTCCAACCGGCGGCGCTCATGGCCCGCTGGAGCGCTGCCATGAACCGCCGCGTGGTATCCATTCCCCCGGTTCGCGGCCAGGATTGCCCGGTGAAGTGCCGCGCGAGCAGATCGAGCAGCACTTCGCGCTCGGTCTTGTCGAGGCCGCCATCCGGCGCGGCATCACCGTAGAACTCATTGAGGGTTTCTACGAGGTCGGGCGCCGTCTCAATAATGAGGCGCAGCGCATCGTTCGATGCGGGCACCATATGGCGGCGCTCAAGCTCCCAGCGGCAGCAAGCCAATGGTGCGGAAAGCAGGGTGGACACGCTGTATCTCCCGGGGCCGGGGGTGAATGGTCCCGGCGCAGGCATCCATATGGGGGCAGGCGGGGCGCCAGTCCACCGGAAATTCAGCGACCAGGTCGGTCGCATTCGTTCAGGCCGCTAGCCGGCCAGCCGCTCGATGTCGGCGCCGCAGGCGGCCAACTTCTGTTCGACAGCCTCGTAGCCGCGGTCCAGGTGGTAAACCCGATTGACCACGGTTTCCCCGCTGGCGGCCAGTCCCGCCAGGATCAGCGAAACCGAGGCGCGCAGGTCGGTCGCCATGACCGGTGCGCCCGACAACGCCGGCACGCCGCGGACGATCGCGGACGCGCCGTGGACGTTGATCCGGGCACCCATGCGGTTCAGTTCGGGTACGTGCATGAAACGGTTCTCGAAAATTGTCTCGGTCACCATGGCCGCCCCTTCTGCTACCGCCATCAGCGCCATGAACTGCGCTTGCATGTCGGTAGGAAAGCCGGGATAGGGCTCGGTCATCACGTCCGCGCCATGCAGCCCATTCAGCCGGCGGACGTGAAATCCATCCGGCTGCTCGACGATCTCCACCCCCGCCTCGCGCAACGCGCGCACGGCGGCCCCGAGATGCTCGACCCGGCCGCCGCGCAGGAAGACCGCGCCGCCGGAGATCGCCGCGGCGCAGGCATAGGTGCCGGTCTCGATGCGATCCGGGATGACGCGATGCTCGGCGCTGCCCAGCCGCTCGACGCCGTCGATCACCAGCCGGTCGCTGCCGATGCCTCCGATGCGCGCGCCCATCGCATTCAGGCAGGCCGCCAGGTCGCCGATCTCCGGCTCCCGCGCGGCGTTCGCCAGGACCGAGCGGCCATCGGCCAGGGTGGCGGCCATCAGCAGGTTCTCCGTGGCACCGACCGAGACGAATGGGAACACGACGGTGGCACCACGCAGGCGTCCTTGCACATGCGCATCGATGTAGCCGCCTTGCAGTTCGATGCGGGCGCCCATCTGTTCCAGGCCCTTGAGGTGCAGGTCGACCGGCCGCGGACCGATCGAGCAGCCGCCGGGCAGGGACACGCGGGCCTCGCCGGCGCGCGCCAGCAGCGGCCCCAG
Source organism: Acetobacteraceae bacterium (assembly GCA_036265005.1). GTDB lineage: Bacteria > Pseudomonadota > Alphaproteobacteria > Acetobacterales > Acetobacteraceae > JAMXLO01. The sequence goes on along the minus strand of DATAPW010000013.1, from coordinate 4,662 downwards.
CACCAGGACCGAGGCGCGCATCTTGCGCACGATGTCGTACGGCGCCTCGGTGTTGGTGATCGGGCCGCCAAGCGACAGCGTGCGTCCATCGTTGCCAACCGGCTCAACGGCGATCCCGTGCTGTGCCAGCAAGGCCGACATGGTGGTGACGTCGTCCAGCCTTGGGACGTTCGACAGTACCAGGCGCTGTTCGGTCAGCAGGCCTGCCGCCATGAGCGGCAGCGCGGCATTCTTCGCGCCGCCGATGACGATGTCACCGGACAGCGGCTTGCCGCCTCGGATGCGGATACGGTCCATGTTATGGTGTCCTCGGTGTGCGCCGCGGGCCTGCCGTCATGGACGGCATCACAGCTTCGGCAGCGCGACGCCGCGCTGGCGCATGTATTTGCCGGCCTTGTCGGCATAGCTGGTTTCGCAGGGCTCGTTGCCCTGCAGGAACAGAAACTGGCAGATGCCCTCGTTGGCGTGGATCTTGGCCGGCAGCGGCGTTGTATTGGAAATCTCTATCGTCACCTGGCCTTCCCATTCCGGCTCGAGCGGCGTCACGTTCACGATGATCCCGCAGCGCGCGTAGGTGGATTTGCCGAGGCAGACCACGAGGATGTCGCGCGGGATGCGGAAATACTCGACGGTGTGGCCGAGTGCGAAGCTGTTGGGCGGGATGATGCAGGTGTCGGTCTTGCGATCGACGAAGCTGCTGGGCGCGAAATCCTTCGGGTCGATCACTGCGGAATCGATGTTGGTAAAGATCTTGAATTCGTCAGCTACGCGGGCGTCGTAGCCGTAGGAGGACAGGCCGTAGCTGATCACGCCCTGGCGCTTCTGTGCCTCGACAAAGGGCTCGATCATGCCGTGTTGCTGCGCCATCTGGCGGATCCAGCGATCGGACATGACGGACATCAGGTGACGACTCCGAATGGGCGGTGGACGTCCATCGTCTAGCGCGTGGGGCGGGGTGGGGCAAACCAACTAAGCGGATCGGGGAAAACAATCCCGCAGTGCAATGCCAGGCGGTGCGAACGGCAGCGGACCGTCGCGGATGATCAGTGTGGCGGTGGCGCCATCGTCGCCACGGGCATCTCGGATCACGACGCGATCCTCGATGCGCATGATGAGGTAATGGCGGACCGAGGGCGGGCGGAAACAGTCGGCGATCCCGGCGCCGGCATCATGCGCAAGATCGGATTTCGACCACGACGATAGGCCGTCGCCAGACATGGGCTTTCACGCGTGTGAGCCGCGTGCTCCAGTCCCATGCCGACAACCTCGCCGGCCACCAACTCATAACGCGCGCCCTGTTCCATCGCGCCGGCGATGGAATTCATCGGAAGTCATGCGCCTGCGCGTCGGTTCGGACACCGCTTACTCCTGCTTCGGCTTTTCGCGCGCGCGGGCCTGATCTTTGCGCTTGCGCAGGTTGGTGCGCAGGGCGGCGGCTTCGCGCTCCTGCCGCGCCGTCGGCTTGCCACAAGCCGGGCGGTCGGGCGCCGGCCGATCGGGCGGCGTTGGTTTGGTGTCCATGGTTGCCAGCATTGTCGCCGGGGGACCGCCGTCAAGCCCCGCAGGTGCGCCGGTCGGGGAGCCCTGCGGCCAATCCCCCGCGTGGTGGCTGTACCGGCATCGACATGAGCGCCCGCGTCGGCTGATGCCTGCAGTATCGCGCCCACCACCTCGACCACCTGCAGAACATCGGCGCCAAAATCGGCGGCCCGAAAGGCCCGTCCAAAGCCGATTGCGGGGCGTGCCTGACCTATTTGTCGTCGCCGATGACCAGGAAGCGTGGACGCACCATCGCCGGTTCTGGCTGTCTGGTGGCCGTCCGGTCGCGGCTCATCTCCGGTTGCGAGAACGCCCGGTGCCTGCGAAACGCGAAGCGGTCGCCGGCACGCCGATATGCGGGGAACCCGCGTTCCGGCGCCGGAACACGCAGCGAATTACCGTGCCAGAACCGTGCCGCGAGTGGACGGTATGTTCCTGCCTCGCGTTGCCTCGATATGCCGGGTCGCCCTTGCGCTGACCGGGTCAACCAACTACGAAACGCGGCGATTACGTACCCGGCGCTGCCGTAGCTCAGTGGTAGAGCACCCCCTTGGTAAGGGGGAGGTCGAGAGTTCAATCCCCTCCGGCAGCACCATGATTTCATTGACGTTTTTGGATATTCGCCATTTTGGTTTTCGGTGCCACTGGCCCCGTTAACGCCTGTGCCGCCTCGAGCAACCAATCCGGCGAATGGTGGCCGTAGACACGCTCGACCATCTCTTTCCGGTTGCCCAGGAACGCCGCTACCTTCTCGAGTGGGACGCCACCTTGGACCTGCCAGGTTGCGGCTGTGTGGCGCAGCGTGTGCGGTGTGACGCCCCTCAGCTTCGCCCGGCCGCATGCGGCCTTGAACCCTGTCTTGATGCTGCCGATCGGGCCCGACGCACGCTCGATCACGAACTGGCATGTGGCGGCAGATTGGGCCTCCGCGAGGTAGGGCCGTAGTGGATCCGCGATTGGCACCACCGCGCGGCGCTTGTTGCCTCTGCCGCGGCCGAGAGTAATCCGGCCATTCACCAAATCGACGTGCGGCCAGGTCAGTTCGAGCAACGCGCCGGCTCGTGCTCCGGTGTAGAGCCCCAGGGCGATGAAAAGCCTGATGTGCGGCGCCATGGCAGCATCGAGCAGACGATCGGCTTCCTCGCGTGACAACCAACGGTCCCTCGCCTCGGGCTGCGCCGGAACTTCGACGTACGGAACATCGGCAGTCCACCGCTGATCTCGAGCCCACTTCAGTGCTGCCCGCAGCGTCACCAGTTCGCGGATGATGGTGCCATTGCTCACTGGCTTCGTTCGCCGCTTGAACTTTGGGCCGACTTGGTAGCCTTCCGCCCGCCTGCGCGCAGCATAGAAGCGACTGCGCTCGGTCGTCAGATGCTGCGGTTCGAGTTCGCCCAGATGGCGCCGAAGAGCATTAGCGCATGTCTCCAGCGTATCGTGTGCGGCCACGCGCTCCTTCCGGTCATCGAGGTAGCCGCTAAGGATCTGATCGATAGTTGGCTGCTCGGGCGGTTCCGGTGTGCCGCGGCCAGCTACGAATTGGGCGAGGAATCGCTGTGCGCTCCGGCGGTCTTCCGTCCCCGTTGAAATGCGCTGCCACGTACCACCCTGCCACCAGCGGACATAAAAACGACTTCCGCGCTGGATGAGGCGGTAGTTGGGCTGATCGAGCTTGGGGCGTGCCATTGACGGGCCTCATAGGCTTCCAGGTCTGCGAGGCGGAACCGAATCAGGCCGCCGATACGAAGGTGCCCGAGTTCCCCTCGCGAGCAAAGGTCGTAGACCTGCCGGCTAGAGACGCCCCAACGGGCTGCAACCTGTGGAACGGAGAAGGCTGTCTGCTCACTCATGCGCCCTCCGCTACTGTTCGGGTCAACGACTGAATTTCTGTCCTTTGGAAACTGCATTCTCGCTCTCGGGCCTCAGTTCGGTTATTTGCCAGGGAAGTTGCCAGTCTTGCGATCCAGACTCCTACAAAAAGTGGGATGTTGCATTTTTTTGACAGATTGTCCCACAATCATTGGGAGGTCGTAGAGGAAGGGACGGGGTGCGGACACGAGGGGTTTTCTGACATGAAAAATGTCTTCCAGCAATGGCTGGGTAAATTAATCGCGCGTAATGCAGCGTCTGTCACACGAGAAGGTAGCCGGCGATGCCGGCGACCATCAGCATGACCGCGCCGACTCCAATTGACGCAGCGCAAATCGCCGTCCGCTCTGCTCGGATTGCGCGATGATCCAGGGCAGCGACCTGGGCCTGCATGCGCTCGGCAGCCTGGTCTCCGGCCTTCCTGATCTGATCGGCCGACCATGCCGCCGCACCAGTGATGATCGCCTCCCCGATCTTCCGCGCCGCCTCGATCTGCTGCTCGGTGCCGGCGGAGGCCTGGTCGAGCGCCTCCTTCACCACCTTGGCCAGCGCCTTCCGGCCGGCTTCCATCTGGAGTTCGGCGATCGTCGCGACGACCATAACCGGGTCGGTCGGTGCCAGGACCACCCGGTTCCGCTTGGCGACCTCGGCGATGATTTCATTGGCGTCCATCAGATCACCGGCGCCAGCTGATCCCATACCGCCCGCCGGAGCATCGTGAGCCGCTGCTTTTCGGCGATCAGGAATTCAGCGGATCCCAGTGCCTCGGCGAACGTGCGGCGCGCGTCGAGCATCCGCCGAACGCTCGGCGCCTGGAGCGGATCGAGTGGAGCCAGGTGGACGATTCCGGCGATCCGACCGCGGTGCTGCTGGTAGACCTGCATTTCCTCGAACGGCTTATCGCGCAACAGCACTGGGCCGAAGTACTCGTTGACCCATACGACCAGCCGGGCCCCTGGCATGCTGTTCGCCAGTACCTCGAGGCCGTGCAGGGTCTTAGCAACGGCACCGCCGCCGGCGACCAGCGAATGCACGACCAGCCGCTTGCCGTGCGACTGGATCAGACCTGGCACATCGGTCTCGACCATGTACCGACCGAACGGCAGGAAGCTCGCCGCGCCGTTGTCGATGACGAAGTTCGTATCGTCGGTCAGCACGCTTTCGAGCAGCAGATCGACACCGCGGATGTTGAGCTGATCCTTGATCAGCAGCTCGATCTGCTTCGCTTCGAGGGCGGCGAAGCCCACCAGCGAG
>DATAPW010000012.1:0-5239 GCA_036265005.1 Acetobacteraceae bacterium | reverse complement strand
GATCAGGCGTTCGTCAGCGGCATACATGGCCTCAACCGGCCAACCAATGTGCGGATGGGCCCGGACAGCTGTGCGTGGATTGTGGACTATGGCGCAGTGCGCGACTTCGGTCAGTCCGGCGCCGACAGCAAATTCGTCGGTGCCGCCAACGGCCCGCTGGTACAAATTCCGGGCACCGGCGTGATCTGGCGGATCTGCCCACAATAGCGTAGTGCCGATGCGAGCGGGGCTGGTTCGGGCCAGCCCCGTTTCGCCAATTTCAGACAGGCGCCCTAGACGAAATGCGGGCGCACCTTTTCGCACAACAGGCGCAGCGACCGCATCATCATCTCGGGCGGGATGCGGCTGCCGAAATTCAACTCCGCCAGAATACCGTCGATACCCAATTCCTCGTGCAGTTGCAGCAGCCGATCGGCGACCCGCTCGGCGCTCCCCACCACAACCTTGTCGCGCAGCACCTGCTCGTAGGTGATCGTGCGCACCGCCTCCAGTTCAGCCCGCCTTCGGCTGTTCGGTGAACCTTCGAGTTGCGTGGTCAGCGCCTTGTAGCCCCGCATCATGCTCGGTTCCGCTTCGTCAAGCGCCTGCGCATCGCTCTCGGCAAGGTGCAGCGACAAGCGTAGATACACCTCGCCCTTGCCCGGATGCCCGGCCGCGGCGTATGCCTCGCGATAAGCCTTCAGGTCCGGCGCCAGGCCGGACAGCGAACCGCTGCGCACCGCGACAAACAGCGGATAACCAAGGGCGCCCAGGACCGGGAAGGTATCCTCGCTCGCGCCGGCAATGCGGATGGGCGGGTGCGGCTGCTGATACGGCCGAGGCACCGCACGTGCCTCGTTGAAGCTGTGGAACCTGCCCTCATACGAGAAACTCGTCTGGGTCCACGCCAGCTTGAGGATCTCCAGCGTTTCGTAGAAACGCTCGCGGCTCTCCGCGTAGGGCACGCCGTAGGCGGCATAGGAGCGCGGATTGCCGCTGCGGCCGGCGCCCAGCAGCAACCGGCCCCGGCTGATCTGGTCAATCGTCGCGGTTTCCTCCGCCAGTCGCAGCGGATGCGACAATGGCAGCACCTGCACCGCCGTGCCGATCTTGATGCGGCTGGTGCGCGCGGCGATGGCACTGGCAACCGTCAGCGGCGCGGTCAGCACCGAGCGCGCCGCCTGCTGGTGAATTTCGGCGAGCCAGATCGCGTCGAGCCCCCACCTCTCGGCATCGGAAACCTGGTCGAGCGCCTGCGTGAACGCGTCGGCGTCCGATTGCTGCTCCACCTGCCGGTGGAATTCATGGTACCAGCCAAACTCCATGGACACTTCCCACGCTGCGGTTAGAACGCTAGCCCGCACCCTGCGATGCAACAAATGCCGAATTTCGATCCGCCCCATATCGTCCTGGCATGGGATGCGGTGTTTGGGGTAGTTTCGCTGAATGGAACTGCGTGGCCTGTACTACTTCATCCGCATCGCCGAGTTTGGCAGCATCACCCGAGCGGCGTCGCACCTGCGGGTCGCGCAACCTGCCCTGACACGCCAGGTCCAGCGGCTGGAAGACGAGCTCGGCGTCGCGCTGTTCACCCGGGTCAACCGGGGCGTCCGGCTCACCGAGGCCGGCGAGAAACTGCGCGATAGCGCCAATCGGATCCTGCGGGACGTGGAACGCACCGGCGATGAAATCCGCGCCCATGACGCTCATCCCAGCGGCAAGATCATCCTCGGCGTAACCCCGACATTGTGCCCGGTGATGGTGCCGGAACTGTTCGGCCGGATACGGCTGCACCACCCGATGATCGAGCTGAAGGTGGTGCATGCCGGCATGGTACGGCTGGAGGAAATGCTGATCGACGGCCGCGTCGACCTCGCGCTGATGTCCGAACTCTCGCGCAGCCGCCTGATTGTTTCCACCGCCATAGCCGAGGAAGAGATGGTGCTGGTAACCGTGCCCGGCACCCGTCCCCATGGTGTCGTCACTGTCAACGAACTACGCCGCACGACACTGATCCTGGGCGACGGGCTGCGGGCAGCGATGGACACGCTGCTGGCCGGCCTCGGCATCGAGCTGAAGGTAGAGGTCGAGCTCAACGACCATGAAACCATCCGCCTGATGGTGCAGCAGGGCGTCGGCGCGTCGATCCTGCCGCATTCCTCGGTGGCACGGGAGTGCGCGCGTGGCCTGGCCGAGGCGCATCGCCTCACCCAGGCAGGGGTCTTCCGCACGCTGGCGCTGGGCACCGCCGCCAACCGCGCCAATTCGGGCGCACGGGAGGCGGTGGCGCAATCGGTCAAGAGCCTGGTCAACGAAATCGCCTCGCGTGGTTCACTGACGCTCGCCCCACGTCGCGGCAGGTTGCGTCGCCACGCCGCGTGAGCTGACATGCCGCTGCGATATGGCGCCGATAGGAAAGTGGCATTTGGAACATTGCATGACAGCCTCTAACATCGCGCGCGGCAACGGCGACGGAGGCCTGCACCATGCGGTTCGGATTGTTCGGCAGCGCCGCGGCGCGCCGCGGCAGCGGTGAATTCGACAGCGCCGAGGGGTTTCGCGATTTCATCGAGTACAACGTCGAAGCCGAGGCGCTGGGGTTTCACGGTACGTTCGTTGTCGAGCATCATTTCACCGGGTTCGGCCAGGTTTCGGCGACGCTTAATCTGCTGACCTGGCTTGGTGCACGCACCCGCCGGTTGCGGCTTGGCACTGCGGTGATCGTGCTGCCCTGGCACAATCCCGTACTGTTGGCAGAGCAGGCGGCGACGCTGGACCTGCTGTCCGGCGGACGCCTGGATTTCGGCATCGGCAAAGGCTACCGCTACAACGAGTTCGCCGGCTTCGATGTGAAGATGGAAGAGGCCGATGCACGCTTCGAGGAGTCGGTCGAGGTCCTGCTGAAGGCCTGGACCTCGGAGGAGCGCTTCTCCCACCACGGCAAGTATTGGCAGTTCAACGACATCGTGGTGGAGCCGCCGTCAGCGCAAAAGCCGCACCCGCAGATCTGGATGGGCGCAGGCAGCGAACGCTCGATCCGCAACGTTGCCGAGCGCGGCTTCAATCTTCTGCTCGGGCAATACGCTTCGCCGGACGATGTCGCGCAGAGCATCGCCTGGTTCAGGTCGTCGGTGGAGGCGAGCGGCCGGCGTTATGATCCGATGCAGGTCGGCGTCACCCGCGCGTTCTTTGTCGCCGACAACGACACGGAACGTGACGCGGCACTGGACCGCAGGCTGCAGAACCGGCTCCGGCAGTTGCAGCTTGCCACGCGCCCCGACGGCACAGTGCATGGTGGTCCCGACCGCGCCACCGGCGACCCGCGGGCAATCAACGTCAACAGCGCAATCTACGGCAACCCGGACGAAATCGCGCGCAAGCTGGAAGCACTGCAACAGGTCGGCGTCGGCTATGTACTGGTCAACGGCGGCGGTTCCGGCGGCGGCGAACGGGGTCGCCAGAGCATGCGTCGGTTCGCGTGTGAGGTGATGCCGCTGTTCTCCGACCAGGCGCCGGCACAGGCAGCGGAGTGATGGGTTTCGCTGCGCTCTCCCCAACCTACCAGGGGTGGCGGCAATTGTAGGATGGGTGGAGCGCAGCGAAACCCATCGTGACCGACCGAGAACCAGGCGCGCTTATTCCGTCAGGCAAAGTCCATGATCCGGATCAAACGTGAGGAACACCTTCTGCTGTGGCGCCAACTGCTCGTAGTGGTCGAGTTGCACGTCGATCGCGTGGCGACCGACCTTGACGCGGCATTCGAGAAAATTGCCGAGATAGACCGTGTCGATCACCGCGCCCTCGAGCACATTGCCGTTTAAGCCGATGTCCGGGCGTTCCAGGTGGAGCGCAAGGTCCTCCGGCCTCAGGCTCATAATGAGCCGTTGCCCTGTGACCGCACCATTCCCGCCCGCCGCCCGCAGCCGCAACGGCGGGCGCCCCTCACCCACCACTATATCCAATTCGCACAAATCGCCGCTGCGGCCGAGCAGGACACTGTCGATCAGATTGGCGGCGCCGATGAAGTTCGCCACGAAGCTGTTGGCAGGGCGCGCGTAGATCGTCTGCGGATCGCCGATCTGCTGGATCGTGCCCTTGTCCATGACCACCACACGGTCGCTCATCACCAGCGCTTCGGACTGGTCATGCGTCACATAGATCGAGGTGATGCCTACTTCCTGCTGCAGGCGCACCAGCTCCACCCGCATCTGTTCACGCAACTTCGCGTCGAGGTTCGACAGCGGCTCGTCGAACAGCACCACCCTCGGCTCGTAGACAATCGCACGCGCCAGGGCCACGCGTTGGCGCTGCCCGCCGGACAGTTTTGTCGCGTAGCGATCCGCCAGATTCGCCAACCCTACCAGCTCGAGCGCGCGGGTGGTACGTTCCTTGATGACCGATGCCGATGCACGCCGCACGCGCAGGCCGTAGGCAACGTTGTTGAACACCGTCATGTGCGGCCAGATCGCGTAGCTTTGGAACACCATGCCGATATTGCGGTCCTCGGGGCCGAGATAGATACCGCGTTCCGCCGACGCAACCACTTCGCCGCCGATGCGGATCTCACCGCCGTCCGGCCGCTCCAGACCGGCGATGCATCGCAGCGTTGTGGTCTTGCCGCAGCCGGACGGCCCGAGCAGCGTCACGAACTCGCCCTGCGCCACGGCAAGATTCAAATCGCGTACCGCCAACTCGGCGCCGAAGTTCTTGCGCAGATGCTCGATCTCGACCGTCGCCCCGGCGCGCATTGTCATGGCCGCACCGCGAGCGTGTGAGAGGGATCCAGCCGCAAAAACACCTTCTCACCCTTGCGCAGCCGGGTGCGCGGATGCGCCAGCACCTTCCATTCGTAGGCGCCCCAGCGCACCCGACAGTCGATGCAGTTGCCGAGGAAGATCGCCTGAAGCACCTCGCCTTCCAGGCACTCTCCGCCGCCATTCTCGCGTGTCGCCTGGACGTTCTCGGGCCGAACGGACAGGATCGCGTCGGCACCCACGGTTATGTCACCGCTCAGCCGGCACGGCAGCTGCACGCACATGCCACCTTCGCTGACCTCAATTTGGCCACTGCCCGCACCATTGACCTTCACCACGCGTCCCTTCAGCAGGTTGACCACGCCGATGAAGTTGCTGACATAACGGTTGACCGGCCGCGTGTAGATCTCGCGCGGGCCGCCTTTCTGCTCGATGCGGCCTTTGCTCATCACGATGATCTCGTCGCTCATGACCAGAGCCTCGGACTGGTCGTGCGTTACATAGAC
>DATAPW010000011.1:0-1850 GCA_036265005.1 Acetobacteraceae bacterium | reverse complement strand
GGCGCCGGCATTGGGATCATGGTGGCGCTGCCGCTGCTCAACTGGGTCATCGTGCATTATTCCTGGCACTGGGCGTTTGGTGTGCTCGGCGTCGCCGGCCTCGCCTGGACTGCGGCGTGGTTGGCGCTGGGCCGCGAGGGGTCGCTGACCGCTGGCACAGCGGCGGATGCGACGCCAACACCCGAAAGGATCGCCTACGGACAGCTGTTGCTCAGCCCGACGATCATTGCGTTCTGGTGCGCCAGTTTCGGCGCCCAGTGGGGGTTGTCGCAAGCGCTGTCCTGGCAGGGGGCATTTCTGATCAAAGGGCTCGGCTTTGCGCAGGGTTCGATCGGCCTGTTGGGCGCGCTTCCGGCGGGAGCCAGCGTAGTACTGGTAATCGCCGCGGGCTGGTGTTCGCAACGCCTGCTCGCTCGCGGGGTGTCGAGCCGGGTGGCGCGCGGAATCTTCAGCGGCGCCTGTGTCGCAATCGGCGGCGCGGCGCTGGCAATAATGCCGTATGTGCCAGGCGTTTCCGCCAAGATCGGCCTAACGACCATCGGGGTGGCGCTGCCTTCGGTCATCTACGTGATCGGCAATGCCGTCGTCAGCGAAATCGCGCCGGTCGCCCAGCGCGGCGCTCTACTCGCCATCGGCACCGCTTTCAGCACCTCGGCCGGGCTTTTGGCCCCCTACGTCATGGGCAGCGTCGTCGAGACAGCGGCGACGCCGCTCGACGGCTTCAATACCGGGTTCATGATCTGTGGCGTCATCATGCTGATCGGCGGCGTCATCGGGATGGCGCTGATGCGCCCGGAGCGCGAGACGATGCGGTGGGCGAGCACAATGCCAGAGGCGGCAGCCGGGCCCGCTTGACGGGGGATCCGTCCTATTGCGCGGCGGCGGCCAGCCGTTGCCCCGCTGCACTCGCCGGCCGGTGCGCTTTGAGGAACGCGCGCACGTGGCGTAGCGCGAGCTGGATCTGTTCCGGGTTCGCCTTCCACGGATAGATGCTGACCTGCGCATTGGGCGCGAGATGCGCGCTCTCCAACGCCACCGCGTAGGGGTGCGCCGGGACGTCGTCCGGCAGGATCAGGATCGGCGTCTGGCAGCGCTTCACGAAATCGCGCGTAACGGTGAACACGAAATCGGCGTTGCTGCGGTACATCTTGTTCAGGAACGCGTCGACTTGGTCCATCGTAATATCCGGGCGGCGCTCGCAAAGCGGTGGTCCCCAGCCCTTGATGTTGTTCTGGAAGAAGAGGTCCGGCATCGTCGGGCGGAAGCCGGAGGGCTGCGCCAATACGGCGGCGGCGATGCGGTAGGGTGCGCGCTTGATCAGGTTCCAGATGAACGGGCCGCCGATGCAGAAGCCCAGCACCATGCACTCGCGGATGCCGAGGTGGTCCATCAGGCCGATATGGTCGTCGGTATAGGCGTCCCACGGCCCGTCGATCTCCAGCGGCCCCGAAGATTGGCCGCCATTGGCGTTGCGCAGATCCGCCGCGATGACGCGGTATTCGCCGTTGAACTCCTCCATCGGGTTGAACGGGTGGCTCGCGAGGCCCGCGACCGTCGAGTTCAGCCCGCCGCCGGGGATGACCATGAGCGGGAAGCCGGAGCCGGCTTCTTCGTAATGAATGCGGACGTCGCCTTTTTCATAGAACGGCACGGCAGTTCCTCCTTGGTTGGTGTGTAGGGCGGATAAGCGTAGCGCAATCTGCCGAAGATTTGGCGGAATACGCTTGCGCTTTTCCGCCCTACGATAGCCGCATCCCTTCGCCGATGCAGGGCCGAAGCCCATTTATGGCGCCGTGAGACCGCTCGCGAGAGGAGACAGCCATGCTCATTTCCGATGTTTTGCGGACCAA
>DATAPW010000010.1:0-21973 GCA_036265005.1 Acetobacteraceae bacterium | reverse complement strand
GCTCTACCGCGATCCGAAATCCGACATGCCGGTGACCCAGTTCAACATGAAATGGGTCGAGCCGGCGGGCCTCGTCAAATTCGACTTCCTCGGCCTCAAGACGCTGACGGTGCTCGACGTCGCGGTCAAACTGCTAAGGCAGCGCGGGGTCGAGGTCGATCTGCCGACACTGCCGCTCGACGATGCCGCAAGTTACCAGATGCTGGCGCGCGGCGATGTGGTCGGCGTGTTCCAGGTGGAAAGCCAGGGCATGCGGCGGGCGCTGGTCGACATGCGGCCCGACCGTTTCGAGGACATCATCGCGCTGGTGGCGCTGTATCGGCCCGGCCCAATGGCAAACATTCCGACCTATTGCGCCCGCAAGCATGGCGACGAGGAGCCAGAATATCTGCATCCGATGCTGGAGCCGATTCTGAAGGAGACCTTCGGCGTCATCATCTACCAGGAGCAGGTGATGCAGATCGCGCAGGTAATGTCGGGCTATTCGCTCGGCGACGCCGACCTGCTGCGCCGTGCGATGGGCAAGAAGATCCGCGCCGAGATGGAGGCGCAGCGCGAAACCTTCGTTGCCGGCGCCACGGCACGCGGCATTGCAAAAGCCAAGGCCACCGAAGTCTTCGAACTGATGGCGAAGTTCGCAGACTACGGCTTCAACAAATCGCACGCCGCAGCCTATGCGCTGGTCGCCTACCAGACCGCGTGGATGAAGGCGAACCATGCCGAAGTCTTCATCGCCGCCTGCATGAGCCTGGCACTCGGCAATACCGACCGGCTTGCTTCGTTGCGCGAGGAAGCCTCGCGATCCGGCATCCGCATCCTGCCGCCCGACATCAATCATTCGGGCGCCGACTTCTCGGTGGAACGCACGCAGGAGGGCGGACTGGCAATCCGCTATGCCCTCGCGGCGGTGAAGAAGGTCGGTTTCGCCGCCATGCAGGCGCTGGTCGAGGCGCGTGGCGACCAGACGTTTGTCGATCTGGTGGATTTCTCCGCGCGCGTCGATCCGCGCCAGCTCAACCGCATGCAGCTTGAGAACCTGGTCCGCGCCGGAGCGTTCGATGCGCTGGAGGGCAACCGTGCGCGGCTGTTCGCCGGCGCCGAAGCCATCCTGCGCCGCGCGCAGGCAACAGCGGAGGAAAAGGAAAGCGGCCAGATCGCGCTGTTCGGCGCAACGCAGGGCACGCGTGAAACATTGCGGCTGCCGGATATGCCGGACTGGCCGCCGATCGAGCGCCTGGGCTTCGAAGCCGAGGCGATCGGCTTTCACCTTACCGCACATCCGCTCGACGTTTATGCGAAGGCGCTGCGCCGGCTGGGCACGACGGCCTGCGCGCTGGTTGAATCGGTTGCTCAGGCCGGCGTGACGCGGGTGCGGCTGGCCGGCACCGTGGCGGCGCAGAAGGAACGCGTGACTCGCACCGGCAACCGGATGGCCTGGGTGCGCATCACCGATGCATCGGGTTCGTGCGAGGTGACGCTGTTCGCCGAGGTGCTGTCGCGCTCGCGCGACCTGCTGGCGAGCGGCTCGAATGTGCTGGTGACCGCCGATCTGCGGCAGGATGGCGAGGCGCTGCGGGTCACCGCACAGGATGTGGCCGGACTTGACCAGGCGGCATCCAACGCCGGTGCGGCGATGCGCATCTGGCTGCGCGAAACTGCCTCGGTGCCGCACATCCGCGAACTGCTGGGACGCGAGGGAAGCGGCAAGGGGCGGGTGATCCTGGTGCCGCGCCTCGGCACCACGCAGACTGTAGAGATCGCGCTGCCGGGCGGCTTCAACGTGACGCCGCGGCTCGCCCAGGCCCTGAAGGTCATTCCTGGCGTGGAGCAGGTGGAAGAGTTGTGACGACGCCGCCTACAGTCGCAGGCAGTGTCGGCTAGTACTCCCCCTCGCTCAGCGCACAGTGCCCCACGACAATGCCGAGAGGCAGCGCGAGCGACAGCCACAGGGCCAGGATACTCAGCATTTCGATCACGAGACTACGCGGCAGCAGGCTCAGGCAGTATCCGACGGCCACGATCACTGCCGGAACTGCGGCAATCGTCAATCTGGTCAGGCGATCTTCCACTGATGGCATAATGGCGCACCCCCCACAGTGCGTACTCGCTTCCGGGCGAGTCGTGTCAAACGTCGCAAGATCTGTGCCAGTTACGGAAAGCGAAGCCCATGAAGCACTTGCGGTAAGGGAGTAAGCTGCGTTCGCCGTTGCTTGTCAAATTTTCCGACAACTCAACCAAGCTGTCATCGATTCGCGCTTGACAGCCCGATCTTCCAGCCCCGCAACGATGCGCCGAGAGGGTCGCGGAATTCCGGTTGGGCCCGACGTGGGCTACACTTGTCGCAATTGCCAATGGGAATGCAAATGTCCGGCGGATTTACTGTCTCATGCATCCAGTTCACTGCCGTTGACGGCGAGAAATCCGCCACGATCGACAAGGCCCTCCGCCTGGTGCGCCAGGCGGGCGAACGTGGCTCGCAACTGGTCGTGTTGCCGGAAGTGTGGACCGGGCTCGGCTACAGCGACAAGTCGATCTACCGCGATATCGCCGAGCCGATCCCGGGTCCCACGACGGATCTGCTTGCTCGCGAGGCCAGGCGTTTCGGCATGTACATCGCCGGCTCGATCTATGAACATGCCGGTCATGGCGTTTACCACAATACCTGTCCGCTGATCGGGCCGGACGGTGCCATCGTCGGGCTGTACCGCAAGACGCATCTGTTCGATGCGCCGAACCGGCACGACATCCAGGGCGGCATTCGTGAATCCGACAAGGTGCGCGCCGGTGATGCGCTGCCGGTGTTCCACACCACGCTCGGGCCGATCGGGCTCTCCGTGTGTTCGGATCTGCGGTTTCCCGAAGTCTATCGCGAGATGACGCTGCGCGGCGCGCGGTTGCTGGTCTGTGCATCGGCGTTCCTCAGCCCGCGCTTCGATCATTGGGAGTTCTTCCTGCGGGCGCGGGCGGCCGAGAACCAGGTCTGGGTGGTCGCATCCGGGCAATACGGCACCGAACCAAAATCCGGCATCGGCTTCGTCGGCCGCAGCATGGTGGTCGATCCATGGGGCACGGTGACCGCAACAGCGTCCGACGCGGAGACCTGCCTGTCCGCGGTGGTTGATCCCGGCTTCGTCGATGAGGTGCGGCAACGCTATCCCTTGCTCGAACAACGCCGGCCCGAACTGTATCCGTCGATCGGTGCGTCACGCCCGCTGCGTGCGGCAGCCGAGTAGCGCACCGTGGACGCACCGATTGCCCACACCGCACTCGGCGATCTGCGCGGCGAGTGGCAGGATGGCGTCGCGGCATTCCGCGGCGTGCCGTATGCGGCGCCTCCGGTCGGTGAGCTGCGCTTCGCACCGGCCACTCCGGTGCAGGCCTGGAATGGATTGCGCGATGCATCCCGGCATGGCCCGATCGCCCCGCAGGTTGCCTCGCGCCTTCGCGTCGCGATGGGCGATTTCGTGCGCGAGCAGGATGAAGACTGCCTGACGCTGACAATTTGCACGCCCGCGCCGGACGGCAAGGCGCGACCGGTGCTGGTCTGGCTGCATGGCGGCGCCTGGATCTCCGGCGCCGGATCGCTGGACTGGTACGACGGTTCGTTTCTGGCGCGCGACGGCGACATCGTCGTCGTTGGCGTCAACTATCGCCTTGGCGCGCTGGGCTGGCTGCATCGGCCCGGCATCGTGGACGTCGAAGCCGGCACCTCCGACATGGTCGCAGCTTTGGCCTGGGTGCGCGACCACATCGCCGGCTTCGGCGGCGATCCCGATCGGGTCACCGTCATGGGTCAGTCGGCCGGAGCGACGTCGATCGGCCGATTGCTGATGTTGCCCGATGCGCGAGCACTGTTCCATCGCGCGATCATGCAGAGCGGCGGCTTCGGGCGCGGCGCTTATACCTCCGCGATGGCCGCCGCGCGCGCCGAGAAGTTCCTGCAACTGCTCGACATCGATCCGCAATCGGCCGACGCGCCGGCACGACTGCGCGCGATCGATGTGCCGCGCCTGCTGGCGGCACAGGGTGTCCTGGCGCGTGCCAATGCCCGCTTCGCGCAGACCATGCCGCCGTTCATGCCGGTGCTGCCGTCAGCCATGACGCAGCCCGAGATGCTCGGCGCGATTGCCGACGGCGCGGACGGCAAGGCGGTGCTGGTCGGCGCGACGGCCGACGAAGTGCATGCGTTCTTCGCCGCCGACCCGGCGATGGAAAATCCGCCACCCGATGCGATGGCTGCGCGCTTCGGTGACGCGGCGGCGCTGGCGCGCTATCGGGCGCGCCGGCCCGGTGCCGGTGCGATGGACCTGCTGGCTGATCTGGGCACGGATGAAACCTTCCTGCAGCCGGCGATGCGGCTGGCCGAAGCGATCGCGACGCGCGGCGGCAACGCCCACGCCTACCTGTTCGATTGGGCGCCGCCGGCTTCGCGCTTCAGAGCGTGCCACTGCATCGAACTGCCGTTCGTATTCGGCACGTTCGCCGCCTGGCGCGACGCGCCGATGCTGGCGGGCGGTGATGCGGCGCAGATGGCGGACCTGTCGGCGGCGATGCGGCGTGCCTGGATTGCGTTTGCGCAGACCGGCGACCCTGCGCATGATGCGTTGCCGGCATGGCCGCGCCATGATGCGGACCGGCGGCCCACGATGCGCTTCGGCGCGCGCATCGGCGTGGCGGGCGATCCGGCTTGCATCGGCTTCTGACACATGCCTAGGGATGGGTGGGGCTATTCGCGGCGAGGGTCGGCACCATGAAGATTCAGGACATCGACCGGGTCAATCACCTGATTGCCGAGTTGAGCGGCATCAAGGAACTGATCACCCATGCGGAGCGTGCCGAACCCGGCGACTTCGAGATGTTCATCAAGCTGCCGGGCGATGCCTCGATCCGGCTGTCCAGCGAAGGCGCCGCTTCGGCGCATTACAGCGGGTTCTCCGCATCGCCGGAATTCCTCGGGCGGCTTCAGCACCTGGCGATCGACGAGCTTGGCGCCAGGCGCCGCGGCATCATCGCGGAACTCGCGACACTTGGCGTGGAGGCGGATGCATGACGGCACAGGGGGCGGCGATGAACTGGTTCGATGTTCCCGATGGGGTGACGGCGCGCGTGGTTGCGCGCTGCGGCGTTGAGCATCCGCATGCCGACCTCGACCCGCGGCGCACCGCGCTGATCGTGGTCGATCTGCAGAACGCGTTCATGGACGACGAGGTCGGCCATGCGGTGTGTCCGATGGCGCGCGACATCGTGCCCAACGTGAACCGCCTCGCCTCGGTGGTACGCGGCGCGGGCGGCGGCGTGTTCTGGATCAAGAACACGTTTGACGAACGCAGCGTGTACGAGTGGAGCCATGCGCACGCGATGCTGACGCCGGCGAGCCGCGACCGGCGCATTGCCGCGATGAGCGAAGGCACCAAGGGCCAGGAGCTGTGGCCGGAGCTCGATGTGCGGCCGGAGGACGAGATCGTCCGCAAGTACCGGTTCAGCGCGTTCATGCCCGGCACCTGCGACCTGCCCTACCGGCTGCACTCGCGCGGCTTCGATACCGTGCTGATCACCGGCACGGTGACCAATGTCTGCTGCGAATCATCGGCGCGCGATGCCATGATGACCAACTTCAAGACGATCATGGTGAGCGATGCCAACGCGGCGCTGACCATGGAGGAACACAACGCCTCGCTGATCGCGTTCTATGCGATCTTCGGCGACGTGATGGATACCGACTTCGTCATCCAGCGGCTAACGCGCAACGCGTAGCGACGACGGCGTCCGTCGTTCAATCCGGCTCGATCCGGTGCACGATGCGGGTCGGCGAGCTGTGGATGCCGAGTAGCCGCAACTGCCCGGGACCCGCGTTGCGGAACACGTGCGGCACGCTGGCGGGCAGGGCGATCATGTCGCCCGCCTCCAGCCGCGCAGGCCGATCGTCCTGGCCTTCCAGCCAGGCCTCCATGGTGCCTTCGATGATGAACAGGCATTCGACGTAAGGATGCCAGTGCAGCGGCGTCTGGTAACCGGGCTTGCAGGTCTGCACGCCGGTGAAGATCGGCAGGCCGTCGTCGCCGGTCAGTCGGTTGTAATCTGCCAGCGGTCCGAACGACACCGTCTCGGATTCCGCCAGCCGGGCGATTTTCGCTTCGGCGTGTGGTCGCATGGCAGGACCTCGCAGGTCACAGGTGGCGATACAGCCAGGTAAGGCCGGGTGAGCTGTTGGCGCCGACGCTGCAGCCGGCGACGAAGCCGGTTGCCACCAGTGGCACCAGAAGCAACGGGTTGGTCGCGCCGGTGGTCGCGACGGTCAGCACGTCGCTGTAGTAGAACACGCCCGCGCCGCCGATAACACCACCCCACAGGCAGCTCAGTCCCTGCCATTCCTGCAGCGGGATATCATAGGGCCCGACCGCCGGCGATGGCGCGACAACGGCCGACTGGGCGGATGCCGCCTGCGGAATGGCCAGCGAGGCGGCCAGCAGCAATGCTGCAAGACTGTTGCGGAATCGCACGATGCGGTCCTCCTGGCGGGACAATTGTCGCGTTGCGAGAATGTAACATCGAAGCCGACGGCGGCCAAGCAGGAACCATCGGTCATACTCGCGCAGGCGAGAATACGGACGTTGCGGCGCGCCCTGTCCGCCCTGGATTCCCGCTGGCGCGGGAATGCGGACGGCGCCGCGAGTTGCCTCGGTTTGCCGCTTGCTCCAGTCTGGATTTCGCGTCCAGACAACAAACGGGAGGGGTGGACATGGCGGTCTTCGTCATTGGCGGCACCGGCTTCATCGGCACGCGGGTGATTCGCCTGCTGGCGGCGCGCGGCGAGGAAATCGTCTGCATGGACATCAATCCCGGCGCTGCCTCGTTCGACGATCTGGGCAAGCAGGTCCGGGTGCTGCGCGGCGACGTCACGCAGTTCGACGACGTGATGGCGGCCACGGTCAGCGCCCGGCCGAGCAGGATCATCAACCTGTCGTATTTCCTGGGCAGCGAGCATCCGCCGCATATCGCCACCCGGCTCAACATCGTCGGCATGGACAACTGCTTCGAGGCTGCGCGGCTGGCCGGCGTGCAGCGCGTGGTGTTCGCCAGTTCGCTGGCGGTGAACGGCATGCAGAAGCACTACGGCGAGCGGATGATCACCGAGGACGATTTCCGCCACGGCGACGTGCAGTACGCCATGCACAAGATCTTCAACGAGTGGCAGGCGCAGGACTACAACGACAAGTACGGCATGGTGATCACCGCCGTTCGCCCGGCGAACGTCACCGGACCCGACAAGGTGCGCGGCTCGGTGGACCATGTGAACATCATCACCCAACCGGCGCAGGGCAAGCCGATCTCGTTCCCCTATCGGGACGCGATGCGCTGTCCGATCCATGTCGATGACATCGCCGAGGTGTTCACCCGCGTGCTGCTGGCGGACAAGCCGAAGCATGCGGTGTACAATTCCGGCGGCGTGGCGATCAGCCTCGGCGAAATCGCCGACATCGTGCGCGAGTTCCTGCCCGACGCGCCGATCAGCTTCGAGCACGAGACCGGCGGCCGTGCGAGCTCCGGCAACTACCTCATCGACAACACGCGCCTGGTGCAGGAGTTCGGCGTGCAGTATCTGCCGTATCGCCAGCGGGTGCTGCAGATCATCAACGACATCCGCCGCCAGGTCGGACAGCCGGTGGTGTCCGGCTGACCGGATGCGCCGGTTCGCCGCGGCGTTCCTCACTCTGGCGGCGGCGACGTCACCGGCCGGTTCGCAGCCGGCCGCCGGCGTGGACTGGTCGTCTGCGCAATCGGTCAACCTGCTGCTGACCGACGATGCATTCGTGCCGGACCACCTGACGTTCCGCCACGCCGTGCCGTACCGGCTGCATCTGGAGAACCACGGCAAGGAGCTGCACGAATTCACCGCGCCGGAATTCCTCGCGGCCTCCATCGTGCGGCAGCCCGATCTGCTGGCGAATGGCGGTAAGGAAATCGTCGTGCAGCCGGGCACTGCCGTCGATGTGGAACTTGTACCGCTCAACCCGGGCAGCTATCGGCTGATCTGCGCCGACCATGACTGGGACGGCATGGTGGGCGAAATCACCGTCGAGTAAAGCCCGCCGCCAGTCTGCGGGCCACGACAACGAGTCCCCCATGCATTGCGAGCAGCGCAGCGACGCGGCAATCCCGTCAGGTTTTGTGCGCGCGCAACCGGACCGGGATTGCTTCGTCGCAGCGCTGCTCGCAATGACAGGTTCACCCGCCCCGCCGTTGCCCCAAATACGTCGCCAGGATGCGCGGATTGCGCGCCAGTTCCGCACTCGGTCCCTCGGCCGCCACTTCGCCCATCTCCAGCACGTAGCCGTAATCCGACACCTCCAGCGCGACACGCACGTTCTGTTCCACCAGCAGGATCGACAGCCCGCGTTGCCGCAGTTCGACCAGCACGCGGAAGATCTCGCGCACGATCAGCGGCGCCAGCCCCAGGCTCGGTTCATCCAGCAGCAGCAACCGCGGCCGGCCCATCAGCGCACGCCCCAGCGCCAGCATCTGCCGCTCGCCGCCGGACAGCGTACCCGCAAGCTGACGCCGCCGTTCCTCGAGCCGTGGGAAGATGCCGAACACCTCGCGCAGCGCCGGCCGCGCATCGCGTTCGCCGGCGCGCCTGCGCGGATAGAACCCGAGCAGCAGGTTGTCCTCGACGCTCATGTCGGTGAACAGGGCGCGCTGCTCGGGCACCAGCACGGCGCCCGACATCACCAGCGCCTCGGTGGCGCCGGCGGTATCACCCAGATAGCGCACCGTGCCGCCGCGCCGCGGCAGCAATCCCATCACCGCGCCCATCAGCGTGGTCTTGCCGGCGCCGTTCGGGCCGACGATGGCGACCATCCGGCCCGGCTGCACCGACAGGCTGATGCCGTGCAGCACCTCGACATGGCCATAACCCGCGCGCAGTTTGTCCAGTTCCAGCAACGCCGCGGTCACGCCAGGCCACCGAGATAGGCTTCCATCACCGCCGGATCCGACTGCACGCGGTCTGGCGCGCCCTCGGCAATCTTCTGGCCGAAATCCATCACCACGACGCGGTCGGCAAGCTCCATGACGAAGTCCATGTCGTGCTCGACCAGCAGCACGCCCATCCCTTCGCTGCGCAACTGCCGCAGCATCGCCGCCAGTCGTTGCTTCTCGGCCAGCCGCAATCCCGCCGCAGGTTCATCCAGCAGCAGCAGCCGCGGCCGCAGGCACAGGGCGCGCGCAATCTCCACCACGCGCTGCTGCCCCAGCGGCAGATCTCCCACGGGCCTGTCCAGCACGTTGCCGAACCCCACGCGCCCGGCCTGCGCACGCGCCTCCGCAAGCAACCGAGCCTCCTCGGCGCGATCGAGCCGCAGCATCGCACGCAGCATGCCGGCACGGCCCGCCAGATGCGCGCCGAGTGCGATGTTCTCCAGCACGCTGCGGTTCGGCAGCAGCTTGACGTGCTGGAAGGTGCGCGCGATGCCGAGGGCCGCGACCCGGCGCGGCGGCAGGTATCCGGCGGGCGCACCGAACAGCCTTATGTGGCCGCCGCTTGGCGGAATCACGCCGCTGACCACGTTGAACAATGTCGTCTTGCCGGCGCCGTTCGGCCCGATCAGCGCGACGATTTCGCGCGCATGCACGGCGAAGCTCACGTCGCGGTTCGCCGCCAGGCCGCCGAAGTTGCGCGAGATCGCATCCAGCGCAAGCAGTTCCTCACCCGGCTCGACGGCGCTATCCGGCGTCGCCGGCACGCCGGCGCTGTCCGGTATCGCCGGCACGTCGGCGAGTATGTCGGCCGCAACGTCGGCTTTCGGCGCGGTTCGCCGCACCAGGCGCAGCAGCAGCGGCAGCAGTCCTGCCGGCGCGCGCTGCAGCAGCAGGATCACCACGATGCTGAACACCAGCAGTTCGAAATCGCCGACGCGGCCGGTGATGCGCGGGACCCAGTCGTTGAACTGGTCGCGCAGCACGACGACGAGCACTGCGCCGATCGGCGCACCCCACAGCGATTCCGCGCCGCCGATGATGACCATGAACAGGTAGTCGATGCTGGCGCCGAGGTTGAACGGCGTCGGGCTGATGAAGCGCTGGAAATGCGCGAACAGGAATCCCGCGACGCCGGCGTACAGCGCGGCGACGACGAACACCTCACGGCTCAGGCGCACGGTGTCGATGCCAACGCTTGCGCCCATCAGCCGTGCGCCGTTCAGCGTGCGGATCGCGCGGCCCATGCGGCTGTCGAGCAGGTTCGCCGACATCGCCATGACAAGCGCCACGACGGCCCAGATGACGGCGAGGTTGACGCGCAGGCTTTCAGCCGACAGCGAACCGATGCGAAGCGGCGGAATGTCGCCGATGCCGTTGAAGCCGTGCAGCAGCGGCAGCGTGCCGAACAGCGCGAAGAAGCTGATGCCCCAGGCGACCGAAACCAGCGCCAGGAAGTGGCCGGACAGTCGAGCGGTGACCAGCCCGAGCAGCCAGGCCGTGACGCCGGTGGCCAGCAGCCCGACGACAAGCCCGGCGACCGGCGGCGCGCCGGCCAGCTTGGTCAGCAGGGTGGTGGCATAGGCGGCAATGCCGACGAAGCTCGCCTGGCCGAACGAGGTCTGTCCGCTGACGCCGGTGAGCAGCACGAGGCCCAGTGCGACGAGTGTGGCCAGCCCGACATAGCCGAACAGCGTGACGTAGAATGCCGGCAGTATGGCGGGGACCAGTACCACGGCCGCGATGGTCGCAGCGATAATCGGCCGATGACGCTTTTTGGGGCCCGTTCCGGCCATCAGTGGCAAGCAGGAAAGCAAGAATTTGGAACCGCAGATGAACGCAAATGAACGCAAATGGGATCAGTGACGCGTGATTGATACCGGCGACCGCCGCGCCATTCTCCCATTTCTAATCCGTGTTCATCTGTGTTCATCCGTGGTTCCAAAATACTGCGTCCGTTCACGCCCGGTCCTCGGCCGATCCGCTGCGCAGCGAGAGGAACACCAGCACCGGGATCAGCACGGTGAAGACGATCACCTCGCGATACGCGCTCGCCCAGAAGCTGCCGAGTGATTCCAGCACGCCGACCAGCACCGCACCGGCGGCGGCCATCGGGTAGGAGACCAGCCCGCCCATGATCGCCGCCACGAAACCCTTGAGGCCGATGTCGAAACCGGCGTCGTACGACAGCGGCGTCACCGCGCCGATGAGCACGCCGGCCAACGCCGCAATGAACGATGCGAGCCCGAACGCCAGTGCGCCGGTGGCGCTGGCGTCGATGCCGACCAGCCGCGCGCCCAGCCGGTCGGACGCTGCGGCGCGCAGCACCTTGCCGTGCATCGTCGCGCCGAAGAACCAGCGCAGGCCGAGTACCAGCGTGGCGCAGCAGGCCAGCACGATCAGCGACTGGCCGGAGACATTCAGCAGGCCGATTTCGAAACTCGCATCGGTGAGCGACGGTGCGCTGGCCTCCTCCGGACCGAAGAATACCAGGCCGAGGCCGATCAGCACGAAATGCAGCGCCATCGCCAGGATCAGCAGTGCCAGTACCGACGCATCGGCAATCGGGCGAAACGCGAAGCGCCAGATCAGCGGCCCCATCGGCGTGACGATGGCCAACGCCAGCAGGATCGAAATCGCCGGCACCTCGCGCGGCGCCAGGAAGACCGCAGCCATCGTCACGACAAACGGATAGACGCCCCAGGCCACCACGCCGCGCACCGCCGATCGCCAGCCGCCGAACAGCGACGCGATCAGCGCCGCGGCCGCCACGCCATCGAGCAGCCACAGCGTGCCGGGCAACTGGCCGGATTGCAGCGTCGCCGCGGTCAATGTGCCGAACGCCAGCAGGTCGCCCTGCGGCACGAAGATCACCCGGGTGACGGAGAACACGATCAGCAGGCCGATCGCCAGCAGCAGGTAGATCGCGCCGGTGGTGATGCCGTCCTGCAGCAGCGCCAGGAAGACGAACAGGTCCATGCGGCGCTGCCGGCAGAACGCAGCCTTAGCGCAGAGCCCTCCAGGCGCCGTCCTTCACTTCCACCAGCACGGCGGCGCGTTCGTCCTGCCCGTTATGGTTGGTCGGCGACATGTTGTAGACGCCGCTGACGCCAACCAGTTCGTGGGTCTTCTCCAGCGCATCGCGCAGCGCGACACGGAATTCCTCGGTGCCGGGCTTGCCGGCCTGCAACGCCGTGGGGATGGCGTTCTTCAGCAGCAGCATTGCATCGTAGCTGTAGCCGGCGAACGGATTGACGCTCTGCGGGCCATATTTCTTCGTGTAGTCCGCCATGAAGGCGGTCGCCACCGGCTTGATCACGTTGTCCTCGGGCAACTGGTCATAGACCACCAGCGGCGAGGTGTCGGCGATCACGCCATCGGCTGCCGCACCGCCCACCTTGATGAACGCCGGGCTGACGATGCCGTGGTTGCCGTAGATGCCGCCCTTGAAGCCGCGATGGCGCAGCGCGACGACAGGCAGCGCCGCCGGCGTCGCCGAGTTGCCCATCATGATCGCCTGCGGATGCACGCTCATCAGCTTCAGCGCCTGCGCCTCGGCCGAGGTATCGGTGCGCGCGTAGCGCTCATCAGCGAGAATCCTGATGCCGTCGGCCTCCGCGGACGTCTTGGTGGCGGCCAGCACCTGGTCACCCCAGCCGTCGGAGAAGC
The DNA here is from genome assembly GCA_036265005.1 of Acetobacteraceae bacterium. GTDB lineage: Bacteria > Pseudomonadota > Alphaproteobacteria > Acetobacterales > Acetobacteraceae > JAMXLO01. The sequence goes on along the minus strand of DATAPW010000010.1, from coordinate 9,328 downwards.
CGATATAGCCGATGTCCTTCACGTCGTGCTGCTGCATGTACTTGAAGACGACGGACACCATCAGCGACAGCGGCTGCGCATCGTTGAAGGTGTAGGGCTGCTTGGCCGGATCGTATTCGTACGGCGCCATCGCGATCATCGGGATGTGCGCCTGGTTGGCGAGCGGCGCCACTGCGGCGTCCGACGCGGTCAGCGACGGGCCGATGAAGGCGTCCACATGGTCTTCCGCAATCATCTTCTGCGCGATGGTGAACGCGGTGTTGGCGTCGGTCGCATCGTCGCGGATGATGTATTCGACTTTCTGCCCGGCGATCTCGGTGGGGAAGAAGTCGAATGCCCCCTTGTAGCCCACGCCCATCGCCGCGGCCGGGCCGCTGATCGACAGGATGACGCCGATCTTGACCTGGGCCTGGGCCATCGCCGATGCGCCGAGGATTCCCATGGCCGTGGCGGCCGCCAACAGACGCGCTTTCATTCAAGTCTCCCTGCAGGCTGATTGGCCCCTGAATGCGATGGGCGAGCGAACATCGGGCGGCGGTCGTTGGGGTGTCAAGTTTCCTGCCGCGCGAGCCTGCGACGCTCACAGGTACTTGGTGATTGCCTTGAATTCCTCGATCGGCGCCCGAGCCTCTGAGGCTCCCAACTCGACGGCACGCTCCAGGCAGTGATCGAGATGGTCGTGGATGAGCGCCTTCTTGGCGGATTCCACCGCCTTCTCCACCGCCTGGAGTTGCTGGGCGATCTCCAGGCAGCCGCGCTCGGCCTCGAGCATCGCGATAATGCTGCGGAGATGCCCTTCTGCATTCTTGAGTCGCCTGATGATCGCCGGATGCGTCTTGTGAATGCCGTCATTCATGAGTTGACCCTACCCTACGGGGGAGGGTAACACCAGCTCGCGGCGGGACGGTTTGTCCCAGAGCGCAAGCGTGCCTGGCCGTTCCGGCGTGCGCTGGCCAATGCAACCACCAAGGGATCACATGAAACCGCGACCTACCAGCCAGCCCTCGGAGAGCCACAGTAGGCACTTGCCGCCTGCCGTGACCGCTCTGCTGGGTTGGATCGCCACCCGGGTCGTGCTTGTGACCGCAACGCCCGCCGCGCGCATGCGCCAGGGCTAGCGGCCAGGCCCTCCCGGGTTCGAGCAACCGGTTGAACCGGAGGAGAGGGCCATGGCTGCCTTCCTCACAGTTGATCTGCTGCGGGCGCATTCGGCGCCCGACCTGCGTCTGCCGACGCCCGGCGCCGCGGGCGGTTTTGCCTGCCCGCGTGCGGCGCGGCCGCGACGCCGCGTGCCGGTCATGCGCTGGGTGGTCGCGCCCAGCGGCCGGTTGACCTGCCGCTGGGAACTGGACGCCTCCGCGTCTCCCGATCTTCCCCCGACCTGACGGCCCTTCAAGGTCGTCCAGGTTGCCATCGGCCTTTCGCGCAGGGAGGTTGCGCTGACATGATCGCGACCATCGCTCTCGTCCAACTCGTTGGCTACGTCATTCTGCTGCTCTGGGGCATGCATATGGTCCAGAGCGGCGTCGTGCGCGCCTTCGGGTCAAACCTGCGCCGGGTGATCGGGCGCACGCTGCGCAATCGCTTTGCGGCAGCCGGTGCCGGCCTGGCCGTCACCGCGCTGCTGCAGAGCAGCACGGCCACCGCGATGATGACCACCTCGCTGGCGGCCGATGGCATGGTGGCGCTGGTGCCGGCGCTGGCGGTCATGCTGGGCGCCAACATCGGCACGGCGCTGATCGTCAAGGCGCTGTCCTTCGACGTGTCCTGGGTCGCGCCGCTGCTGCTGATCGCCGGCTACTTCGCGTTCCGCCACGGCCGCAAGGGCATGGTCCACGATCTGGGGCGCGTCGGCATCGGGCTCGGCCTGATGCTGCTCGGACTGCACCAGCTTGTCCTCACCATCCAGCCGGTCGAGACCGCGCCGGTCCTCGGGGCGATCCTCGGCGCACTCACCCGCGAGCCGCTTCTCGACCTGATGTTCGCGGCCCTGCTCACCTGGGCGGCGCATTCCAGCGTGGCGGTCATGCTGCTGCTTGTGACCCTGGCCGCCGGCAATGTGATCACGCCGATGGCGGCGGTCGCGCTGGTGCTGGGCGCCAATCTCGGCGGCGCCATTCCGCCGGTTCTGGAATCCCCCGGCACCAACCCGGCCGCCCGTCGCCTGCCGATCGGCAATCTTGCCTTCCGCGCCATCGGCTGCCTCGTGGCGCTGCCGTTCGCCCACCCGATTGCCGAAGCGCTCTGGCAATACGGCCCGGATCCGGCCGCGGCAGTGGTCAACTTCCATATCGCCTTCAATCTGGCATTGGGCGTGGTCTTCATCGGGCTGCTCGATCCGGCCGCCCGGATTTTGACACGGGCCATGCCGGAACGCGTGAAGAAGACCGAGGACACCGCCCGGCCGCTCTACCTTGAAGAGTCCGTCATGGACGTGCCCTACCTCGCGCTGACCAACGCATCGCGCGAGGCGTTGCGCATGGCGGACCTGGTGGATGCCATGCTGCGCCGGCTGTTGCAGGCCGTGGCAGGAAACGATCCGGAAGCGATCAAGGAACTCGCACGCAGCGGCAAGGCGCTGGACCGGTTGCAGGAAGCGCTGAAAGCCTACCTCACGCAACTCGGCACCGACGGCCTGTCGGAAGCCGATGCCCGGCGCCATCGCCATGTGCTCGATTTCGCGGTCAATCTGGGCCATGCGGGAGACATCATCGAACGCGGCCTCGCCGATGCCGCTTCCCGCAAGATCAGGCGCGGACTGGTGCTGGCGAAAGAGGACGAGGCCGATCTGCGGACGTTCCATGGTCGCGTGCTCGACGACCTCACGCTGGCAGCCTCCACGTTCATGACGGAGGACGCCAGATCGGCGCAGAAACTGCTCGACGCCAAGCGGCAGTTGAATGCGATGGAGCGGGCGACAGGTCGTCGCCACCTGACGCGTCTGGAATCGCAGCCGCCAGGCGGCCTGGATGCCAGCACGCTGCACCTCGCGATCCTGCGGGACTTGCGGCGGGTCAATTCGCACATCGCCGCGGTCGCCTATGATGTACTCGGCCTGGAGGACCCGCAGGAGGCGCCGGATGAAACGACGGCACACGGCACGCAAAGCCTGATCGATTGATGCGCAATGCCCAGGCTCGTTGGAAGCGACTCATCGCTCCTTCAACCGTCATGGCCGGGCGTGTCCCGGCCACCCACGTCTTTTGGCCGACGCATACGAGGAAGACATGGATGGCCGGGACACGCCCGGCCATGACCGTGGGAACGATGCGTCGCGATCAATGAGACGCGGTACACGGCGACAATGCGGCGGCCTGCGCCGATGTCGCGGGACTACTCCGCGGCTATCAGCGCGCTGGGGAATACCTCGCCGGTCGTGCCGTCGGTAATGCCGAGATCGGTGACGTGCGGACCGGGATTGCACGCCAGGCTGGCGCCGACCACTGCCTTGAACACGAGATAGGGCGGCTTCCAGTCGGCGATCGGTTCGGCTGCCTGCTTCAGGGCACGGAACGCCGCCGCGACCTCCACGGTCGGCGCATCGGACAACAGGCCGCACACCGGCAACGGCAGCAGCGCCTGCACGGCGCCGCCGCCGGCGACCGCCATGCCGCCGTCCGCCTCGATCACCGCATTGGCGGCAACCGCCATATCGACCGGATCGCGCCCGAACACCACAAGGTTGTGGCTGTCATGCGCGACCGTGGTGGCGAATGCGCCACGCCAGGTGCTCCAGCCCTCGAGCACACCCAACCGCGGCGTGGCTGGTGCGCGGCCGTGGCGATGCACCACCGCCATGAAGATCGCGCCGACCGGCAACGCGACGATGCCATCCTGCACGGTCGCGGCGGCCTCGTTCCACTGGGTGAAGCGCGGGTTCATCACGGTGCGCAGCCGGATGCTGCCGTCATGGTCGTTCGGCGCACGCAACTGGAAATCCTCCGGCGCCATGCGGCCAAGCTGCATCGTGCCGCGCGGCAGTGCCACCGGATCGGGCCGAATCGCCACCGAGAGCATGCCACGTGCGGCGACCTCCCGGCCGGATGCGAAGACGCGCTCCACGGCCATGCCGGCGAGGTCGGCCAGCACCACCAGGTCGCCGCGGCGGCCGGGCGCGACCAGCCCGAGATCATGCCGCCCCAGCCGCATCGCGGCGTTCAGCGTCGCTGCGCGGATCGCATCCACCGGCGCCATGCCGTAGCCTACCAGCCGCTGCAGCACGTCGATCATGCCGCCCGCGGTGACCAGGTCATCCGGAAACACATCGTCGGTGCAGATCGTCAGCGTCTGGGGGAATTGCTTCAGCGTCTTCAGCGCTTCGACCGCGCCGGGCAGCACGTAGTCGTGCGAACCGCGCAGCTCGACGGTCAGGCCGGCGCGCAGCTTGGCCAGCAGATCCTCGCCCGAGGTGATCTCGTGGTCCGACTGGATCCCCGCGGCGACGAAACCCTGCAGATCCGCGCCGGCGAGACCGCGCGCATGGCCGCAGACCAGCTTGCCGCTCGCCAGTCCCTCGCCGACGATGTCGCGCATGTGCAAGCTGCGCTCCAGCACCCCGCGCATGTCCATCACCTCGGCGACGCCGGCGATCTCCGGCCAGCGCAGCATCTCCTGCATCTCGCGGCCTTCGAACGCCGCACCGGCGAGTTCCAGCCCGGGCGCCGAGGGCACGCAGGACGGCGCAAGCACCAGGATGCGCAGCGGCAGGTCGCGCGCGGTGTCGATCGCCCAGCGCACGCCTTCCAGGCCCAGCACGTTGCCGACCTCGTGCGGGTCCCAGCAGATCGTCGTGGTGCCCTGCGGCACCACTGTCTCGGCATAGCGCCGCGGCGTGACCATCGAGCTTTCGACGTGCAGGTGCGAATCGATCAGGCCGGGCGCGACGAAGCGGCCGGTGACATCCAGCGTGGTCGCGGCATCGCGGCGCGAGCCCGGCGGATGCACGCTGGCGATCAGCGGACCGACCAGGCCGATATCGGCGGCGCGCAGTTCGCCGGTTGCGACATCGACCAGGGTGCCTCCGGTGATCAGCGTGTCGAAGCGCTCCTGGCCACGCGCGGCACGTACCGCACGGTCGCGCAGTCCGGGTGCGTTCAGGTCCTGCATGTCAATGTCCCACCACTGTCCAGAAATAATACGCCAAGGGCAGCGCCATCACATACATGCCGATCGAGACGTCCTTCGCCTCGCCTGCCAGCACCTTGATGATGACGTAGAACAGCATGCCGCCGGCGATGCCGGTGCCGAAACTGTTCGACAGCAAGGTCAGCAGCACCATCAGGATGGCGGACAGGCCCTCGGTGAAATTGTCGAGGTCCACGCGCCGCAGCGCGCCGAACATCGACAGCCCGACCAGGATCAGCGCCGGCGCGGTGGCGGCGGCAGGCACCATTAGCGCCACCGGCGTGAACAGCAGCATCAGCGCGAACATCGCCGCGGAAGCGAGCGCGGTGATGCCGGTGCGACCGCCGGTCTCCGCGCCGGTGGCGGATTCCACCAGGGCCGTCGCGGACGGCACACCGAGGATCGGGCTGATCGTGGCGGCTACCGAATCCACCACGAAGGGCCGGCCGATATTCTCCATGTTGCCGTACTCGTCCACCAGTCCGGCCTTGGCGCCGACCGCCAGCGTGGTGCCGAGGGTGGAGAAGAACTCCGACGCGAAGAACGCGAACAGGTAGGGGAAATAGCGCAGGCTCAGCGGCTCGAGGAAGTTCAGTTGGAACGCCGTTGCACTTATGTCGTGCGGGATGCCGAAATAGCTGGCGGGCAGCCTGGTGACGCCGAGTGGAATGCCGAGCAGCGTGCTTCCGAGGATGGCCCACAGGATTGCCCCGGGCACGCGGCGGCCGCGCAGGAACACGGCGAAGCACAGGCCGAACATTGCCACCATCGCCTGTGGCGTGGCGAAGCTGCCCAGCATGAGCGAGTTGGTCCGCGCGTTCACGCCGACCAGGCCGGCATTCTTGAAGCCGAGTACCGCGATGAACAGCCCGATCGCCGCACCGAGCGCCAGCTTGATCTGCGCCGGCACCATGCGGGCGATCACCTGGCGCAGGCCGAGTACGGTCAGCACGACGAAGAACAGGCTGGACCAGAAGGCGATGCCGAGGCCGGTCTGCCAGGGGATGTGCTCGGTGGCGGCCATGGTCGGTCCGACAAGGACCGAGCCGCCGATGCCGGGTCCGACCATGAACGGCAGGTTGGCGTAGAGCGCCATGAACACCGTGGCGCCGACCAGCACCAGGATGACGACGGTGGTGGCGGCGCCGCGGTCCACGCCGCCGGCGGCCAGCAGCGACGGAATCACCACCAGCAGGTAGGCCGCGGCGAGGAACGACGTGATGCCGGCGAGGATTTCGATCCGCAGGCTGGAGCCGCGCTCGCGCAGCCGGAACAGGGCTTCCGTCATGGTGCGGAATGTTAGCGAGCCGGACGCAGGCGCGGAACTGCGCGGGAAGCCAATGCCGACGCTCGTTGATAGCGACTCGTCGATCCCACTGTCATGGCCGGGCCATCCACGTCTTCCTCGGCTGCGTCGCCCAAAAGAGTGGGTGGCCGGGCCACGCCCGGCCATGACGGCATCGGGTCGCGCGCATCACGGATTGTCCGCCTGGTCTCCCAGCACATCGCGCAGGAACCGGCGCACCGCGGTCCCGGCGTCGCGGGCAGCGGCTTCATCGTAGCGGATGACATGGCCCAGGTAGGTGTGCGGCGGGAGCCGGTAGTCGAACCCGTGAGTCGCGTTCGCCAGGACGATCAGTTCGATCGGCGTTCCGGTTGCCGGATCGCGCGTCATGCCGACGTCGCTCTCATGGATGGCCAGCTTCCGGCATGGGGCGGCCGGCATCCAGTCGTCCTGTTCGCCGACCAGAACGAGAGCCGGCGCCGTCATGACGCCGGCATGGGCGGCGCATTTCGGATAGTAGGCGATGGCGGCGACGAAGCTCTCGCCTCCGGCGCGCCAGGGCATGCCGGCCTCGACCGCCGCCAGCGACGCGTCGGCACCCATCGACCAGCCCATGACGGCGACCCGAGCGCCGGCAACGAAGCTCTGTGCGCCGAGATAGCGCAGCGCGGCATAGGCATCGACGATCTCGGCGGCCACGCCCGGGATCCCGCGTCCCGCGCACAGATTGGCGCTGCCCAGGCTGTCCAGCGCCAGGGCGACATAGCCCCAGGATTTCAGGGTCGCCGCCGCTTCCGTGTCATGGCTGTCAAAGCCGGAACATCCGTGCAGCAGGATCACCGCCGGGAAGCGTCCCGTGCCGCCGGGACGGGCGAGAAATCCCAGCAAGGGCGGCGTGGCGTCGGCGCGCTCCGGCGCGATCGCCGCGCGGTGCCCGGCGACCTCGACCAGTTCGTCGGCATGCGCCGCACCCGGCACGGCGAGCCACAGCAGGATCGCCAGCGACGTTGCTGCGAATGTCATCGGGGTTCCCTCGAGCCGGCCGCCGTGGCGAGCGGATCCCATGATAGCGCGGTTCGCTGGCAAATTCGCACGCTGTCGCATTTCGGAATATCCGCGAGGGCGGGAATCCGGGGCCGTGCCCGGTCGGCGGAACTATCCCTTGAAGTTTGTATGACTAACACACATGTTCCGCCGGATCCACTTCGCGGGCCACTCCCATGCAGTTCGCCGACGTCCTTCCCAATCTGCCTCCCGCCGTCGCCCGCGAAACTCTCTCCGGCCTGATATCCGCCCTGCCGCCGCCCGCCATCGACACGCCCGAGGCCGTTGCCGACCGCGACGCCACGGCGATCGCGGCGGTCGCCGCGCTGCATCCCGCCGATGCATTCGAGGCGCTGCTGGCGGCACAGATCGTCGTCAACGCCGCACACGCGAGGCACAGCCTCCGCCTCGCGGTGCGGCCGGGGCAGGACGAGAAGGTCAGCCGCCAGTGCCGCACCCAGGCCAACGCCATGACGCGGCTGATGCAGAGCGGGATGCGCAGCTTCCGGCGGGACCGGGCGGAGCGTGAGAAGGCCGAGGCCGCGATGCATCCAGCGGCGATGGGGCGCGCCGGCTGGTGGTTCCGCGATGCCTCGGTCGCCGCCCCGGCGGCCGCTTCGCCGGCTGCCGAGGCGGAGGCGGAGCCGCAGGTGGACATTGCCGCCGAGGCCGAATTCTACGCCGGCATCTATCCGCGGCGCGCCGGCCTCATCCGTTCCCTGGGCCGGATGCCGGACAATCCGGATTTCGATCCGCTCTCGCCGGAGATGGTGGCGGCGATCATTGCCGGCGACGGTCCCAACATGCGCGCAGCCGACGCGGAAATGGCCCGCCCGTAACCCCGGCGGCATTGCTGCGACGCGATGCTGATATTGGTGCTACCCTCGTTCGGGTATTCACGCTGCCTATCACCAAAGCTCATTGTTGATGACCCATTCGTTGCGCCGACGGTCGTGGCCGGGCCTGACCCGGCCACCCACGTCTTTTGTCCGACGCATACGAGGAGGACGTGGATGGCCGGGACACGCCCGGCCATGACGGTGGGGTCGATGAGTCACCACCGGCGCGACGCCCGGATTCCTGCCTTCGCGGGAATGACGACCGGGGGGCGCCGATACCGAACGCCGCGCATGGAGCCGCCCGCGATTAACCCGCGGCTCCGGCAGCCTTCCCGGCCATCGCTGAACGAGACACTGAGACGAACGCGAGACTCACCCCTGCGCGACGATCTCCGCCAGTGCCTTGCCGACATCGGCGGTTCCCGCCTGGCCGCCCATGTCGCGAGTCCGCGGCCCGCTCTCGCGCAGCAGCGTCTCGATCGCATCGACGATGGCGCGCCCGGCCGCAACTTCCCCGAGATGCTCCAGCATCAGCCCGGCCGACCAGATCTGGCCGATCGGGTTGCAGATGAACTTTCCCGCGATATCCGGCGCCGAGCCGTGCACCGGTTCGAACATCGAGGGAAACCGTCGCTCCTGATTGATATTCGCCGACGGCGCGATCCCGATGGATCCCGCCACCGCCGGTCCCAGGTCGGACAGGATGTCGCCGACCAGGTTCGACCCGACCACCACGTCGAACCAGTCCGGGTGCTGCACGAAATGCGCGCACAGGATGTCGATGTGGAACTGGTCGGTGCGGATGTCCGGGTACGACTTCGCCATCAGCGCGAAGCGTTCGTCCCAGTACGGCATGGTGAAGGTGATGCCGTTCGACTTGGTCGCCGAGGTCACCTTCCGTCGCGGCCGGGTCTTGGCGAGCTCGAACGCATATTTGAGGATCCGGTCGACGCCGGTGCGGGTCATCACCGTCAGCTGGCTGACGAATTCGCGATCGGTGCCCTCAAATTGGCGCCCACCGGCGCTGCTGTATTCC
>DATAPW010000009.1:0-4420 GCA_036265005.1 Acetobacteraceae bacterium | reverse complement strand
TCGCGCAGCGCCGCGGCCCGCTGGAGCAAGCGGTTGGTCATTCTCGGGTGTCGGACTGCGGCCGCACAGTGTCGGCGTTCAGCTCTTTGAACCAGTTCATCATCAGCCGGCCATCCATCTGGTCGGCAACCAGGCCGGCCGCGTGGTCGAAACCGGGGCGAAGCAGCACCATCAAGGCCAGCGCCAGCAGCACCAGCTGTCGATCCGCCTCGTCCAGTTCCAGGGTCATTTCGACCGCGGGGAAACAACATTGACAATGGTAGTGGGGCCGATCGCAGCCTCGATCAGCGTCTCGCAATGCGCCTCGGTTTCCCCAGAAAATATCATTACATCAATAGGTAAACCGATGTCTTTACCATCGATGTTTATCATGGTGTCGCCTGGCTCGGCGCGGAACCGGTCCAGGTTGGCAAAACTCAGGCCCAGGATCAGCAGCTTGCGCCCATCTGGTTTCGTGGCCGTTGCCTTGATCATCGCTCGCTCCTCCGGATAACAGATGTAACGGCCGGCGGGACGACCTGGTCAAGCACCGTTGCGGCGGCTGAAATGAATCTCGATCGCACACCTAGTGGAACCGCGAATAAATCCCCACGCGCAGAGAATAAATGATGCGCAAAATATGACAGTATTATTGCAGCATCCTGTGGATATGTTGCGCATTGTGTTGCGCAACATCGGGCGGCACCGTCAATCAGCCGGAAATAAATCGTAAATACTGCTTCGCGGAGCAGAATCCGGATTGACGCCGGCCTGTCATCTGGACCGATATTCTTGCCTGTCAGAAATACTAGCTGGGGGGCGGTAGCGGGTTATGCCAGGGAGTACTTTCTGCCTCCAGCTCCCCGCGTAGCCCGTGGCCCGGCTCGACTGCCGCGACGTCGCTGCCTTATTGGCCCCGCATTGCGAGACACTCTTCACACAATTCGTGCCCGACGCCCGCCTCGAGGCCGGTGAGCTGCGCGGCCATGGTCCCGACGGCTCGAAATGGACGATGGCGGTGCGCGGTTCCAAGCGCGGCGTCTGGTGCAACTGGGGCCAGCCCGACCAGCGCGGCGACTGCCTCGAGCTCATCCATGCCGCGCTGTTCGGCGGCCAGCGCGGCCGCGGCGCGGCGCTGAAATGGGCGCTCAACTGGCTGGGGCTGTCGTCGGCCGCGGTGCAGGCAGACCAGGCATGGGGCGAGCACATCGCCGCGGCGAAGGAGTATGCCGCGCGACGCCGGGTCTGGCAGGAGGATGCCGAGGCCCGCGAGCGCGAGCGGCGCCGGCGCCAGGCCTTCGCCATCTACCTGCACAAGGACAACGTCGAGGGCATCCATTCGCCGGAGCTGCAGGACTACCTTCGCACCCGGCGTGTGCCGATCGAGCTGCTCGACGAATTTCCGACCGCGCTGCGGTTCACGCGCCAGGCGTACTATGACCGGGAGCGGCCCGCGCTGCCGGCGATGCTGGCGCCGATCATTCACCCGGTGACGCGCCGCCACATGGCAACGCACATCACCTACCTGGAGTATCGCGACCACCACTGGCGCAACTTGTCAGCGCCAGGTGCGCTGCGGCGCAAGACGCTCGGTGACAAGAAGGGTGGCATCATCCCGCTGCTGCGCGGGGCCTCGCGCAAGCGGCTGCGCGACGCGCCGGATGGCGATGTGCTGTTGATCTCGGAGGGCATCGAAAACGGCATTTCCGCCGCGGTGCTGATCCGTGACTGGCGCAACCTGCCGGATGATCCGCGGGTGTTCGCCGCGGTCGACGCGCAAAACTGGGCCGCGCTCGAGCTGCCGCCGGTGTTCAGCTCGGTCATCCTGGCGCACGACCGCGACGATCAGCGGCTCGGCAAATTCCGCCTTCACGTCGGCGAGGCGTGGCTCGAGGAAGGCCGCAGCGTGCAGCATTTCCGGCCGCCCCCCGAATACAAGGATTTCAACGAATACGCTGCCAGATTGATGCAAGAGCGGACGGCGGCGGCATGAGCTCGGCCGACGACGCGGCGGCGGCTGCAGCGATGCTCTCGCCGGCCGATCGGCTACGCGCCGCCGAGCTCCTCGCGGATATCAATCTGGCGCTGCTCGGCGAGCGGCGATCGGTGGCGCTGTGTGCGTTGACCGGCGTGCTGGCGCTGGTGGTGGCGGACATGCAAGTCAAGCAGGACGTGCCGGTCGGCAGCACGGTCCGCATGCTGGCGCCGCTGCTCGAGATGCAGGCCGCGCGCCTGGCTGAGACAAAGGATGATCATCATCATTCCTACCACGCGCCAGGCCATGCCTGAGGAGCGACAGCGATGAGCGATCGTGCGGAACGCAAACGCCTCACATTGGGTGCGACGGTCGACATTGAGCCGACGCCGATGCCGGTGCTGCCGGACAACTGCCCGACGATACCGTTGGGGATTTTTGGTCAGTATCTCTACTGCCTCGATGCGATGGGCCAGCTGCACAAGCTCGACACCGATCGGCTCGGGGCCAAGCGCTCGATCCTGGTCTGCACCGTAGAGTGGCTCTACGACAATTTTCCCCGATTGAAGAAAGTTGCGAAACGAGACGGAACGCTCGAGTGGTTGGTGGTGGGCTGGCATCCCGAGCGGTTTTTCGAGTCGTTGAATACTGCGTGTCGCAACCTGGGTCTTTTCCTCGAGGACCAACGCGTGCGTGGCCGCGGCGCGCATCGCGGCGAAGATGGCAACGTGATATTCCATCTCGGCAATCAAATTTCGATCTTCGGCAAGTTGCAGCCGCTCGGCGTGCGTGGGCGCCTGGTGTTCCCGTTGCGGCCGCCGCTGCCCGCACCCTTCCATGCGCCGGTGATCGCGCTTGGCGGACCGGCGGAGCGGCTGCTGCATCGCATCGCCGACAGCTGGGTGTTCGGCAGGCCGGCGCTCGATCCGCTGCTGCTGATCGGCATGCTGGGCGTGGTGGTGCTGGCCGGTGCGCTGCCTGTGCGACCAGGCTGTGCGCTCACCGGCGAGCGCGGCACCGGCAAGTCTGAGCTGATGAAATTGCTGGTCCGCGTGATGGGCGACTGGCTGATCTACAGCACCGATGCGACCGAGGCTGGCATCCGGCAAAAATTGGGCGACGACGCGATCGGCATGATGCTCGACGAGCAGGAATCGCACGGTGATAATTCGGCGTTCACCCGCGTGCAGCATTATTGGCGCAGCTCATACTCGGGCGGCACGACGCACCGTGGTGGGCAGAATCACACCGGCTCGGAGTTCCGTGCGAACAGCGTGCTGATTGCCGCCGCGATCAACCTGCCGGCGATGGACAGTGCCGACCGGTCGCGGTGCATCATTATCGAAATGTTACCGCTGCAGCCTGGCCCCAAGATCCGCCTGGTGCATGACGCGATCTGGCCCACCGTCGGACCGCTGCTGGTGCGTCGGCTGCAGGATCATTACCCCCGGCTGATCGCCGACATCATTCCGGCCTGGCGTTCGCTGCTCATGTCGATCGGCTGGGACGACCGCGGCGCCGACACCTACGGCGTCTGCCTCGGCTGCGCCTGGGCGCTGCTTTACGACCTGGCACCGACCGAGGACGACCTGGCGCTGCATGAGGCCGACCTGGCGGCGCTGCTGGCGGCGCACAAAGCCGACGAGGTGCCGACCTACCGCCGGGTGTTCAACCGGCTCTGGGGCTGGCGGGTGGACATCTACCGGCGAGGCGAACAGCGCAGCCTGGGCGAGTATGCCATCGAGGCCGGTGGCTGGGGCCGCGAGAGCGTGGCGGACGGCAACCTGGAACCGTACGACGAGACGGCGATCGACCGGTCGGAGACTGTGGCGGCGCACGAGGCCGACAAGCTCGGCGCCAAGGAGGCGCAGCGGGTGCTGCGCAAGTATGGGCTCAGGATCATGCGGGCGAAGGAGCCCAGCGCGCACACCGGGCGCGGCAGCTGGAAGGCTGGTGATCGGCTGCTGGTCATCGCGCGGGTGTCGCCGGCGCTGGCCGAGGTGTTCCGCGGCACGCCATGGGGCGGCACTGAGGCTGGCTCTGGTGGCTGGGCGCAGGCCTTCCTGCGCGCGCCTGGTGCGACGCAGTTCCCCTACCCGGTGCGGTATCCGTGGGGCTCGGCGCGGGCGGTCATCATGCGGCTGGATGTCGCGCTGGCCGGGCTGGTCGGCGATCCCGAGCTGGCTGAAGCCTGGGACGCGGTGGCGGCACAATGACGGGTGACACGCCGCAGCCTGGTGCTAGGCTCTCCCCTGCCCGTTTGGCAGATGCTTTTGTGCCGCCCGGCGAGACGCCTGAGACACTTTCTACTACAAAGACTACAAGCGGTGGATATTTTGTAGTCACACCGACGCTCGATAAACGGCTCAGTTCCGCCGTTTATCCGTTCCGGACTACCAAGACTACAAATACTACAGCACCCCTCGCAGATGCGCATGCGGGTGCGCAGGCGCGCGCAGCACGAGG
>DATAPW010000008.1:0-42032 GCA_036265005.1 Acetobacteraceae bacterium | reverse complement strand
GCGGATGTCCTTGTACAGCGCGACGAGGTCGCCGCGATGCTGGATGATGACGAGGCACAGGTCCTGCCACAGCTTGTGGCTCGGCATGATGCCGAGATCGCGGCAGATATCGGCGATGACCGCACCGACCGGCCGGCGGCGCACCTCGGCGGCGATCTGCTCCGACGTGGGCAGCAGGGCAAGACGAGGATCGGCCGCGTATGTGGGTCTGGCCGCGGTTGGCCGGGGCGCACGCTGCGCCGATGCGCGCGCGGGTGCGGCTGGCGCGTCCGGGCGGGCTGCCAACTCCGCGACCCTGGCTTCGAGCGCGCTGGCCCACAGCAGGCCGCGAGTGATGCGCGCGAGGATCAGCCCGATGTCGCGGGTGCCGAACGGGAGGGTGACGAGGGCGAGGTCGGTCGTAGCGGCGCGTTGCTGCAGGGTGGCGGCAAGTTCCTTGCCGTACTCGATGAGCTTGCGCACCAGGCCGAGGAGGTGGCCGAACCGGCTGGGTCTGTCCTCGCCGGGCATCGCGGGGTCCGCTACGGAGGTTGCGATTGGGAGGGTGGCCGGGGCAGACATGAACATAACAAGAACATGCAACAGCGCGGATGTCAAGGAATATATTCAGGCCTCCCGCATAGGGCCGCTGGCGTGGAGGCAATAGGGCATCCAAATGGTTGCGTAGGTGTCCGTTGTTCGAACGCAGGGGTTCAACACGGAGGAAGAACGGAGGACGTCGAGGGCCACGCAGGCAGCAGGAAAACGCCGCGCGAAGTGCTATTTCTGCATTTCTCCGCGGCCCTCAATCGTCCTCCGTGGTGAACTCCTTGCGATAACACCAACCACCGCGGGCGTTGCCAATGCGATAGCCCTGCGCAATTGGTTGAGTGCGGTGCACCGGCCATGGGCTTATCCCACTGTCATGGCCAAGCCCGGCCATGACAGTGGGCGCAACGAATGGGTCATCATCAATGAGCTTTGGTATTGTCCGGGCAATCCGAGAGCCGGCTTTGCGATGCGTCGGCGCCTCACGCCTCCAGGAAGTGCCCGAACGCGCGCAGCGGCCGCAATTCGTCGCAGACGATCTTGGTGATTGCCAGCATCGGCACCGCCAGGACCGCACCGGGCACGCCCCACATCCAGTACCAGAAGATCAGCGCCAGGATCACCGCGACCGGGTTGATGGTGAAGCGCCGCGCCATCAGCATCGGTGTGGCGATCTCACCCTCGACCACATGCACGAGGAAATACAGGCCGACCGGCAGCAACGCCCACCATGTCACGCCCAGCGACAGCACGCTCGCCATCACCAGGATCACGATGCCGACCATCGGTCCCAGGATCGGCACGAAGTTGAGCACGAACGCGATGACACCCCACAGAGGCGGATTTGCCACGCCACAGGCCCACATGATGCACGAGGTCAGCAGGCCGACCACGCCGTTGATCAGCGTCACGGTGATCAGGTAGACCGAGATGTTGCGCTCGATCTGCAGCGAGATCTGCACCGCCTGACGCTTTTCGGCGAAGTGGGGCAGGATTTCGACGAAGCGGCGCAGGAAGGTTTCGCCGGCAACCAGCAAATAGAACAGCACGACCAGCGTGGTGAACAGTCCGGCGGCGACCGTTGCGGTACCGCTGAACAGCATGCCGAGTACATTCACCGAATGCACCGGGGGCGCCTGAGGCACGGTCGTGGCGCCGCCATTGGTGATTCCCTGCAACTGTTCGAACATCCACTGCAGGGTGCTGATCGGCCCCGCCAGGAAGGCAAGCTTCTGCTGCAACTGCGGGACAGCCTCGGGCAGCTTGCCGGCCCAGGACGCGGCCGGACCGGCGATGCCGCTCGCCACCGCGGCCAGGCCGCCGACCAGCAGGATGATCGCGAACAGGGCGCCGATGCCGCGCGGCAATCCGATCCGATCGGTGATCCGAACCAGCGGCTGCAGCAAAAGCTTCAGCACGATCGCCAGTACCACGGGCAGCACGATTTCGGATGCGACATACAGCGCGGTCAGCAAAGCGAGCACGAACAGGCCGCCCAGGAATATCGTCCTCGGTTCGGTGGGGAGGGGCATTTCCTCGCGCTCCTCGCCTCCCACGGCAACCGGCGCCGCCTGGCTGCGAACTGTGTCCACCGCCCCTTCGACGGCATCGGCCAGGGAGCCGGTGATCGATCGCGGTTCCGCCACCTGGCCACTCATGCCGGCGCTCCTTTCAAGCTTCCTAGCCAGCGGCGGTAACGCCGCGAGGTCTGGGCAGTTCACCAGGGCGCTGGCTTGCACACGCCGGGTTCCACTGCATTGCCGGCGCGAGTGCCGGATAATCGTGGCAAGTAAGTGCTGAGGCGGCGTGTCCCCGGATCACCTCTTCGGCAGATGATGTCGTCCGCCGCGAGGAGCACCCCGGCCGATCGGGTCAGGAGTGCGGCGGGGATGGGTGGCAGTCATGCGGGTCAGTTCAGGCGACGGTGAGCACCAGCGGTCCGGTCGGTCGCATCCAGTGCCTGTCGATCGCCGGCCACGGTTCGGCCGTCACGGCCGGCCCCGGCGATGCCGCCACCGCAAGCGGCCCTGGGCGTGGCAGGCGGCGCGGTGCGGGACGGCGGTTCGTCAGACGATGGGTGCGTTGATCTCGAGTGCCAGCTTCTGCTTCATCGCGGCGGCAAAGGCCGGATAGTCCTGGCAGGTGAGGGCGAAGGCGCCGGGGCCGCCGATCACCTCCTCGGTGTAGGACTGCAGCAGGTCGGGTTCCTCGTGCAGAATGCAGAGGCCGTTGATGGTGATGCCGGCAACCGCCATGCGGTCGCGGATCGGCCCGGGGGCGATGCCGTCGTTGGAGCGGCCATCGCCGATGACATTCACCACCTGGCGCGTCGGCTTGTCGGGCAGATTGCCGAGCAGGGTCAGCGACGCCAGCAGCGCCTCGCCGATGGCAGTCTGCCCGGGGCGCACGATGCGCGGCATGTTGTCCAGTACATCGGCGAAGCCGCGGGCGTCGGCATCGGACGCGATCAGAGTCCAGTCGGCGATAATCTCCTGCGCGCCCGCACCGGACCACAGCAGCAGCGAGCACATGCTGGCCTTGGCCGCGCCGCCGGTCAGGCCGGCGATGATGGTGGGCTCACGCAGCGCCGATGCCATGCCGCCGGCGATCAGGCTGAACTCCTCGTAGGTGACGCTGGCGGAGCCATCCACCGCAAGGACGAGGGCGAGGTCGATTGCGTTCATCCGGCGGCATGCCTGACGTCGGTCGCGCCGGGAACGCCCTGCATCCCCAGTCCTGGCGCCGGCGACGCCGTCGTCATAATCCGAGCGCCCGCCGCACGCTGCCTCCGAGGCGTTGCAGCCGTGCGACCGGTTCGTTCGTGAATACGAACCGGATGTATTGCGCGCCATGCGTGACGCCCCAGCCGTGCATTGGCGTCGCGCAGACGCCATGGTTGAGCAGACGCTCCGACATGGTCGCTCCATCGATTCCGAAATCCGCGACACGCAGCAGCAGCGACCAGCCGCCGCCGGGAACACCAACCGGCAGGCCGGCGAGTTCGCTGACCACGGTGTCCCGCCGCGCCTGAAGCTCGGCAACATAAGGTGCGAGGGTTGCGGCGGATCGCTCGAGGGCAATGGCGACAGCGTCCTGGCCGATGCCGACCGGCACCACGCAATTGGCAAGCGACACCGCGACGAGGTCCGGCATCAAGTGGTCCGGGGCGACGATCCAGCCGACGCGCCAGCCGATCATGCGCAGTTCCTTGGCGGATGAGCCGATGGTGATGGTCCGCTCCGCCATGCCGGGCAGGCCGGCGGGGTGCAATACGGGACGCCCATCGAACACCAGCCGTTCCATCGCGGTGTCGAGTATCAGCAGCAGGTCGTTGGCGACACAGAGATCGCGGATCAGCGTCCAATCTGTGGCATCGAGATAACCTCCGCTCGGCATGGATGGCGACATCAGCAGCATCGCCGTGACCTTCGGGCCGATCGCTGCGCGCAGCGCCTCGCGATCGAGTGCCCATTCGCCGCCGGGGTTGAAGCGGAACGGGACGAATCTTGGTATCCCGCCCGCGAGGTGAACGCGGTTGATCAGTCCGGCATAGGTCGGGTCGGTGACGATGACCTCGTCGCCGACGTCAATCGTCGCGAGCAGCACGTTGAGGATGCCGGACAGGCCGCCGGCCGAAATGACGCAGTTGCGTTTACCGGAATAGGTGACGCCCGAAACAGCCGAGACATGTCGCGCCGCGGCATCGCGCAGGTGGGTTTGTCCGATGAATGGCAGGTAGCTGTTGTCGCGGTCTTCGCCGGCCGCCTGGCGCGTCCGGGCAATCGCCTCGGCATCGGGTGGGATATCGACGTCGAGGTTTTCCAGGCGGAGGAAATCCTTGCCGGAGGCATCGGCGATCGAACCCATCCGATCGACGCCGATGCCAGCGATGTGGTGGAGGCGGGCGGGTCGGCGGTGCGGCATGAGCTTCCTTATGGGCTCGAAGGTCGAAGACATCATGGCGGGTGTCGCGCGCCGCAAGAGGTCAGGTATTCAACACGGAGGAAGCGCAGAGGGGCACGGAGGGCCACCGAGCAGGGCAGCCATTGCGGTCGCGCGATGCGCAATTCCTTGCTGCTCGGTGGCCCTCCGCACGTCCTCCGTGTTGAAGCGCTTTGCGTCTGCAGCCGACGCCAAAGCTGCGGTGGAAATGTAACATTGTTCGCGGCGTCCCCGTCCCGCGCGTTCCCACTCTTGAGCCTCAGCCAATTGCGGCAGAGTATCGGCCCCAGGACCAAGAGGAGACCAGGGATGCCGGAGAGCCCCGCCGACAAGACGATGCTGAGCCAATCGCAGACCCGCATGCCGCTGAACGGCCTGAAGGTGCTGGACCTGACCCTGGCACGCGCCGGACCCACCTGCGTGCGGCATCTCGCCGACTGGGGCGCCGACGTCATCAAGATAGAGCCGCCGGCAACCGACGGCGAGGATGTCGCCGGCAACCGCCACGGCTTCGACTTCCAGAACCTGCACCGCAACAAGCGCGCGATGACGCTGAACCTGAAGACACCGGAGGGCCATGCGGCGTTCATGCGCCTGGTGAAGGGGGCGGACATCATCGTCGAGAACATGCGCGCCCAGGTGAAGCACCGCCTGAAGGTGGACTACGACACCGTCAAGGAGGTGAACCCGCGCATCGTCTACGGCAGCATTTCCGGGTTCGGCCAGACCGGACCGTACGGCCTTCGCGCCGGCGTCGATCAGATCGCCCAGGGCATGGGCGGGCTGATGTCGATCACCGGCCTGCCGGGCCAGGGCCCGGTGCGCGTCGGCATTCCGATCGATGACCTGACCGCCGGCAACCTGCTCGCCCTCGGGATCATGATGGCGATCTTCGACCGCGAGCGCACCGGTGTCGGCCGCTGGGTCACCACCTCGCTGCTGGAAGCGCAGATCTTCATGCTGGACTTCCAGGCGTCGCGCTGGCTGATCGCCAAGGAGGTCGCGCCGCAGGCCGGCAACGACCATCCGACCGGCATTCCCACCGGCGTGTTCCCGACCTCCGACGGCCACATCAATATCGCCGCCAGTTCCGGCCGTGTGTTCGCTCGCTTCTGCGATGCGATCGGCAAGCCGGAGTGGAAGGACAAGCCGGAGTGGAAGGACCAGAAAGCGCGGAGCGGGCACCGCAAGGAGATCAATGCGGCGATCGGCGAGGTCACCAAGACGAAGCCGGCGGAGTACTGGATCGAGCTGCTGGAGGGTGCCGGCGTGCCGTGCGGGCCGATCTACTCGATCGACCAGGTGTTCGCCGATCCGCAGGTGAAGCATCTGGAGATGGCGACCCCGATGCACTCGCCGGTGATCGGCGAGGCAGATGTGGTGGCTTCGGCGATCAGCATCACCGGGTTCTCCAAGGCGATCCGCAAGGCGACTCCGGAGATGGGTGAGGCGACCGACGAGGTGCTGGCTTCGGTGGGGTACTCCGCCGAGGAGATCGCCGACATGCGCAAGAAGGGAGCCATCTGATGAATGACATGCCGGGTGGCGGCGTCACCCGCGAATACGCCGGCGGCAAGATGCTGGCGGCGAAGGACGACGGTGTCGGGCTGGTCACCTTCAACCAGCCCGAGAAGCGCAACGCCATGTCGCTGGAGATGTGGACCGGGTTCGGCGAGATCCTCGATGAGTTTCGCGAGGATGGCTCGGTTCGCGTGGTGATCCTGACCGGTGCGGGTCACAAGGCGTTCGTCTCCGGCGCGGACATCAGCCAGTTCGAGAAGAACCGCTCGAACGCGAACGCACAGCAGGAGTACGACCGGCTGGCGGGCGTGGGACGGGCGAAATACGCCGCGTTCCCCAAGCCGATCATCGCGCGCATTCGCGGGTTCTGCCTGGGCGGCGGGCTGGCGATCGCGATGCAGGCCGATCTGCGGATCGCAGCGGTGGACAGCGAGTTCGGCATTCCGGCGGCCAAGCTGTCGATCGCATATGCGCCGGACTCGGTGAAGCGGCTGATCGACCTCGTGGGTCCGGCAAATGCCCGGATGATCCTGTACACCGCGCGGCGGATCGATGCGGCAGAGGCGCAGCGCATCGGCCTGATCAACCGGATGGTGGAGGATGAGGACCTCAACGACGAGGTGCTGGATATCGCCCGGACGATTGCCGATAACGCGCCGCTGTCGGTCGCTGCATCGAAGCTGACGATCAGCGAGATGCTGAAGGACGAGAGCCAGCGCGATATGGCGGCGATTACGCGGATGATGCAGACCTGCTTCGACAGCGCGGACTACAAGGAAGGCCGCACGGCGTTCATGGAGAAGCGGGCGCCGCGGTGGACCGGCCGGTAGGTATCGTGGGGCGGAGCAGCACAGCGCACTCCGCCGCGCGGTGGCGGAGTGCGCTGCGCTGTTCCGCCCTGCGAGTGGCGACGCTCGCATCCATCGTCATGGCCGGCGCGGCGCCGGCCCTGGCGCAGGATTACGCGGCGATCGTCGCCTCGCCTGACCGCAGCGATGCCGATCGGCAGACCGACAAGCGGCGCGATCCGGTGGACCTGCTTACCTTCACCGGGGCGAAGCCCGGGTGGGCCGTGCTCGATATGGGCGCGGGGGCCGGTTACAGCACCGAACTCATGGCCCGCTCGGTCGGCGCGACCGGCAAGGTCTACGGGCAGAACGACCAGGCGTCGGAAAAGCTGCAGGCGAGGATGACGACACCGGCGATGGGCAACGTCACCGTACTGGTGCGGCCATCGGATGATCCGGTTCCTGCCGAGGTGCATGGCCTCGATCTGGTCACGTTCTTCTTTGCCTATCATGACACCACCTATATGCCGGTCGATCGCGCCAGGATGGACAAGGCGCTGTTTGCAGTGCTGAAGCCCGGCGGATTCCTGGTCATTGCCGATCATTCAGCTCGGCCGGAAGACGGTGCGACGGTCGGCAAGACCTATCACCGGATCGCCGAAAGCACATTACGGTCTGAGATCGAAGCCGCGGGGTTCAAATTCGTCGCGGATGCGGGTTTCCTGCGGCATCCGGAGGACGCGCGAACCGCCATCGTCTTCCATAATCCCACGCCGGTGGATGAGTTCGTGCTGAAGTTTCAGAAGCCGCAGTGACACGGAGCCGTCGTGGCCAGCGAATGCCGGCCATCCATGTCGCTACCCCTTGATCCTGCCGATCGCTGCGCTCATTGCCCCATGCAGCACTTCGCTGTCGCTGGAATATGCCAGCAGCAGCGCGCCGGCCGCCTTCCATTGCTGCGCCTGCTCCTGGGTCGAACAGAGCATCGCGCAGGTCTTGCCGTGCTTCTTCGCTGCGGCCAGCACCAGGTCGCGCTTCTCGTCCAGCACTCGTGCCTGGTCGGGCGTCCCGAATACGCCCAGGTCCTGCGCCAGGTCGGCCGGCCCTATCGTCAGCGCGTCGATGCCGTCCATCGCGGCGATCGCATCCAGATCGTTGAACGCCGCCGCAGTCTCGAACATCACCGTCACGAACACCTGCCGGTTGGCAAAGGCACGCCTCTCGGCGGCACTTCCCGTCATGTCGTAGTCGGTGCCCGGGCTGTGCCCGGCATTGCCGCGCAGCCCGCGCGGCGCATAGCGAGAGGCGGCGACGATCTCGGCGGCATGTGCGGCGCTCTCGACCTGCGGACAGTGCAGGTTCCACACCCCGCAATCCAGCAGCCGGGTGATCCATTCGCGATTGGCCTTCGGCGGCCGCACGGCGATCGGAAAGTTCAGCGCGCGCGACAGCAGCGCCATGTGCGCTATCGTCTCCATCGAGGCGGATGTGTGCTCCATGTCCACCCGCGCGAAGTCGAGGCCGGCAGACTTCAGCAGCGTCAGGATCGCCGGATTGCGCACCAGGTTGACCCAGGTGCCGAGTTGCAGTTCGCCGCGTTCCAACGCGGCCCGCAATGGATTGGCTTGCATCGACGGGTCCTCACTTCACCGCAGGCGCCGGTCGCAGCGCCTGCGTCACCATGTCGCTTGCCCGCTCGGCCAGCGTATCGGCTGCGACGCGAGCCTGGGCATCTTCCACCCAGTTGGCGAAGGCGGCTCGATAGCTGTCGCTGACCTGGCGCGTTGCCTCCAGCGCCCCGGCGACATCGACATCTGCCAGCCGGGCCGATGCAGTCTGCAGCACTTCGAGCGACGGGTCACCGGTCGGTTGCGTCGGCGCTGCGCTGCGCAGATGCGTCCAGGTGGCCAGGTTGCCCATCCAGGACGCCGGCGCCGCACCGCCGCCGCTGCGCGCGATCGGCTCATACAGCGTGCGAAAATCCTGCCGCAGTTGCGTGGCGCCTGGAATCCCTGTGCCGGCATACGGCTCGATCTGGTCGAGCAGCGGCTGCAGGTCGCCCAGGTCGGTGCCGCTGGCGCGCACCACGGCCAGTTCGGCGGCGAACGGCATCGGCCGACGCAGCGTGTCGCTCAACCGCACCAGTGCCATGGTGCGGATCAGTGTCGCCGCCCGGTCCGCGCGCTGCATCGCACTGGCGAAGTCCGCCTGTTGGCGGATCATCAGCGCCGTCGCTGCACTCAGGCGCTGGGCAATGTCCTCGGTGCGACGGTCCTGCTGCATCACCGCCAGCGTGCCCCGGTCGGCGGCGCGTCCCAGTGGGGTGTGGAGTCCGAGTACGGACAGCAGCGGATCTTCCCAGAACGGCGCGGACAGGCTGACGAGAAGCGCGACGACTGCCAGCGTCAGGGCGCGGTTGCCGCCGGATGGTTTGGCCCGCCGGGGCTCGAAGGCCGGTTGGTAGAACTCTTCGATCGCGGGGAGCGGCGGAGCAGCGGCAGCAGGCGGGGCCGGCGGCGGTGGCTCCGGCTCCGACACCGCAGGAGGGGCCGGCTCGACCGCTGGCGCGGGTTCCCGGGTCATCAGCTCGGGGTCGGGCTGCGGCAGGTCCTCGATCGCGGTGCCGCGCGACGGCGCAGCACCAGGTCGGGCGAAGACATCGGGCAGAGCGGGGGCTTTCCTGGCCATCAGCGCGTTCCGTTCATTGCCAGGACGCCAGCGGTCGTTGGCTTGCGTGGATGCAGCATGTTCTATGCGTAGGCCGGCACCGGAGCCACACGGGTTTTCGCCAGCTCGCCGCTGACGAACGCCCACAGGTCGCGGATTTCCGCCGCCGCCTTGCCGTCCGGTTCGAATTCCGTCGCGGTCTGGCCGGCGGCCGCCGCGGTGGGGAACGCGGTGCGGAAGCGCAGCACGCCGGCAACACGGCCCTGGCGGGCGAGGATCGGGATCGCCTCCTCCACTGCGCGAATGCGGCGACCCGCCGGCGCCTGTGTCACGGCGAAGGCGTAGCGCTTGCCGGACTGCTCGATCATGTCCACCACCGCCGGCAGAGCGTCGAAGTCGTCGCTGGTCGGGCGCGACGGCACCAGGATGAAGTCGGCGGCGCGCATCACGCTGAGCAGGAAGCTGTGCACCGAGGGCGGCACGTCGATGATGATCAGGTCGGCCGCGTCACTGTCGCGCAGCCGGCCGAGCGTGGCGAACAGCTGGTCCGGCGTGGGGGAGGCCAGTGCCGGGTTGGGATGCCCGGTGCTGTGGGCGGTGCGCCGGTTCCACCACTTCGACAGCGATGCCTGCGGGTCCAGGTCGATGAACACGACACGTTGCCCGGTGGATGCCGCCAGGACGCCGAGTTCGCGGGCCAGCGTCGATGCACCGGCGCCCCCCTTCTCCTTGGCCAACATGAGGATATGCATGGCGCCGCGCGCCCCCCACCATTATTTGGCTGCACCGTTCCGCGGGTGCAGAGGACGCACTGTCGGTCATTTCGCTGCGGATTTCCACAGGAACGGTGGGGAAGGCGGAGATTCCCCTGGTCGGCAGAGCATATCTCGCTTTCCTGGCGCCGCGGGTGGACCGCGGGTAGGCTGTCCGGAAGGCACGAATGCTGCCGTCGCCGCACTTTGCAGCAAGCCGGAGTGGACATGGCCGACCCGACCAACCCCACCAACCCCACAGTGACCAACTGGTTTGGCGACCTGGTCTCGCATCCCGCCGTCATCGTCGATGCCAATTCGGTGGCCGACATCGTCGCCGTGCTGAAGGACCCGGCGAGATATCCCGCACCGGTGCGCGCCGTCGGCTCCAACCATTCCACCGCACCGTGCGGTGTTGCCGAACGCGGCACGCTGATCCGGATGAAGATGAACCGCATTCTGCAGATCGGCGGGGACACCATCACGGTCGAGGCGGGAGCGCGCCATATCGACATGGCGCGGGAACTCGAGAAGCAGGGCCTGCAGTTCTATGTCAACACCGAGATCGGCAGCCTCACGGCGGGCAGTGCGGCGTGCGCGGGCACGAAGGATGCGTCATTCGCCGGCGAATACGGCCAGGTCGGATCCTATGTGATCGGCGTCAGGCTGGTGCTGCCGAATGGCGAACTGCTGGAAGTGACCGAAGCGCAGCCTGAGCTGTTGCAGACGCTGCGCTCCAGCTACGGCACGTTTGGCATCGTGTACGAGGTGACCTATCGGATCCGCAGGCTGCTGCCGATGGCGGTGTACCACGAGACTTACACGCTCGACGATTTCGTGGCGAAGCTCGACGCGCTGAAGGCACGTGGCGAGTCGATGATGTACTACTGCTTTCCGTTTGCCGACCGGATCACCATCGAGTTCCGCCGCTACGATCCGACGGCGAGCGGCGATCCCGATCGTGCAGTCTGGCCGCTGCGAAACTATCTGTGGGGTACCGCCGGACCACGCTTCGGCCACGACATCGAGGCCAGCATCGCGGATCCGAAAATCCGCTACCAGGTGATCGACAGCTTCGGAGCCGTGCTGCGGTTCAAGCTCGAAAACATAATCCGCGCCGATTACACCATTCCTCCCGATCAGATCATCGACTACCCCGCCGTGTCGGACGACAGCCGCTACACGTTCAGCCTGTTCGCCTTCGCCGAAGCGCAGTTTCCTACGGTATTCTCGGCGTTCTGCACGTTCGTGCGCGACTACTACGATCAGCACGGATACCGGTCGAACCTGCTGTATGTCGGTTATCGGATTGCGCAGGATCAGCAGTCGTTGCTGTCGTATTCGTATGACGGGCCGGTCATGACGATTGATCCGGTGTCAACGGGCAATACGGGCTGGAAGCCGTTCCTCGATGTCTACAATCAGTTCTGCAGCGACCGTGGCGGCAAGCCGCTGCTCAATCAGACCTATGGCCTTACGCCGGCGATTGTGCAGAAGGCGTTCGGCGACCGTTTGAAGACGTTTGCCGCAACGCGTCGGCAGTTCGATCCGGGCGACCGGCTGTTGAACGACTATTTCCGCATGCTGCTGGGGTGAGGTCATCCCAATCGCAAGCGACACGCCTCATGGACGTTGAACTTGTGCCGGCGGCAGCACCATCATTCTCAACACGGAGGAAGCGCGGAGAGCCACCGAGTGGCATAGGAGTTCAGGCAGCTCCGGCTCCTGTGGCCCTCGAACAGCGCGCGGGAAGCGACACGCCCGGCCTCATAAAAACCCGATCGACAGCCACGGCACCGCCACCACAATCGCCAGGGCCACCACCAGTCCCGCCAGATAGGGCCACATCCGCCCGAGCGCATCGTCCGGCGACACCCGCCCGATCGCGCAGGCGCCGTAGAACCCCACGCCGAATGGCGGTGCGAACAAGCCGATGCCCATCGCCAGGATGATCACCATCGCGTAGTGCACCTCGTGCACGCCCATTGCCTTGGCGACCGGGAACAGCAGCGGGCCGAACAGCACGATCGCCGGTATGCCTTCCAGCACGCTGCCCAGGATGACGAACGCCACCGCGGTGATCGCCAGGAAGCCGACCTTGCCGCCGGGCACCGACGCCATCGAGGCGACCAGCCACTGCGAAAAGCCCGACTGCGTCAGTGCCCAGGCCATCGCCGTCGCCGTGCCGATGATCAGCATCACCGCGCCGGTGAGCGACAGCGTATCGACCAGGATCGGATAGATGCGTCGCCAGTCGAACTGCCGGTACACCAGCATCCCAAGCATTGCAGTGTACACCACGCCGACAGTGGAAACCTCGGTCGCCGTGGCAATGCCGTCGATCACCGCTGCACGGATCACGAACGGCAAGGTCAGTCCCGGCACTGCGATGACGAACGTTCGAAGAATCTGCGACGGCGGGGCACGCTCGCCGCCGCTGATGTCCAGGTGGCGCGAGCGATACCAGCTCACCACCACCAACGCGATCGCTGCCACCGCCGCCGGCAGCAGGCCGCCGGTGAACAGCGCGGTGATCGACACGTTGGTCACCGAGCCGATGGTGATCAGCACCAGGCTGGGCGGGATGGTCTCCGACATCGCGCTGGAACTCGCCAGCAACGCGGCCAGCTCGCCCGGGTGGGAGCCACGGCGGCGCATTTCGGGAAACAACACCGGCGCCACCGCGGCCATGTCGGCCGCCTTCGAACCCGAAATGCCGGACACCAGGTACATCGCGCCCAGCAGCACGTAGGACAGGCCGCCGCGCACATGGCCGACCAGCGCGGCCAGGAACGCCACCATCACGCGCGCGATGCCGGTCATCTCCATCAGCAGGCCGAGAAACACGAACATCGGCACCGACAGCAGCAGCAGGTTCGACATCCCCTCGTCCATCCGGTTGACCACGACGGACAGCGGCATGGCGCTCGTCAAGCCGAGATAGGACATGGTGGCGATGCCGAAGGCGAAGGCGATCGGCACGCCGATGGCGACGCACGCGGCGATGATGACGACGAAGAACACGATCAGACTGCCGAAGCCCATCGCGACCAGCAGCGGTTGCCCCAGCCACAGCAGCACCGCGATCCCGCCCACCGTGAGCAACGCCAGCGCGAAGCTGCGCAGCGTCGTCGTCTCGAGCAGTCGCAGCAGCGAGATCGTGGCGGCCAGCGCAATGCCGACCAGGATGGCGACGACGCGATAGCCGTCCGAAATCTGCAGCGAGATCAATTCGACGAAACGCTGCTGTTCCAGGTACTGCGCCGCCGGCAGCAGCACCTCGAGCACGAAGCAGATGACCACCAGCGAGGCGACGGCGGCGAACCAGCTTGCGATATGCGGCGGCATCCAGTTCGCCAGCGTGGTGAGCCGCATGTGCCCGTCGCGCCGCAACGCCACCACCATGCCCAGCATCGACAGCCACAGGAACAGGAAGTTGGCGAGTTCATCGGTCCAGAACAACGGGCTGTCGAGCACGTAGCGCGACACCACGCCGGCGAAGAGGATGCAAACCTCGGCCAGGACCAGCAGTGCGCCGATCAACTCACAGGTGACGCCGATCGCCTGGTCGATCAGCAGCGCGCAGCGTCGCAGCGCAACCCAGCCCGGCTCGATGGGACTGGCGACGGTGTCGATGCTCATGACGTGAGCGGGCCGACATATTTCTCCAGCAGCGTCCAGCCCTTGTCGCCGGCGGTCTTCTTCATGTCGGGGTAGTAGCCGCTCTTGGTCAGCACATCACGGAACGGCTTGTTCTCCGGCGCGTTGAACGTCAGCCCCTTGCCGGTCAGGTTCTGCTGCTCGGACTTCGTCATGGCGACGAAATCGTCGCGCTCCGCCAGAGCGACGGCAGAGAAGTTGCGCAGGCACATATCCTGCAGATCGGGCGGCAGCTTCTTCCACGCGGCGACGTTGTACGAGGTGTGGAAGCCGGCCCAGACGTGGTTGGTCAGGCTGCAGTATTTCTGTACCTCGAACAGCTTGGCGGTGTCGATCAGCACCAGCGGGTTCTCCTGCCCGTCCACGATGCCGGTCTGCAACGCGCTATAGACCTCGTTGAAATTGATCGCGGTCGGCGAGGCGCCGAGATGGCGGAACAGCGAGATCAGGTAGGGTGCCACCGGCAGGCGGATCTTGAAGCCGCGCAGATCGTCGGGGCTGGTGATCGGCTTGGTGCGCGTGGTGATCTGGCGGAAGCCGTGGTCATAGCCCTTGGGCAAGCAGTACAGGCCGATCTGTTCCGCCGCCGCCCGCAGCGAGTCGCCGAACTCGCCGTCCATGGCGGCCCAGACATGTGCATAGTCGGGAAACGCGAAACCGACGCCGGACAGGCCGCAGATCGGATTGCGCGGTGCCAGCAGGTCGATCGGCAGGTTGTACATCTCCATGGCGCCGGAGATGACCTGCGAGATCATCGCCGTGTCGCCGCCGAGGACGCTGTTAGGATAGATGGTGATCTCCAACCGTCCGTTGGATTCCTGCTTGATCTTGTCGGCGGCCTTTTGCTGGGCGGCCATCGCCGGGTGCTCCATCGGCGACGATGAGCCCAGTTTGTAACTGAATTCCGCGGCATTGGCCGGCCAATGCAGGATGGTGGCGGCGCCGACGCCGGCCGCACCTGCCATAAGGTGACGGCGGGACAGCTTGTTGCGCTGCATCGGTTTCTCCTCCCGTTGGGCGACGGCCGTCGTGGCCGCCGGATTTTGTCGAAGCGTGCGGGGAGCGGGGTTGCCGAGTCAAGTTGGCAATCGTTTCAATGCCGCAGGGACGACCCGACAAGCGCTGCAACAGCGGCAGACGTGCTCTGGCCGGACTGCCGCGACCGGGAGCGCGAAGCAAATAATGATCTAACCACAGATAAGCACAGATGGAATCATGCGTTATCGGAATAAGTTTTGGGAATCACATCAGATGATCAAGCTTATCCGCGTTCATCTGTAGTTCAATAATTCCTTTATACCAACGCTCGTTGATAGCCCACTGTCATGGCCGGGCCACGCCCGGCCATGACAGTCGGCGCAACGCATAAGTCATCATCAATGAGCTTTGGTATTACTGCGCCCGTGACCGGCAATTGGGGAGCGGAGGATCATTGCCATCTCTCATATCAGGCCCTGCGGGCGGATAGGCGAAGGACGAGCGCAGGGATTCCCGAATCGGCTCTTGTTCGATTCATGGAGAACGTTTTCGTCCGCATGGTTGCACTGAGTATGCTGAGGAGAGGTCGCATGCAGGCGATAAGCGCCACCTTCTTTGGACGCGCCCGGTCGAGTTGACCGAGCTCGCGCAGATTGGCGATCAGAGTATGCCCGGTGACAGCGCCAACGCCCGGAACTGATGTCGGCGGGTCATCGGCAACCCGCAGGGCCTTCAGTGTTGCCCTGAGCATGTGCCGGACGCGAGGAAACGGTCAGGTTACGACGATCCGAATCTTTCGCGAGACGACGGGAGGGTCGAACGGGATGTGCTCCGCATCGCCCAGCACGAGCTGGAGCGTGTGCGCGCCTGGCGGGAGCTCAAGACGCACTTCGGTCTGGCCGGCGCCGAAGTGCATGTGCTTCTTGTCGGAGGGGATCGGCTCGTTTGGGTCGAGCGGCTCATCCACGTCGATCAGCAAATGGTGATGCCCGGTGTTCGGCGTCGCGTCACCGGCATGCGTCACCCCCATGTTGCGGAGCCCGAAACGACACCAGAACGCACCCTTTACGACTGTGCCATCGGTCGGCCAGATGATGTAGAGATATGCCTCCTTGGGTGCAGGCGTCTTGGCCGCAACCGCTCCTGCAGCGACTAATGGCAGAAGCGATGACAGAACTATCCGTCGTGTCAGCATTTTGGTTCCTTCGCGATCAGGGTGAGCGTACCACGCGGATTCCGTGGGTCGGGTAGCGCACGGAGGCATCGTAATAGTCCCGACTTGCTGAGCGGACGTAGCTCGCATCGTTGCGCCAGGATCCGCCGCGCAGGACGCGTGCGCGGCAATCCGTTCCGAGCCAGGCTGAACCATCGGCGGGTGCGCCGCGGTAGTCTTTGTGCCAGCAATCCTCAACCCACTCCGCGACGCCGCCGCCGATGTCGTGCAAGCCGAATGGATTGGCAGGCAGGGTGCCGACTTTCGCGGGCTCCACGGCATCGTGCAGCCCGCCGCATCCCTTGCAGTCGGCGAGGCCAGGTTTCATCGCGTTGCCCCACCAGTAACGCGTGTCGGTGCCGCCGCGGGCGGCGTACTCCCATTCGGCTTCGCTGGGCAGGCGATAGCGCTGCTTGGTGGTTCGCGACAGCCAGCCCACGTATTGGTGCGCGTCAGTCCAGCTCACGTTGTTCACCGGCGCGTCGTCACCACCGTTCGGGACGTAGTCGCACGCCTTCGCCTTCACGCAGTCGCGCCACTGCCGTACGGTGACAGGATATTTCCCGATCAGGAACGCCGCGACCGCCACGCTGTGGATCGGTTGTTCCGAAGGGTCCTCGTTGCTTCCCATCCGGAACGTGCCGCCGGCGACGGGGATCATTTCGGGCTCGGCGACGGCAGGCGTTGCCTCGGGCTGCGCAATTGGTAGCTGAGGCGGGACGACGGCGATCTGCATTTGGGGCGCGGGCGCAGTCGCCGGGGGGGCAGGCGGAGGCGGAGCTGAGGCGGTGGACGCGGCGGGGGGCGGGATGGCAGGTGCCTGCGGATCCGCGACTGGTCTAGTGGGTGTGGGCGGTGCGACCGCGCGTGACTCCGGTGCAGGGAGCGGCGCAGGCGCAGGAAGCGGCGGCACGGGCTGAACGGGTGCCTGCGTCGCAGCGGCAACCGCCTGCAAGTGTTGCTCGGTTGTCCGTTTCCACATGTACCATCCCCCGCCGCCGCCGATGCCGACGATGATGATCGTGCCCAGGCCGATCAGGCCGAGCCGCATTCTATTTCCGCGCGTGGCCCTGGCGAGGGCGGCCGGATCCGGCAGGACGCGATAGATCGGCACCGGATCAACAATGTTTTTGACCCTGCGGTCTCCGAGCGACTGGTAGCCGCATACCAGCTTGTAGCGAATCTGCTCGTACACGCCGCCCGAGATGTAGATGTTGCCAGGCTCGGCGAGTTGCTCGAGCCGGGCTGCGACGTTGACTCCCTCGCCGTAAATGTCGTCCGGCTCAACGATCACGTCGCCGAGGTTGACGCCGATGCGAAAGCGGATCCGCTGGTCGTGGGGCAGCTCGAGGTTTTGGCCAACCATGCTCTGCTGGATCACGATCGCGCAGCGCACCGCTTCAACCGGGCTGTCGAACATGGAAAGGAAGCCGTCGCCGCGCGTCTTGACCAATCGCCCGCGATGCTCGGCAATCGTCGGGTCGATCAACTCACGAAACAGTCGTTGGACGCGAAGGTGCGTACCTCTCTCATCGGCCCCCATCAGACGGGAATAGCCCGAGATATCAGCCATCATGATCGCGGCAAGTCTTCGTGTGCTTTCTTCCGACATGGCGGACCTCGGTACACGATACTGCAATTATAGCAAAGTATTTTGATGTGCGGCAAACCGGTTCACCGAACATCACTTGCCGCTTCCGCCGCCGGCGGCCACAGTGCCTTTGCAATAGTAAGGGCCAACTATGACCAACCTGATCACGCTGCACATCGCGGAACGCGTCGCGTTCGCCGACAACCACGCCTTCGGCGACGTCGGCGCCTACGAACGCCTGACCGGGCGGGCGCATTTCGCCGTCGATCCGCGCGCCGCGGCGCAAGCCACAGTGGTGGACCTCGACAAGGCCCCGATCGATTCGAGCGGTCTGGTGCACTTCGCTGCCGACTTCATGATCCTGCAGCCGCGCGAACCCGAACGCGGCAATCGACGCGTGTTCTATGACTACGGCAACCGCGGCTACAAACGCGCGCTGCAGTTCTTCAACGACGCGCAGCACAGCAACAGCCCGATCACCCTGGCGCATGCCGGCAACGGCTTCTTCATGCGCCGCGGCTACGCCGTCGCCTGGCTGGCCTGGGAGGGCGACATGCTGCCAGGCGATGGCCGCATGGTGCTCGATGTGCCGGTGGCCACCGACAACGGCAGGCCGATCACCGGACGCATCCGCGTCGAGTACATCGCCGAGACGCCGGGTGTGACTTGCTTCCCGCTCAGCGGGCGGATCGCGGCGCATTCCTATGCCACCGCGTCGATGGACACGCGTGATGCATTGCTGACCCGGCGGCGCTATCCGTACGACACGCCACAGGTGATACCGCCCGACGAATGGAGTTTCTCTACCATCGAAGCCGATGTCGGCGGCGAGATGCAGGCGCTGGAGCACGCCGTGGTGTCGTCGCCGCGCCACATTTATCTGCCCGCCGGCTTCCGGACCGGCTGGATCTATGAGCTTATCTATACGGCGAAGGACCCGCTGGTGCACGGCCTCGGCCATGTCGCGGTGCGCGATTTCATCAGCTTCCTGAAATACGACCGCTCCGATGCCAACCCGCTGCGAGGTGCAGAGAAAGCCTATGCCTGGGGCCGTTCGCAGACCGGCCGCTGCCTGCGCGATTTCGTCTATCGCGGCTTCAACGCCGATGTGCTGGGTCGCCGCGTGTTCGACGGCGTGTTGCCGCACGTCGCCGGCGCCGGCCGCAAATGGCTGAACCATCGCTTCGCCAGCCCCATCGTGTCGGGTGGCCAGACCTACGAGGACCACCTCAATATCGCCGACAGCTTCCCGTTCTCTTATGCATGGAGCACCGACCACCTGACCGGCAAGCAGGATGCGATTCTGAAGCGGCCGGACAGCGATCCGCTGGTGATTCACACGCAGACCGCGACGGAATACTGGGTGCGACGCGGTTCGCTGGTGCACACCGACACGCAGGGCAACGACCTGAAGCAGCCCGACACGGTGCGTGTGCAGTGCTGGTCCAGCTCGCAGCATTTCGCCAATCCGCAACACACGCCGCCGAAGCGCGGGATCGGCGAGCAATATTCCAACAACGTGGCCACCTCGATGTTCTTCCGCGCCAACCTCGATGCGATGGATCGCTGGGCGACCGACGGCACGGCGCCGCCGCCAAGTCGCATTCCCACGCGCGCCGATGGCACATTGCTGAGCATCGACGAATGGCGCCGGCAGTTCCCGGCGATTCCCGGCGTCGCCACGCCGCGCGCGCCCAATCCGTTGCCGCTGCTGGATTTCGGTCCGGATGTGGAACGCGGCATCCTGAAGGAGCCGCCGGAGCTGGTGCCGGGCAAGAACTACACGGTGCAAATCCCGTCGGTGGATCGCGACGGCAACGACGTGCCTGGCGTGCGTGCACCGATGGTGGCCGCGCCGCTGGGCACCTGCACCGGCTGGAACCTGCGCGCGCGAGGCCACGGCCATGGTTCGCAAAACCGCTTCGAGGGCAGCTACATCCCGTTCCCCGAATCACCCGAGGAGCGCCAGATGACCGGCGATCCGCGGCTGTCGATCCTGGAGCGCTATCCGGACAAGGCGGCCTATGTCGCGGCGATCACCGCGGCCGCGCGGGAATTGGCGGCGCAAGGGTTGATGCTGGAGGAGGATGTCGCGCGTTGCGCCGAAGCCGCCGCCGACTGGGGCAGACCGCGGCATGATGTGAAGCTGGATTGAAAGGTGCCCCACCCCAACCCTTCCCCCAAGCGCGGGACAGGGGGCTTGCAACGACACCGATGAAGGACCCGCCGATGCCAGATCCCGCTTACCTTTCCGGCCCGCAGCGCGCACGCCGACCGAATGTCATCGCGCAGCGCCATGTGGTGGTGTCCGGCCATTACTACGCCTCGCTCGCCGGCCTCCAGGTGCTTGAAGCCGGCGGCAACGCCATCGATGCGGGCGTGGCGACCGGCCTCGCGATCGATGTACTGGAAAGTCAGTTCGTCGGCTTCGGTGGTGTCGCGCCGATCATGATCCACCTCGCCGGCCGCAACGAAATGCACGTGATCAACGGCGTCGGCATTTGGCCCAAGGCAGCGAACCTCGAGTATTTCCATCGCAACTTTTCGGGTCGCATTCCCGACGGTCTGTTGCACACCGTGGTTCCTGCCGCGCCTGCCAACTGGATTGCCGCGCTGGAACGCTTCGGCACCATGTCGTTCGGCGACGTCGCATCGGCAGCAATCCGCTTCGCGCGCGACGGCTTTCCGACCTATCCGTTCTTTGCCGAAATCCTCAGGGCGAAGCAGGCGGAGATCCGCCAGTGCCCGTCCACGGCCGCGATCTTCCTGCCGGACGGCCGGGTGCCGGACGTGGGCGAGAACTTCGTGCAGGCCGATTTGGGCCGCACGCTGCAATACATGGCTGACCAGGAGCAGGCCCATGGGCGCGGCGATCGGATCGCCGGCCTGCGCGCGGCGCATGATGCGTTCTATCGCGGCGACATCGCCAGCGCGATCGTGCAGCACCAGCAGCAGAACGGCGGTTGGCTTGCGGCGGAGGACCTGGCGGAATTCCGCAGCCGGGTGGAGAAGCCTTGTCGGATCCGCTTCGGCAGTATGGACGTCTACGGCTGCGGCGCCTGGTCGCAGGGGCCGATGGTGCTGGAGGCGCTGAACATCCTGCAGGGCCTCGATCTGCGCGGCATGGGACACAACTCCGCCGCCTACGTCCACGCGGTGACCGAGGCGCTGAAGCTCGCTGCCGCCGACCGCGAAGTGTATTTCGGCGATCCGGATTTCGTCGATGTGCCGCTGGATATCCTGCTGTCGCCGGACTACGCCGCGCGCCGGCGGGCGCAGATCGACCCGGCGAGGGCATGGCCCGGCATGCCGCCGGCGGGCGAGGTCGGCGGCGTATCGATTCCGCCGTGGCGCCCCGATCCCTCCGCCGGCGTGCCATTGGAAATTGCCGACACCAAACCCGAGACATCGTTCCTGTGCGTCGCCGACAGGCATGGCAACGTGTTTGCTGCCACGCCAAGCGATCCGACGATAGGCGGCGCGGTGGTGCCGGGGACAGGCATCGTGCCTTCGATGTGGGGTTCGCGCGGCTATACCGGGCCTGACCATCCCGCACGGGTCGGTCCCGGTCGGCGTCCGCGCATGTCGGCCAATCCGGCGATCGCGATCAAGCCAGGCGAACTGGCGATGCCGTTCGGTTCGCCCGGCAGCGAAGTACTCGGCCAGGCGATGGTACAGGTGTTCCTCAACCAGGTGGTGTTCGGGATGGATCCGCAATCGGCCTGCGAGGCGCCGCGTTTTGCCAGTTACTCATGGCCGGAATCGACGCTGCCGCATTCCTATCGGCCCGGGCACCTGTGCGTCGAGGAGGACATCGGCGCGGCGACAGGCGATGCGCTGAGGGCGTTGGGTCATCAGGTCGAGTGGTGGCCGGAGCGGAAGTATCTCGCGGGTTCGGTCTGCACCATCCAGTCCGATCCGCGCACCGGGGTCAAATGGGCAGGCGCCGATCCACGTCGTACTGCGTACGCTGTGGGATGGTAGCAGCGGAACAAACAGCCACAGAAAACGCCGGCTGACTTAAGCTCCGGCCTGTGTCACGTGGTCTGCTGCGTCTGCGCGGCGCTCGAGGTCGCTGGCAAAGGTGTCGAAAGCCGCTGCAGGTCGTAAATCGAGCGGGTGATCAACGGCGCGAGCCGGCCGGTGCACCGTGAGTGTCTCGTCGGCAGCGTCGGTCAGCTAGGCCCAAACCGACTGTGGACTGACGTCGATCGCAATCGTGGCAGCGAATTGCTTCATGCCTGCGCCGTAACATTCAGGTTGCGAACGACAAAGCAACCAGAACGCTATCCCGGGAGCGCTGGCAGCGCAGCGCCCATGGCGCCTCGCACGAAGCTCGGCCCCCCGATTTTAGCGAACGCTTCGATCCCGGCCGAAGGGAATCGTCGGGCGCAAAGGGCGCATGGTTCGTTAGGCTCAATATATTCAGCAATGCAGCCAGGCACTGACTTTTTGCACCAGGCATTGGCCTGTCGATCCTACCTGGCGTTGCGAAACGACTGTGGTCGCTCAGGAGATTCCTTGTATGGCGCAATACCGGGACGGTGGTGTTGGCATGTACTTGCCGGCTCTCGCAATGGATGGTGCGGTCCATCAGCCAAGGACGGCGAAGTCGCTGACGCTGGCGGCAATGAGCTTTGGCTTTGGTGTCGTGCAACTCGATGTGACAATCGTCAATACGGCGCTGGGCAGCATCGGCTCTGCGCTGCGAGCCGGCGTATCCGAACTCCAGTGGGTTGTCAGTGCCTATACCGTGGCGTTCGCGGCTTTGATCCTGACGGCCGGCGCACTGGGCGATCGTGTCGGGGCGAAGCGAGCCTTTATGATCGGATTTGTGATCTTCACCGCTGCTTCGGTCGCTTGCGCAGCGGCGCCCACTGCCACGCTGCTCATTGCGGCACGAGCGATCCAGGGAGCCGGGGCAGCGATTCTCGTGCCGAACTCGCTGGCGCTCCTCAACCACGCCTATCGGGACGCGAATGAGCGCAACCGTGCCGTTGGCATCTGGGCCGCCGGTGCCAGTCTGGCCCTTATGGCAGGCCCGCTTGCCGGCGGCGGCCTGATCGCTCTCATCGGCTGGCGCAGCATCTTTGTCGTCAACCTTCCGATTGGCCTCACCGGCCTGTGGCTGACCTGGCAGTATGCCGACGAGACAACGCGGTCACCGCAACGCGCGCTCGATTTACCCGCGCAAGCCGCGGCGATGGGCGCTCTCGGCTGCCTCGCCGGTGCCATCATCGAAGGTGGCGCTGTGGGTTGGGGGAATGCGTGGGTCATTTCCGGCTTTGCGGCGAGCGTTGTCCTGGCGGCGTGTTTCGTCGTCCGCGAGCAGCGCACCGATCAGCCGATGCTGCCGCTTGCACTGTTCCGGCATCGGTTGTTCGCCCTCGCCTCGCTCGTGGGTCTGCTTGCGAATGCCGCCTTCTATGGAACGATCTTCGTGCTCAGCCTGTTCTTTCAACAAGAGAGCGGCCGATCCGCACTGGCGACCGGCCTGGCTTTCCTTCCCATGATGGCGGCGGTGTTCCCGACCAACCTGCTCGCCTCGCGGGTCGTCGGCAGGTGGGGAGCGCTCCGAACCATCGCCGCTGGCGCAGCGATCGCCGCTGGGGGTTGCGCTTCGCTGATCGGCATCCAGCCTGGAGCAGGCTGTGGGGAGCTTTGCGCTCCGCTGGTTGCGATCGGTGCCGGGCTAGGCCTCCTGGTGCCGCCGCTCACGGCCATGCTGCTTGGCAGCGTCGAAACGTCACGCTCCGGGGTAGCGGCCGGAGTGCTCAACGCCACCAGGCAGACCGGAAGCGTCCTCGGCGTGGCCGTGTTCGGAACGCTCGTGCAGCAGCCGCACACGTTCGTCACCGGCACGCACAGGTCGCTGATCATCTCGGCCTGCCTCTTCGCCATCGGCATGGGGATCGTGTTGCTTTTCGGGCGCCCGGCCACGCGAGACTAGGAGACGAGACTAGGAGGATCGACCGGCGACTGCCGCGTGTGCCGGGCCGGCCGCGGGATCCGCATAGCCACACATCTGCTCCGCAATCTGGCTTGACGGAGGGCAGAGCCTCGGACTATGAACGAACGGCCGTTCATTCACCGGACCATCCATGCGCGAGCCAGGCGGCAAGCGAGACCTGATCAAGACCGAGGCCACGCGGCTGTTCGTCGAGTACGGCGTGGATGCGGTCTCGGTGCGCGACATCGCCGCGGCCTGCGACATGAAGGCGTCCAACCTCTACGCCCACTTCGCCTCGAAGGATGCGCTGGTCGCTGAACTGTTCCACGAGGGCTATGGTGAGTACGGCGCCATCCTGGCCGACGCCGCGTCGGGGCCTGGCCCGTTCCGTGTCCGCCTGGAGCGGATGGTCCGCACCATCTGCCGCCTGCATGACGAGGACAACATACGCTTCCGCTTCCTGATCATGACGCAGCACGGCTTCCTGCGCGACGTGGCGCGTGACGAGCGCAATCCTGTCGAGGTGCTGTGCCGCGCCGTGGCCGCGGCGATGGCCGACGGCGACATCCCGCAGCGGGAGCCGGACCTCATGGCCACTGCGCTGATTGGCATCATCGTGCAGCCGGCGACGGCGCGATTGTACGGCCGGCTCCAGGGCGGGCTGCAGGATCGCGCTGACGAATTTGTCGACATGTGCTGGCGTGCGTTGTCGTAACCACCAACCGCCGCATCGAAAGGACACAGCCATGTCCGCTTCGCCGATCGGATTGCTGAAGACGCGTCGTCTCTGGCCGCTCGTCCTGGCGCAGTCCTGTGGCGCGCTGAACGACAACCTGGTGAAGAACGCGATGGTGGTTCTGGCGATCTTCCAACTCGGCATCGGCGGCGCAGGGCTGTCCGCGGCGGCCGGCGCGCTGTTCATCGCGCCCTACATCCTGTTGTCGGCCACCGCGGGAAAGCTTGCCGACCGGTTCCCCAAGCCGCGCGTGGTCCTGGCCTGCAAACTGGCTGAGGTGCTGCTGATGGTCGCCTCCGCGGCGGCCTTCCTGACCGAGAGTGTGCCTGCGCTGCTCGCCGTGCTGGCCGGTCTCGGCGTACAGGCAGCGTTGTTCGGGCCAGTGAAATACGGTCTGTTGCCGGAACATCTGGCCGAGGAGGAACTGGTTGCCGGCAACGGAGTGATCGAGGCGACCACGTTCCTGTCTATCGTCTGTGGCACCGTCGCCGGCGGTGCGCTGGTGCTGCTGGCGCATGGCACTGCCGCTGTCGGCATAGCGGGCGTGGCGTTGTCGCTGCTGGGCGTGTTCGGCGCCGCACGCATCCCGGCGTCCCCGGCTGCCGAACCGTCGCTGCGCATCACGCCGAACCTGTTCGCCGAAACCTGGCGCGTGGTGCGCCATGCCGCTTCGGTCCGCGCGATCTGGCTGTCGGTGCTGGGCCTGTCCTGGTTCTGGACCATGGGCGCCACGTTGATGACCGAGTTTCCGGTGGTCGCGCGCGATACGCTGCATTCCGACGGCACCGTGCTCACGCTGCTGCTGTCGGTCTTCGCGATTGGCGTCGGTGTCGGCTCGGTGCAGTGCGCGCGCCTGCTGAAGGGCGAAGTGTCCGCACGATTGGTGCCGTTCGCCGCTCTTGGCATTTCGCTGTTCTGCTGGGATTTTGCCAGAGCCGCCGCATCGGCGGGCGACCTTGCCAACGCCGCCGTTGCACTGTCGTCGTTTGCCGGCTGGCGAATGATCGTCGATCTGTTCCTGCTGGCGGTGTGCGGTGGTGTATTTTCCGTGCCGCTCTACGCCATCATCCAGGACGCTGCGGCGGCCTCCGAGCGTTCACGCATGATCGCCGCGAACAACATCATGAATGCGCTGTTCATGGTGGCCGGCGCCGCGGCAGCTGCCACGATGGCCGCTATGGGCCTGGACGCGCCCGCCGTGCTGTTCGTCGCCGCCATTGCCAACCTTGTTGTCGCGCTGTGGATCGTCCGCATCCTGCCGCACGAGGTCTACCGCGGATTGTTCCGCTGGTATTTTTCGCGCTTCCACCATGTGCAGGTGCGTGGCCTGGAGAACTACAAGGCAGCCGGCGACCGCGTCGTAATTGTCGCCAATCACCAGTCCTATCTCGATGCCTGCCTGATCGCTGCCTACCTGCCCGACAGTCCCACCTTCGCGATCCACACCGCGCAGGCGGCGAAGTGGTACTTCAAGCCATTCCTCGCTGCGGTCGAGACGTTCCCGGTGGACGTCCAGTCGCCCTATTCGGTGAAGCGCATGGTCGAAGCGGTGCGCGACCACGGCCGCAAGCTGATGATCTTTCCCGAAGGTCGCATGACCCGCACCGGCGCGTTGATGAAGGTGTACGAGGGCGCCGCCCTGGTGGCCGACAAATCGCACGCGAAGGTGGTGCCGATCAGCATCGAGGGCCTCCAGTTCAGCCGCCTTGGTCGCATGCGCGGCCGGCTGCATCTGCGGTGGTTCCCGAGGCTGCGGCTGAACATCCTGCCGCCTGTCACGTTGGCACCGTCGCAGAGCGAGGATCTCACGCCGCGCCAGCGCCGCGAAGTGATCGGCCGCGCGCTGCAGGACGTGATGGTGGACGCGGTGTTCCGTTCGAAAGAGACCGGCAAGAGCCTGTTCTCCGCGTTGCTCGATGCCCGCCAGGCGCATGGCGCGCGGACGCTGATCGCCGAGGACATCCAGCGCGCGCCGATCAGCTTCGACCGGGTGGTGGTGGGTTCCGCCGCACTTGGGCGCGCGTTGGTCACGGCAGCACCGGGCGAAACCCATCTCGCACTGCTGATGCCGAACGCGGTCGCGTCACTGGTCGCGTTCATGGGGCTGCAGGCGTTCGGCGTGGTGCCCTGCATGCTGAACGTTTCTGCCGGGGCGGCCGCGATGCTGTCCGCCTGCCGTGCCGCCGGCGTCCGCACGGTGATCTCCAGCCGAACCTTCGTGGAGAAGGCACGGCTCAACCGGGTGGTCGAACGCATGTCCGAGGAGGTGCGCTTCATCTGGCTGGAGGAAGTGCGCGAGACCATCGGCCTGCGGGAGAAATTGCGCGCCAAGGTGGACGCATGGCGACCGCGGCGGCTGCCGGGCGCGGCCACGGACCCCGATGCGCCGGCGGTCGTGCTGTTCACCAGCGGGTCGGAAGGCACACCGAAGGGCGTCGTGCTGAGCCACCGCAACCTGCTCGCCAACTGCGCACAACTGGCGTCGGTGATCGACTTCCATGGCGGCGACATCGTGTTCAATGCCATGCCGATGTTCCACGCGTTCGGCCTGACCGGCGGCACCATCCTGCCGCTGGTGTCCGGCGTGCGGACCTTCCATTACCCCAGCCCGCTGCACTATCGGATTGTGCCGGCGCTGATCTATGACACCGACGCGACGATCTGCTTCGGCACCGACACGTTCCTGAATGGCTGGGCACGCTACGCGCATCCCTACGACTTCTATGCCATGCGCTACATCTTTGCCGGTGCAGAGAAAGTGCGCGAGGAAACCAGGCGGCTGTTCGCTGATCGCTTCGGTGTGCGCGTCCTGGAAGGTTACGGCGCGACCGAGACGGCGCCGGTGCTGGCGCTGAACACCGCGATGCATTGCAGGCCCGGCACGGTTGGGCGCTTCCTGCCCGGCATCGAATGGCGGCTGGAGCCGGTCGCCGGCATCGACACCGGCGGGCGGCTGTTTGTGCGCGGCCCGAATGCGATGCTGGGCTACCTGCGCGATTCCGCGCCTGGCGTGTTGGAATCGCTGGCAGATGGCTGGTACGACACTGGCGACATCGTGTCGGTGGACCCGGCGGGATTCGTCACAATTGTCGGGCGCGCGAAGCGCTTCGCCAAGATCGGCGGCGAGATGGTGTCGATGACCGCTGCGGAGACCCTGGTGGCATCACTGTGGCCGCACGACGCGCACGCGGTGATCAGTGTGCCGGATGCGCGCAAGGGAGAATCACTGTTGCTGGTGACCGCGCGGGTTGGAGCGGAGGTTCGCGACATCCTGGCGTTCGCGCGGGAACGCGGCGTGCCCGAAATCATGGTGCCGCGTTCGGTGCTGTCCGTGCCGGCGGTGCCGCTGTTGGCAACCGGGAAGGTGGATTACCCGGCGGTTGTGCAGTTGATGGAAACCGCGCGTTCGACGCAGGTATTGGAGTCGGCGACCGTATAGTCGCCCCGCCTGGCGACGAGGGCGGTGTGAACGTCCAGGAAGCTGAGGAGATGAACCGTATGCACGAGTCGCGTGCGAACAACCCGCTGTTCGGACCGAACAGGTTCAAACTCGGCGTGTTCAGCGCCAACTGCGACGGCGGGCTGACAATGAGCCTGGCACCGGAGCGCTGGCGTGCCAACTGGGACGACATTGTCGCGATGACGCAGATCGCCGATGAAGCGGGGCTGGAATTCATCCTGCCGGTTGCGAAGTGGCGCGGCTTCCAGGGAAAGGCCAACATCTATGGCCGTTCGTTCGAAACCCTGACGCATGGCGCGGCACTCGGCGCACTGACCCGGCGCATTGCGATCTTCTCCACCGTGCATGTGCCACTCGTCACACCGGCATTCGGCGCCAAGGCGATCGCCACAATCGACCACATCACCCACGGCCGTGCCGGCCTCAACATCGTCTGCGGCTGGAACCAGGAGGAGTTCGACCTGCACGGCGTGACCATCGACAAGGACCGCCGCTACGATCACGGACTGGAATGGTTCCGGATCTGGTCGCGCCTGCTGCAAGGCGGCCCCCAGTTCGACTGGGACAGCGAGTTCTTTCACCTGCAACGATTACAGACGGATCCCGTGTCGGTGCAGCGTCCATGGCCGGCCGTGATGTCGGCGGGGTTCTCGCCGAAGGGGCGCGATTTTGCCGCGCAGGCGGCCGACGTGCTGTTCACCACCATGAGCGAACTCGACCAGGCGCCTGCCTTGCTGGCGAATATCGCGGACCATGTCGCGCGCTACGGACGGCACGTCGATGTTTACACCATGTCGCACGTGGTGTGTCGGCCGACCCGGCGCGAGGCTGAGGAATTCTACCACTATTTCGCCGAAGAGATGGCCGATGCCGAGGGCCAGGCGTATTACCGTCGCCAGCGCGGACCGGTGGTGAAGGATGCAGACGGCAACGAAATCCGCCGCCCGCTGGTGAACCGCTTCATGCGTGCGTCGGGCGAGCGGTATGACGGGGCGTATCCCGGCACCTATCCGCTGGTCGGCACGCCGGATGACGTGGTCGCCGACATGGTGCAGATGAGCGAACTGGGACTAACCGGAACCTCGGTTGCTTTCCTCGACTACCAGAAGGAGATTCCGTTTTTCGTGCAGGAAGTGCTGCCGCGGCTTCAGCGAGTGGGGCTGCGCCGGAGGGAATGATGTCGGGAACAGCCTGGCTG
Organism: Acetobacteraceae bacterium; assembly: GCA_036265005.1. GTDB lineage: Bacteria > Pseudomonadota > Alphaproteobacteria > Acetobacterales > Acetobacteraceae > JAMXLO01. Next base: position 13,048 of record DATAPW010000008.1, on the reverse strand, counting down.
GTAGTTCGCGCCGTGGTCGCCGAAGCTGACCGGCGCGATTTCGATCACTGGTATCGCACCGAGCATCTGCCTGATGCGCTGCAGGCCTTCGCCGCGATCCGCGCCTGGCGCGGCTGGAGCCGCAGCGATCCCTCGGTGCACTATGCGCATTACCAGTTCGCCAGTATCGCCGCGGCTGAAGCCATCGGCGATTCACCGGCGATCCGCAAGCTGATCGCGGAATTCGATGCGCGCTGGGGCACGCGTGTTACACGCACCCGCGAGGTTGTCGGGGTGGCCGAGGAACTGGCGGGCTAGGCGCCCCCACAGTTGCCTTTCCGGCGAAGTTGGCGACACTGGGCCGACAGCACCGTGGGAGGGAATCATGGGCAACAGGATCGCATTCATGGGTGTCGGCGCCGTTGGCGGTTACGCCGGCGCGCATATGGCACAGGCCGGCGAGGACGTGACGTTCATCGATCCCTGGCCCGCGCATGTCGAGAAGATGCAGCGCGACGGACTGAAGATCAGTCATATCCGCGACGTGCCGGAGTTCACGGTGAAGGTGCGCGCGCTGCACGTGACCGACGCGCAGCATCTGGCGAAGGAGCAGCCGATCGATATCGCCTTCGTCTGCATGAAATCCTACGACACGGAGTGGGCAGCGACGCTGATCGCCCAGTATCTCTCCCCGAACGGCTTCATCGTCTCACTGCAGAACTGCATGAACGAGGAAACCATCGCCGGCGTGGTCGGCTGGGGCAAGACGGTCGGCTGCATCGCAAGCTCGATCACTGTCGATCTGTGCGAGCCGGGCCACGTGCGGCGCGCCGCCGGCAAGAGCGGCGCCAAGCACACCGTGTTCCGCACCGGCGAGGTGCATGGCCGCATCACCGACCGGGTGAAGGAAGTCTGCCGCCTGGTCGGTATGGCCGACTCGGCGATGGTGACGGAAAACATCTGGGGCGAGCGCTGGTCGAAACTGGTGACCAACGTGATGGGCAATGGGCTGTCGGCCTGCACCGGACTGGTCAGCAAGGAAATGATCCGCAACGACACCATCCGCCGCTTCTCCACCCGCCTCGGCAGCGAGGCGATCCGCGTCGGCCAGGCACTCGGCTATGAGCTGGAGGAAATCCAGCACGTCGATCCCGAGCTGATCGCGCGCGCCGGCGAAGGCGACACCGCAGCCACGCATGAATACGATGAACATCGCCTGGCGGAAGTGAACAAGGCCGGCGGCGGCGAGCATCGGCCATCGATGGGCCAGGACATGGTGAAGGGCCGCCGCACCGAGATCGAATTCCTCAATGGACTTGTTGCGCGCAAGGGAGAGGAGATCGGCATTCCAACCCCGGCGAACGCGGTGCTCACCGACATCGTCAAGCGTGTGGAGCGTGGCGATTTGCAGCCCGATCCGAAGCACATCACGGACCTGCGGCTGAACTGAAGGCGGCGGCCCCTCTCCCCCGATCCTCCCCGCTCGGTGGGAGAGGGGGGCACTGAACGCGGTGCTCCGCCCCCTCTCGCGAAGCGGGGGGTCGGGGAGGAAGGAGCAAGGGGGACGCTATGCGGGTGTTCACAAGATTGCCAATGCGGGATTGGCAGGAAACCGCATCGGCAGCGCGCAACGCAGAGGTTGCCGGCTACGACGCAGTGATGACGGTGGAACTCGGCCATGACGTGTTCGCCGCGCTGGCGATTGCGGCGATGGCCACCGAGCGCGTCGAGCTGACGCCATCGGTCGCCGTGGCGTTTCCCCGTAGCCCGACCGTGCTGGCTTCGCAGGCCTGGGACCTGCAGGCGAACTCGCGCGGCCGCTTCGTGCTGGGACTGGGCAGCCAGGTGAAGGGCCACAACGAGCGCCGCTTCGGCATCGCATGGAGCGCACCCGCGCCGCGGCTGCGTGATTACGTCCGGGCGTTGCGCGCAGTGTGGCAGTGCTGGGAGAAACGGGGAAAGCTCGACTTCCACAGCGAGCATTACACGCTCACGCTGATGACCCCGGACTTTTCGCCCGAGCCGACCGGGCTGCCGATGGTGCCGGTGACAATCGCTGCGGTGGGCGAGGCGATGCTGCGCGTTGCAGGGCAGGTGGCCGATGGCGTGCGGCTGCATCCGCTGTGTTCGCGCCGCTATCTCGAGGAGGTGTGCCTGCCGCAGATCGCCACCGGCATGGCACGCGGCGGGCGGTCACGAGAGAATTTCGACGTGCATGGCGGTGGGTTCGTCGCCACCGGGCCGGACGACGCGGCGGTTGCGATCGCGATGGAGCAGGTGCGGCAGCGGATCGGTTTCTATGGTTCGACGCGCACCTACATGCCGATCCTGGCCCTGCATGGCCTGCAGGATCTCGGGCTGAAGCTGCATCGCATGTCGGTGGAGGGCCGCTGGAGCGACATGGCATCGCAGGTGCCGGACGATGTGGTGCGGATCTTCGCGGCGTGCGGCACGTATACACAGATCGCCGGCGCGATCGAGCAGCGCTATGGCGGCGCGGCGGATGCGCTGGATCTGGATTTTCCGCCGGACACGCCAGCCGGTTTGCAGCGCGAACTGATTGCCGACATCAGGCGCATACCGCATCGCTTCGCTGGGTTCGACAGCAACTGGTGAACGGACGATCAGTCGGTCTCGTCGCCCTTCCGGAACGGCGACTGCTCCGCAAGTGACTCCATCTCAGCGTGGATGCCAGGCCGCTCGTCGTCCAGGAAATTGGCGATCGCCCGCCGCAGTCCGGAATGGGCGATCCAGTGCGCCGAATAGGTCGGCTTCGGCAAGTAGCCGCGTTGGATCTTGTGGCGTCCCTGCGCCCCTGCCTCCACGCGCTGCAGCCCGTGCTCGATCGCCCAGTCGATCGCGCGGTAATAGCACAGCTCAAAATGCAGGAACGGCCAGTCGCCGCGACAACCCCAGTTGCGGCCATACAGCGCTTCGCTGCCGGCAAGATTCAACGCTCCCGCCACCGGCTTGCCGGCGTTCTCGGCGAACATCAGCACGACGCGATCGCCCAGCCGCTCGCCCAGCAGCGAGAAGAACGACCGCGACAAATAGGCGGAGCCCCACTTGCGATCCACCGTCGAGCGGTAGAACCGGTAGAACGCATCCCAATGCGCTTCACTGATGTCCTTGCCGCTCAGCGCGTGGAACGTCAGCCCTGCCGCGTTGGCGTCACGCCGCTCGCGTCGCAGCACCTTGCGCTTGCGCGACGACAACGCGCCGAGGAAGTCATCGAAGCTGCCGTATCCGGCGTTCTCCCAATGGAACTGCATGCCGACGCGTTGCAGCCATCCCGCCTCGCCCAGCCCCTGCCACTCATCTTCCGTGCAGAACGTCACATGCACCGAGGACAGGTCGAGCGACTGGCATGCCTGCTGCAATGCCGAAGCCAACGCCGTCACCGGCACGCCGGCATCGGGATGACGCAGCAGGCGCGGACCTGGCGCGGGACTGAACGGCGCCGCGACCTGGAGCTTCGGATAATAGTCGCCGCCGGCACGTTCGAGCGCGTGCGCCCAGCCATGGTCGAAGACGTATTCGCCGTAGCTGTGCGATTTGGCGTACATCGGCGCCACCGCGACGACCTGCCCGGCCTCGCCGCGCAGCACCGCATGCTGCGGCAGCCAGCCGGTTCGGGCATTGGCCGAGCCGCTGTCCTCCATCGCACTCAGGAAGGCGTGGCAGACGAACGGATTGTCCGGTCCGGCGCAGGCATCCCACTCGGTCGCCGGTATATCGGCGATCTTCTGGTGCAGCGTCAGCGTCAGGGTGGCGGAACCGTCAGGCATGGAACGAACCTAGTCGATCTCGAACATTCCCTCCACTTCGACGGCAGCATCGGCGGGGAGTGCCGGCACGCCGATAGTGGTGCGCGCATGGCGACCCGCGTCGCCGAACACAGCCACTGCGAGGTCCGATGCACCATTCATCACCTGCGCCTGCTGGGTGAACTCCGGTGGCGAGGCAATGAAGCCACCGAGCCGCACCACGCGCTTCACCCGATCGAGGTTGCCACCGCACGCGGCCTTCAGGTGCACCAGCACGTTGATGAAGCAAAGGCGCGCCGCCTCACGCCCCTGATCGATCGACAATCCGTTGCCGACCTTGCCGGTCACTGCGATCCGGCCATCCACCGCGGGGACCTGTCCGGACACAACAACGAGATTGCCGGTGACGGCATACGGCACGTAGTTGGCGATCGGCGCCATCGGGCGCGGCAGGGTGATGCCGAGTTCCGCCAGTTTCGCTTCGATTCCGCCGGCCATGTCCGTGTCTCCAATGCTGCACCGCAGCGCAACCCTAGCCCGCGAACCAGCTATTTGGAAACCACCCGGAATCCGCGCCGACGCGCTCGCGGCGATGCTTCGGCCGGCAATTCCAACGGCAGCAGCGGCGCGTGGTCGCGACTGCCGTTGCCCACCGTATCGGCCTCCTCGACCTCGGCCTCGGGAATGTCGCGGCGCCCAAGGTAGTTCGCAGCCAGGTGCCGGAACGTGTAGTCCAGCAATGAGGTGGCATGCGCCACCGCCGGATCGCCTTCCACCGCGCCGGCAGGACCGAACCGGGTGAAGGTGAACGCCTCGACATAGGCCTCCAGCGGCACGCCGTGTTGCAGGCCCAGGCTGACCGCGATGGCGAAATTGTCCATCAGGCCGCGGAACGCCGCCCCTTCCTTGTGCAGGGCGACGAACACCTCGCCCAGCGTGCCGTCGTCGTATTCGCCGGTGCGGACATACAGGCGATGGCCGCCGACCGATGCCTTCTGGGTGTATCCCGCGCGCCGCGGCGGCAATTCGCGGCGCCGTACGACGTGCACCGGCTGGCGGACTGGCTCCGGCCGCACCGGCATCGCGTGCATGAATGGAGCCACTGCGTCATGCAGTGCTGCATGTGCAGCGGCACTTGGCGCCGGCAGCGGATCGCCCCCCGCGAGCAGGTCTGCCAGTGCGGTCTCGGCCGAGACGCCCCTCGCCGCCAACCAGGCCCGCGCGGTTCGGCTCAGTCCTCCGGCCGCGCCCAGCGGGGAGAATGCCGGCGCGATGCCGCCGGTCTCCACGCCGAGCAATGCGTCTGCCGCCCCCGGTTCGGCGATCGCGGTCAGCGCGGCGTGACGCAATCCGTCAACTGCCGCTGCAGCCTGACGAGCCGCCCTGGCCGCCTCGGCCAAGCCGGGAAGCGGAGTGCTACCGGCGGGCGCCGGCCAATCCAGCGGCGCCGGCGCGATCTTTCCGAACAGCCGGGCCAGCGCGCCCGATGCCGCCTCCGCCCGACCGCGCAGGATGGCGCCGAGCGAGCGGGCAATCGCCAGCGATGCGTCGGAGCCATAGTCGATGCCGAGCAACGCCAGCAGGCCCGCCAGGTCGGCCATGCCGACGGCAATCCGGGTGGCGGAGGGTGCCGCCAGTGTCAACGTCGTGACCGCGGTTTCCACCGCTTCGGCAAACGCCGGCGCATCGAAGCCGGTGGCGGCATCGTGGAACGAGGCAAGGTTCAGCGTGAAGCCCGGCAGCGGCCCGACGTCACCGCGCCAGACAGGCCCTGTCGGCGCGCCATGGCGCAGCAGCAGCATGCGGTGCAACCGCTCGGCCAGCGGCGCTTCCATGCCGGCGCGCAATGCCCTCTCGGCTACCGGGCGGATCCAGTCGTGCGCCGCAATCGCCAGAGCCACCGATCCATCGCCGGGCGCCAGTTCCGCCAGCGCAGCGGCCGCGGTATCGTCCCAGGCGGCCGGCAGCGTCACCTGCCGCTGTGGTGATTCCGGGTCCGCACCCGCCATCACGCGCCGCATTCTTACGCCCTGCCAGGTCCGGCTTGCTTTCATGCTGGCGATGCTAGGACCACGGCCGCGACTCGGGAAGCGCATTTTGGGCTCATCTGGCCGGATGACCACAAAATCCTGTGGATGACGGTTGAAATGTCGTGTCCTGGCCCGCTTCGACCATCGCCGGCGGCGACCTCCCACGGCGAATGACCACGATCCGACCGGGCGATGGCGTGAACCCCAGTAGACCGCCCCCCCAGAGCTTCGTATACCGCTTGGCATGAACCTAGGCACATGGCTGTTCACGCGGCTCAAGGGCAGGCTCGTCGGCGCGGACGCCTATGGCAACGCCTACTATGAGGAGCGCCGCCCGCGCACCGGCTATCGCGTCCGCCGCTGGGTAACCTACCCCGGGCCGCCCGAGGCGTCGCGTGTGCCGCCCGAGTGGCATGCCTGGCTGCACTACACGACCGACGCCCCTCTGGTGGAACGACCGCGGTGGCCATGGGAGAAGCCACACCAGCCGAACCTGACCGGCACGCCGGCCAGCTACCGTCCGCCTGGTCACGACTACGAAGGCGGTCACCGCGCGCGCGCCACCGGCGACTACGAAGCCTGGACGCCGGGTAGCTGAGGCCGGACACATGGGTCGTCGCAGCGTCGCCGAGGTGCTGACCGGAGCAGTGGTCCTGCTCGTGGCAGCGGGATTCCTGGCTTATGCGGTGGCGAATTCCGGCCGGTCCACGGTATCCGGCTACACGTTGTATGCCAATTTCGACCATATCGATGGGCTTGGCGTCGGGGCGGATGTGCGTCTGGCCGGTGTCAAGGTGGGCAGCGTCAACCAGGAGCACATCGATCCGCAAAGCTTCCAGGCGGTGGTCGCGCTGACCGTGCGGGACGATATCAAGCTGCCCAAGGACACTGCCGCCATAGTCACCAGCGAGAGCCTGCTGGGCGGGAAATACCTGTCCCTGCAGCCTGGCGGCGACACGACGATGTTGCAGCCGGGGCAGAGCATCACCATTACCCAATCCTCGGTCAGTCTCGAGGAACTCTTGGGCAAGTTCATCTTCAGCATGACCAGCGCGCCGAAGCCGGGCCAGGGTGGCAGCAGCCAGCCGGCGCAACCGGCGCCAGGAGCGCAGAAGCCATGATCCCGGCCCCACCCACCAACTGGCCGCAACCCGACGGCGCGCCGGTATCGTGCCGGGAAAAGCTGCGCATGCTGGCGGAGAACCATGCCGAGTTGGCGCAGGCGTTGCAGGACGCGTTCGAGGACGCCGTGCTGATGGGCGTCGATGAACAGGCGATGCGCCGCATCCTGGCCGGCATGGTCGAGGGCCTGGAGTCGCCGAAGCGTAGCGGACGATGAGGCGAATATCCGTCCTGGTGGCGGCGATCGCACTGCCGGTTGCCGCGTTGGCGCAATCGCCGATCACCGCCACGCCACTGATGCCGCCCTCGGTGCAGTATCCCGCGGTGCCGCAGCAGGCGCCACAGGCCGCACAGCCGACGCCCACGGACCAGATGCAGACCCAACCGCAGGCTGCGCCGCCGAACGCGCCGCCATCGCTGCCCGCATCGCTGCCCGCATCGCCGCAACCCATGCAGCTGACCTGGGTGCCGCAAGGCAGCGCAACGTTGCAGGTGCTCGACAAGGTGAATGCGCAGAACTCGCTGCTCACCGTGAAGGTGGGGCAGCAGGCGCAGTTCGGCTCGCTGAATATCCAGGTGCAGGCCTGCACGAACCATCCCGCCGACCAGCCCCAGGATTCCGCGGCGTACCTGACGATCACCGACAGTCACGCCGATGCGCCCGGCTTCCGCGGCTGGATGCTGGCGAACAACCCCTCGGTGTCGATGCTGCAGCACCCTCTCTACGACGTGCGTGTCGTGGGCTGCCGGACCTAGCGAATGATGCCGGCACTGCCAGCGATCGAGCGGGCGGCGTTGCTGCTGGACCTGGACGGTACGTTGCTCGATATCGCGCCGACGCCGGATGCCGTCATGGTGCCGCCGGGCTTGCCGGACGTGCTGCGCACGCTGCGCGGGCTGCTCGGCGACGCGGTGGCCGTTGTCACCGGGAGGCCGGTCGAGACGGTGGAACGGTTGCTCGGCGATGCGGTGTATGCGGTGGCGGGCGAGCATGGCGGCGCGATCCGCTATTCCCCGAGCGGCAGGCTGGAACGGCCGCCGTTGCCCCCGGTGCCAGACGCGTGGCTCGAGGTGGCGGAACGCCTGGCAGCGGCACATCCGGGTGCGCTGCTGGAACGCAAGGCGCGCGGCTTCGCGCTGCACTATCGCGCGGTTCCGTCGGTTGGACTGCTGTTTCGCGAGCGGCTGATGGAGCTCCTGAAAGATTCGGCTGAGTTCGAGCTGCTGGCAGGTCATATGATCTGGGAAGTTCGTCCGCGCGGCATCAACAAGGGCAAGGCCGTCACCGACCTGATGGAACGCGCCCCGTTTCGCGGGCGCCTTCCGGTGTTCATCGGCGACGATGAAACCGACAAGGACGGAATCGCCGCGGTGCAGTCCCTCGGGGGCACCGGCCTGTGGGTGCCTGATCTGTTCGGCGACGCCGCTGGCGTTCGGGTCTGGCTGCGGGATGTGGCGACAAACCGGCAATGGGGTGGGTAACGGAGGGTACGAGCGATGGGTTTCGCTGCGCTCCACCTATCCTATGGGCACATCTCCTACGGGCACATCGAATATGTCGCGCTTCGTAATTTGGTAGGATGGGCGGGGCGCTGCGAAGCCCATCACCGGGCCCCCGGCACGGCGCGGCGAACCGGCAGGAGCCTGCGATGCAGCTCACCGACTTCAGCACCCTGACCTTCGATTGCTACGGCACGCTGATCGACTGGGAGACCGGTATCTTCACTGCGTTGCATCCTTTGCTCGCGCGCGCCGGCGTGCGCATGAGACGCAATGCCGCACTGGAAGCATTCGCCCGGCTCGAGCAGCGCCAGGAAGCAGCCACACCAGCCATGAAATACGCTGACCTGCTGGCCACGGTGCACGATCAGCTCGCAGGCGAATGGGGTGCCACGCCGGATGCGGCGGAGAGCAGGATGTTTGGCGGCTCGGTCGGCGACTGGCCGGAGTTCGCCGACACCGTGGCATCGCTGCAGTATCTACAGCAGCATTACCGGCTGGTGATCCTGTCGAACGTCGATCGCGAGAGCTTCCGGGCCACCAACCGGCGGCTCGGGGTGACGTGCACCGCGATCTACACTGCCGAGGACATCGGCTCGTACAAACCGGATCCCGGCCCCTTCGCCTATTTGATCGAACACCTCGGCGCGATGGGCATCGACAAGCGACACATCCTGCACACTGCGCAAAGCCTGTTCCACGACCATGCGCCGGCCAACGCCGCCGGCCTGGCATCGGCCTGGATCGACCGCCGCCACGACGACGAAGGCTGGGGCGCCACCTCGGCGCCGCCATCCGATGTGCATTACGATTTCCGCTTTACCAGCCTGGCCGACATGGTGAAGGCGCATCAGGACGCAGTTCGCGCCGGGTGATGCCTGCTAGTCTAGACGACCGGTCCCGCCACGTGCTGCTTGTACGCCGGAAGCTGCAGCAGCCGATCGTACCAGGCGCGCAGATGCGGCACCTCCGGGCGTTCGAAGTCCATGTTGAACCAGCGATGCAGATGCGGTCCCCAGGGGATGTCCGCCAACGTCAACTCGTTTCCGGCGACGAACGGATGTTTGGCAAGCTGCTCCGACACCATGCCCCAGACCCGCGCGGTATCCTCGACCGCCTGCTTGATCGCCGCCATGTCGCGCTTGTCGGCCGGCGTGCGAACCAGGCCCCAGAACACCACCCCCATCGGCCGGTTCAGCAGGGTCTGCTGGGCATCCATCCAGCGATCGATATTCGCCCGCGCATGCGGCTCCTGCGGCCACATCGTCGAGTGCGGCGCATGGGCGTGGCACAGGTATCGGCAGATCGCGTTGCTCTCCCACAGCGTGAAGTCGTCTTCCTGCAATGTCGGGACCAGCCCGGTGGGATTCATCGAGCGATAGTCGGACGTGTCGGTCTTGCCGAACGAGCCGCCGACGTCGATGCGCTCGTAGGGAAGCTTCAGCTCCTCCAGCGTCCATATGGCCTTCATCACATTGCTGGACGTGGCACGGCCCCACAGAGTGCGACGCATCATGGTTCTCCCAAACGCTTTATCTGCAGTGAGCCTAGGCCGCGGTGCAGCCACCGGCAACGTCTTGCGCCTCCCGCCGAACCAGGGCACATCGCCAGCATGACGTTGCCCGGTACCCGCAACCTCGCCCTGCTGAGTGCGCTCGCCGCCGGCCTCGCTCTCGGCCTGGCGCTGGCCTCGGAGAAGTTCGAGGGCCTGGTGCCGTGCGCGCTTTGCCTGCTTGAGCGCTGGCCATACCGCGTGGCCATAGTGCTCGCGCTGCTGGCCGTGGTCGTGCCGCGCGGGATCGCCCGGTTGCTGCTGGTGCTGGTGGTGCTGTCGATGCTGGTCTCCACGGCGCTCGCGTTCATCCATGTCGGCGTGGAGCTGCATTACTGGCCGAGCCCGCTGCCGGAATGCGCGGCGCCGCGCTTCACCGGCGGCAGCATCGCGGAACGCCTGGCGCAGATGCCGGCGCGGCCGTCCAAGCCGTGCGAGGACGCCGCCTATCTGATCCCGGGCCTGCCGATCTCGATGGCCGCGATGAACCTGCTCTACGCCCTGGGCTTCGCGATATTGCTCGGCGGTTTCCTGTGGTGTGACCGGAGGCGCGCCGCATGAGCGACACGCGGCGCGGCCTGCCCGGCGATCCGTCCCAGAGCACGTCCGTGGCACGCATGCTGCGGGTGGACCATGCCGGCGAGTACGGAGCGGCGCGTATCTACGCCGGCCAGCTCGCGGTGCTGCGGCGCAGCGACGCCGCACCGGTGCTGCGTGAGATGCAGGCGCAGGAGCAGCAGCACCTCGACCGGTTCGCCGACCTGATCGCCAGCCGCCGTGTGCGGCCGACCGCCATGCTGCCGCTGTGGCACCTGGCAGGCTTCGCACTCGGCGCGGCAACCGCGGCCCTGGGGGCGCGCGTGGCAATGGCCTGCACCGTGGCGGTCGAGGAAGCCATCGATGCGCACTATGCAGACCAGATCGCGGCGCTGGACGACAGCGAAGGCGAGCTGCGCAGTACACTGACAAAATTTCGCGATGATGAGCTGCAGCATCGCGACATCGGACTGCAGCATGGCGCGGAACAGGCGCCGGGCTACCGGCTGCTGTCGGCAGCGATAAAGGCCGGTTGCAGGGTAGCGATCCGGATCAGCGAGCGCGTATAGTCCGCGCAACAGCGAGGGCGTGCGATGGCGCAAGCGGCGGCCAGGATTGAACGTCTCGCGGTCCGCGGGATCGATCTCGAAGTTCTGCACAAAGGCGCAGGTCAGCCGATCCTGCTGCTGCATGGGTTGCACACCGTGGATCCGGATGCGCTGTTCCTCGATCTGCTTGCCGCGCATGCCGAGATCATCGCGCCGTCGCATCCCGGCTTCGGCCATTCGCCACGTCCGGCCGATTTCGACACCATCTACGACCTCGTGCATCTCTATCTCGACCTGCTCGAGGGGCTGCCGCACGAAAAGGTGACGTTGCTGGGGTTTTCCTTCGGTGGCTGGCTGGCAGCCGAGATCGCCGCAACCTGCAGCCATCGGCTGGAGCGGCTCATCCTGGTCGATCCGTTCGGGATTAAGCTCGGCGATCGCGAGAGTCGCGACATCCTCGACCTGTTCACCACCGCGCCGGCCGAGGTGCAGCGCTGCACCTGGCACGATCCGGCGAAGTTTGCCCCGGACTTCAATGCTATGTCGGATGATGCGCTGGTGGTGCACGCACGGGGCCGGGACGCACTGTGTCTGTATGGCTGGCAGCCGTTCATGTACAACCCAAAGCTGCCGCGCTGGTTGTCGCGGATCGCCGTGCCGACGCAGGTGCTCTGGGGCGCGAGCGACCGCGTGGTGACGCCGGAGTACGGTCGCGCGTATGCAGGCCTCATTCCGGGCGCGACGTTCACGCTCATCGAGCAGGCGGGTCACCACCCCGAGATCGAGCAGCCGGCCGCGTTCGCTGCGCAGGTTGCGGCTTTCATCTCGACGACAAGTTGACCCAGCGGCGATTGGCACACACCGCAATCCCAGGACTTCGCGGGCTCGCCATCGCGCTGCTGTTCGTCGCGCTGCAGCCGGGAATCGCAGTCGCGGCGGACCTGAAGCTGGCGACCTGGAATCTCGAATGGCTCACCGAACGACCGGCCGGTGATCGGGAACTGCCGGCCGATTTTCACCCGAAACAGCCGGAAGACATCGAGGCACTCCGGCGTTACGCGAACGAACTGGATGCCGACGTGGTCGCGATGCAGGAAGTGGACGGTCCCGGCATCGCCGCCCGCGTGTTCCCGCCCGACAAGTACTCGATCCACCTGAGCCACGACCATGTCGTGCAGCGAGTCGGTGTCGCGGTGCGGCGCGGCATCAGCTACAGCGTCAATCCGGATGTCACCGGTCTGGATGTCGATCCCGGACGTCGATTGCGCAGTGGCGCCGACATTACGCTGGCGCTGCAACCGATGCCGCTGCGTATCCTCGTCGTGCATCTGAAGACCGGTTGCTTCGATCAGCGGCTCAACACGGCGGGACGCCGCGATTGTGCGGAACTGCGCCAGCAGGTGGCGCCGTTGGCCGATTGGATCAGCGCACGGCGAGCCGAAGGCGTGGCGTTCGCGGTACTCGGCGACTTCAACCGCCACATGGATGGGCGCGACCAGTTCTGGTCCGCACTGCGCCAGGCTGCGCCGCTGGCGCGCGCCACGGAAGGCCGCACCAGCCCTTGTTGGGGCGGCGAGGCATTCATCGATCACATCATACTCGGCAACGCGGCGCGCGATTGGCTGCTGCCCGACACGCTGCGTGTGCTCACCTATCGCGAGACCGGCACCATCTGGCAACAGCGGCTGTCGGATCATTGCCCGGTATCGGTGCGCTTGCGCCTGCCCGACTGAGCGCGTTGAATGCGCACTCCACGGCAGGAGGCGGCAGCATGAAGATCACCGGCATCACCACCAAGGAATTCCGCTGGCCGCGTCACAAGCCCATCGCCAACGGCAAGCACACCTACACGCACGTCACCTTCGCCGTGGTGGAGATCGAGACCAGCGAAGGCATCACCGGCATCGGCCTCGGCGGCGGCGGCGAAATCGAGCGCGCCACCGTCGCGCGACTGACGCCGATGCTGGTCGGCGAGGACCCGATCGACGTCGAGCGGCTGTGGCAGAAGATGTG
>DATAPW010000007.1:0-3418 GCA_036265005.1 Acetobacteraceae bacterium | reverse complement strand
CTGGTACGTGGCAGGCCACTGGAATCGTTGGACCGGCACTGCCCGCTACGAGTCGACCGACGATGCGTACATGGTCGGCGATGTCACACCACTCTCGGCAAAGGTCTCCGGATACGTCGCCAGCGTGGCGGTAGGCGACTATCAAACGGTGCGCAAGGGCGATCTGATCGTCGAGATCGATGCGGCCGACTATCGCGCACAGCTAGCCCAGGCCGAGGCCAGTCTAGCTGCGGCAAATTCGACTCTCGCCAACCTAGCGAACCAGAAGGCGGTGCAGCGCGCGCTGATCCGCCAGGCAGAGGCAACCATCGAGGCCACCACCGCGGACCTGCAACGTTACGCATTGGAGGCGAAGCGGCAACTCGATCTCCTCAAGACGCGGATCGCCGGGACCCAGCAGCTGGTCGAGCAGGCGGAGGACAACGAGAAGCGCACCGCCGCGCAGCTTCTGCTGAACAGGGCGCAGCTCGATCAGCAAAAGGCACTTCTCGACAGCCTCGACGTGCAGGAGCAGCAACTCGCGGCGCAGGTGCGCGCAGCCGATGCGCAGGTCACCCTGGCGCGGAACAACCTTGGCTACACGCGCATCGTCTCGCCGGTAGACGGAATGGTCGGCCAACGCCAAGTGCGGCCCGGACAGTTCATCAATGTCGGCACGCAGGTGATCGCTGCGATCCCGCTGCCCAACATCTGGGTGATCGCGAATTACAAGGAGACGCAGATGACCGACGTGCGCATCGGCGATCCCGCGCGCGTCACCGTGGATGCGTTCCCCGATCTTGTGCTGACCGGCCGGGTGGACAACTGGTCGCCGGGCACCGGCAGCACGTTCGCGCTGCTGCCGCCCGACAATGCCACCGGCAACTTCACCAAGGTGGTGCAGCGGCTCCCGGTGAAGATCGTGCTCGATCCGCACCCCTCGCTGGGCACGCTGGTGCGGCCGGGGATGTCAGTTGAGGCACGGATCGACACCGGCGGCCGCCAGGTAGCATCGAAGAAGCCGGCCGTATCGGACAAATGAGACTGCATCTGGCACCGGTCACGTCGGCGGGCGTCGCGGTGCATGCGACGGCCGCTGCGCAGCCGCGGATGTCAGCCGATTCGCTGCGGCCCTATGTCGGGATGGCCGGCGTGCTGCTTGGCTCGGTGATGGGCACGCTGGGCAGCCGGGTGACAACCTTCGGTCTGGCCGATCTGCGCGGGGGTCTGTCGGCCGGCTTCGACGAAGGCGCCTGGATCACCACGAGCTTCGGCATCGGGCAGATGCTGGTCGGCGTCGCATCGCCTTATCTGGGCGCGGTGTTCGGCGTGCGGCGCGTTCTGCTGCTGGGAATTCTGCTGTTCTTTTTGACCAGCCTGCTCGGGCCGCTCTCGCCGAACCTCAATGCGTTCCTGACGATGCAGTTCCTCGGCGGCGTAGGCTCGGGTACGTTCATTCCGCTCACCATCACCTTCATCATTCGCAGCCTGCCGGCGCGGCTCGTCGTCTTTGCTATTGCGCTCTATGCGATGAATTCCGAACTGTCGCAGAATGTTGCGGCCTCGCTCGAGGGCTGGTACTCGGATCACTGGTCCTGGCGGTGGATCGACTGGCAATACTGCCTCATGCTGCCGCTGATGTTCGTGTGCGTCTGGTACGGCATACCGCGCGAACGGCTGAACACCGCGCTGCTGGAAAATCTCGACTGGCCCGGCCTCGCCTATGCCGCGATCGGGTTCAGCCTGCTGTATGCCGGGCTGGACCAGGGCAACCGGCTGGACTGGAGCGGCAGCGGTCTGGTGAACGGATTGCTTTTGTCGGGCGGGCTCATGACGGTCGCATTCGTCGCGCGCGAGTTGGTAACGTCACGTCCGTTCCTCAACCTGCGTCTCCTGGTGCGCGAGAATCTGCCGTACCTGCTGCTGCTGCTGGCCGGGTATCGATTCATCATCCTGTCAACCGCCTATATCATTCCGAACTATCTGCAGGCGGTGCAGAATTTTCGCGAGCTGCAGGTGGGCTCCGTGCTGCTGTGGATTGCGCTGCCGCAGTTCATCATCGTCTATCCGTTGGCGGCCTTGCTGCGGCGGGTCGATGCGCGCTGGGTGCTCGCCGTTGGCACGGCGCTCATCGGCGCGGCCTGCATCATGGCGACCGATCTGACCAGCCAGTGGGCGACCGAGGATTTTCTGCCGTCGCAGATCATGCAGGCAATCGGGCAGTCCTTCGCGTTGACGGCGCTGATCGTGCTGGTGGTGCGCTCGATCAACCCCGCCGATGCATTGACCGTCGGCAGCCTGCTGCAGATCAGTCGCCTGTTCGGTGGCGAGGTCGGAACCGCCTTCATGCAGACCTTCGTGCGCGTGCGCGAGCAGGTCCATTCGAATTTGGTCGGCCTCCATATCGACAGCATCGCCGGCGTCACCACCGACCGGCTTGCCGCGTACGGCGGCGCTCTTGGCGCGCATACCGCGGACCTTGGTGAAGCGTCCGCGCAGGCTGCGAAGCTGCTGGAGAGCGCGGTGATGCAGCAGGCATCGGTGCTGTCCTATATCGATGGTTTTCTCGCCTCCGCCGTCGGCGCGTTCGTCTGCCTACTGCTGGTCGCCGCGATGCGCCGCGGGCCTCCCTCGTCGTTCTGAAGAACGGCGCGGACCGGCGCGATGCCAAAGCCGCCAAGCGCTTCTTCAGACGGCTGTTGCGACGAAGCTGCCCAGCGATGGCGCACCTGCCAATTACGGAGCGCCAGGAATATTCCACGCCTGAGCGGATGTAACTTGACTTCGTTCGCAGTGGGTCCAGACCTTCCTCTCCGTGTAGGAAGACCGTAATGCCCACTCATGTCGTTCTGGCTCACGACGAAAACGTCTTTTTGCGAGCATGTGAATTTTCGCTTACTCATGCTGGCTACATTGTCGAAGCTTTCGACAATTCGATGTCGGCACTGAGCCGACTGGAACAGTCAGAGCACGTTGAGGTCTTGGTCACCAGAACACAATTCCCAACTGGCCAGCCAAACGGTGTGGCGCTCGCCAATATGGCGAGGCGGCATAAACCCGGCATCAAAGTTGTCATAACGTCTGTTCCAGAGATGGCGAAGCATGGCCAAGGCTTAGGCGTCGTCATTCAGGCACCAGTAAGCCCGGCAGAAGTCGTCAAGGCAGTCCGGCAAGCGTTGTCGGAGGACTGATCCTTAGGACTGTATATACAGCAAAAATGTGCGCAAACAAAAATGCGCCCCAGAAATGTCAAAAGTTTTCGTGGTGGGGCAGCGCGCTGCACAGCGGACGAGGGGGGTCGATGCCGAATCGATTCCGCACCCGCCGCTCGCTACGCCGCGCCGTCAACACACCCCGCCACGCCTGCCAGATGGCTCCACGCGGCGCGTAGCTCGCCGCCGCTCCATCCCCCCGCCTGACAGCCGTTGCCCTTCAGGCG
>DATAPW010000006.1:0-4360 GCA_036265005.1 Acetobacteraceae bacterium | reverse complement strand
CAGCGTGCCACGGAGGATAAGCGCAAGACGCTCATCGGCCTCGCCGATCGCTTCGACCAGGAAGTCCGTGGCGTCGTCGAAGCCGTGGCGACGGCCGGCGGCGAAATGGGCGCGGCCGCGCAGAACGTCAGCGGCACCGCGACCGCCGCCGTCGACCAGGCAGGTTCGGCCCTGAGCGAGGCGGACCAGGTGACCGCCAGTGTCCAGGGCGTTGCCGCGGCGATCGAGGAAATGGCCGCGACCCGCTCGGAAATCAGTCGCCAGGTCTCACGTGCCGCCAGCATCTCCCGCGAAGCGGCCGAAGAGGGGCGCCGAACCAACCAGACGGTCGCGGGCCTGTCCGCGGCCGCGCAAAAGGTCGGGGACGTCGTCAAGCTCATCCAGGACATTGCCGCGCAGACCAACCTGCTGGCGCTCAACGCGACGATCGAGGCGGCACGCGCCGGCGATGCCGGCAAAGGGTTTGCCGTTGTGGCGGCAGAGGTGAAGGCACTGGCGATGCAGACCGCGCGATCCACCAGCGAGATCGGTCGCCATATTGGCCAGATACGGTCGGCAACCGGCGCGTCGGTGGAGGCCGTGGCGCGGATCGACCAGACCATCAGCGAGCTCAGCGCGATCGCCGACCTGATTGCCGCCGCGGTGAAACAGCAGGATGCCGCGACCGTGGAGATCGCCCGCAATATTGCTGCTGCCGCAGATGCGGCGATTGCGATGACCAGCCGCACCAGCGACGTCTCGGCCGAGGCGGTCGGCACCGGTCGCCATGCCAGCGAACTGCGCGACAACACCGTGGCGCTGAATGGCGCCGTGGCGGAACTGCAGCACTCGGTGATCCAGGTGGTGCGGACGTCGACCGCCGATGTCGATCGGCGACAGACGCAGCGCCGCACGGTGGACCTGCCGGCGCGGCTGTCGATTGTCGGCCACGGCGAGGCCACCGCACAGGTAACCGATTTGTCCGAAGGCGGCGCCTGTATCCGCAGCGCCCCACTGGTGCCGGAGGGTACCCGGGCCGTGCTGCGCATCGACGCTGTCGCGGCACCGCTGCCCTGCGTGGTGCGCGCACGCGACGACGATGGAATGCACCTGGCATTCGCGTTGGATGTCGCGGCAGCGGCGGTGTTCCATCAATTCCTGCAGCAATCGGCAGCGGCGCGCGCGGCCTGAGGCGGGGCTTCGCCCCGGACCCCACCGGAGGGCGCTGCCCTCCGGACTCCCGCCAAGGGCCGGCCCTTGGAACCCTTCACAAAGGGTCCGCCTTTGCTGGGGGCAAAGCCCCCCAGGCGGGTTTCAGGGGAGAGCCCTGACCTTACTTCGCTCAAGCGATTGCCCTGCGTTTGAAGCCGGGGCGCATTGTCCTAGTGTGACAATGTCTGCCCACGAGGGATCAGGGAGTCGGCGGCGATGCACTATTGGCTGGTAAAGTCTGAGCCAGACGCATTCTCTTGGGATCAGCAGGTGGCGAATGGCGTGGAGCCATGGACCGGCGTGCGCAATCACACGGCAAAACTCAACCTGAAGGCCATGCAGAAGGGCGACATGGCGTTCTTCTATCATTCCAACATCGGCAAGGAGATCGTCGGCGTGGTCGAGGTGGTGCGCGAGGCGTATCCGGACCCGACCGCAGAAAGGGGCGACTGGGTATCGGTTGACATGAAGGCGGTCGCGCCGATGCCAAAGCCGGTGACGCTGGTGGTGATTAAGGACGACCCGAAGCTGGCCGATATGGCCCTGGTGCGTCTGTCGCGGCTATCGGTGATGCCGGTGTCCAAGCCGCATTGGGACCGCATCTGCCGGATGGGTGGGTGGCGGGGATGAGCGACGAGCAGCAGGCCCCGCTGCCGTTGCCGGAAGCGGCCGGCGGGACGGGTCAGCGCACGCTCTGCCGGCTGGACGAGATCCCGGACGGCACCAGCAAAGGCTTCGGCCCGGCGCGCGGCGGGCTTACCGGCCTGTTCGCCATCCGCCAGGGCGACACCGTCCACGTCTATGTGAACTCCTGCCCGCATATCGGCACGCCGCTGGACTGGAGCCGGGACCGCTTCCTCTCGCATGACGGTAGCCGTATCGTCTGCGCCACCCATGGCGCCGAATTCCGTATCACCGACGGCGAATGCCTGCGCGGCCCTTGCTTCGGCGATCGGCTGGAGGCCGTGGTGATCCAGATCAAGGACGGCACCATCTTTGTGCCGGAGGATGCCGGGCTGTAGCGCCCAGGCCATAAGAACGGAAGGAAACACGGTCATGCCAGACGTCCATCCCGCCGACGGACAGGTCTTTCCCGTCAGGCCGGAAATTGCCGCCAAGGCGCATGTCACCGCTGCACGCTACCAGGATATGTTCGAGCGCGCGTCACGCGACCCGAATGGGTTCTGGGCCGAGCAGTCGCGCCGCATTGCCTGGATGACCCCGCCGACCCGGATCAAGAACACCAGCTTCTCCGGCAATGTCTCGATCAAATGGTTCGAGGACGGCACGCTGAATGCTTCGGCATCCTGCCTGGACCGCCATTTGGCGACGCGCGGCGACCAGACGGCGATCATCTGGGAAAGCGACGATCCGGCGGTCTCCAGGCAGATCACCTATCGCGAACTGCACGAGCAGGTGTGCCGCCTCGCCAATGCGATGAAGAGCCTCGGTGCGAAGAAGGGCGATCGCATCACGATCTATCTGCCGATGGTGCCGGAAGCGGCGATCGCGATGCTTGCCTGCGCCCGCATCGGCGCGATCCATTCCGTGGTGTTCGGCGGGTTTTCGCCCGACAGCCTGGCGAACCGCATCCAGGACTGCGCCTCCGAACTGCTGATCACTGCCGACGAAGGTCGTCGCGGCGGCCGCAAGGTACCGCTGAAGGCGAATGCGGACGACGCGCTGAAATCCTGCCCGGGCGTGAAGAATGTCATCGTGGTGAAGGTGACCGGCGGCGATGTGGCGATGCAGCCCGGCCGCGATCACGACTATGCGACGCTGACCGCAGCCGCTTCGCCGGATTGCCCGCCGCTGGAAATGAACGCCGAGGATCCGCTGTTCATCCTGTACACCTCGGGCAGCACGGGAAAGCCGAAGGGCGTGCTGCACACCACCGGCGGCTACATGGTATGGGCCAGTTACACGCACGAAATGGTGTTCGACTACCATCCGGGTGAGATCTACTGGTGCACCGCCGATGTCGGCTGGGTCACCGGCCACACCTATATTGTCTACGGCCCGCTGGCGAACGGCGCCACCACGCTGATGTTCGAGGGCATCCCGAACTATCCCGACAGCTCGCGGTTCTGGCAGGTGGTGGACAAGCACAAGGTCAACATCTTCTATACCGCGCCGACCGCGATCCGCGCGCTGATGCGCGACGGCGAAGGCCCGGTGAAGAAGACCTCGCGCCGCTCCCTGCGCATCCTCGGCAGCGTCGGCGAGCCGATCAACCCGGAAGCGTGGCTGTGGTACGACCGCGTCGTCGGCGACCATCGCTGCCCGATCGTCGATACCTGGTGGCAGACCGAAACCGGCGGCATCCTGATCTCACCGTTGCCGGGCGCCACGCCCACCAAGCCCGGATCGGCAACGCGTCCGCTGCCCGGCGTGAAGCCGATCATTGTCGATGGCGACGGCCACGAACTGCACGGTGCATGCGAAGGCAATCTGTGCCTGGCGGATTCCTGGCCAGGCCAGATGCGCACCGTGTTCGGCGACCATGAACGCTTCGTCCAAACGTATTTCTCGACGTTCAAGGGACTGTACTTCACCGGCGACGGCGCGCGGCGTGATGCCGATGGCTACTACTGGATCACCGGCCGCGTCGACGACGTGATCAACGTGTCGGGCCATCGCATGGGCACTGCCGAAGTGGAAAGCGCACTGGTGGCACATCCCAAAGTGGCCGAGGCAGCGGTGGTCGGCTTCCCGCACGAGCTGAAAGGCCAGGGCATCTACGCCTACGTCACGCTGAAGTTGGGCGAGGAACCCACCGACACGCTGCGCAAGGAACTGGTCGCCTGGGTGCGCAAGGAAATCGGTCCGATCGCCTCGCCCGATGCAATCCAGTGGGCGCCGGCGCTACCGAAGACGCGCAGCGGCAAGATCATGCGCCGTATCCTGCGCAAGATCGCCGCCAACGAAACCGACAGCCTGGGCGATACGTCCACGCTGGCCGATCCGGCGGTGGTGACGGAGCTGGTGGACAACCGGGTGTCCTGAACGGTCACGGCATCCTGATCGGTTGTCATTGCGAGCGACCGTCATGAGCGTCAACGGCGCTCGCTGCGACGTTTTGATTGTCGGCTGGTCCGCCACCGTGCTCAAGGCTGGGCCTGTCGGCCCCCCGCCTTCGGCGGCTTTCGGCCTTGACCGCGGCGGTGGA
>DATAPW010000005.1:0-26081 GCA_036265005.1 Acetobacteraceae bacterium | reverse complement strand
CAGCATGACGCCCCGCCCGTGACGCAGCAGAAGCTGCGTCCCCAGGCCTTCCTCCAGCTTGCGCATCTGATGCGAGATCGCCGGCTGGCTGATGTTCAGTTCGCGCGCCGAGCGGCCAAAATTTCCGGTCCGCGCCACACTATGAAAGTACCGAAGCTCGCGCAGGTCGAACGCACGCTCCCGCGTGTCGCTCAGTAGCGACGCACCTGGCACCCGCACCAGAGAGTTGACGGCATTCATCGGGACGCGGCCCCGTTGCAGCGTGAAGTCGATCGCGCTGTGCAGGGAGCTTTACTTTGGTCTTGTCAGAAAGCCGGGAAGGACCCCTAATGGATGAAAGGAAAACAGGCTATTATGAGGGTGATATTACTGGCTCAAGTAAGGATTATCCTGACATCCTTCACTGTCATTGCGGTGAGCGAAGCGACGCGGCAATCCGATGCCGGCGAGGTCCGATCGGCACCGGACCGCCGGCTCGCTTGCAACAAGAACTCGGCAGTTCGTCATGGCGGTGCCAAGCCCGGGGCATGTCCGGGCGATCCGTGGTGGCACGGCATCGGCGGCGACGGCCGGGCCAAACCCGGCCATGACGGTGTACCGCCTTAGCGCTCGCGCAGCCAACCCTGGCCGGCGGCGTAGCGCACGACGTCCACGCGGCTGCGAAACCCAAGCTTCTCCATGGCCCGCGCTTTATAGGTCTCCACCGTCTTCACGCTGATGCTCAGCCGTGCGGAAATCTCCTTGTTGCTGTGGCCGCCCGCGACCATGCGCAGGACGTCGCCCTCGCGCTCGCTGAGTTCGGCGGCATGGCCGGCTTTCGGATGGCCACTGTGCATCGGCCGGCCCATCGCCTTGCCCGCGATTGCCGGATCCAGGTACATCCCGCCGGCCATCACGGCGTGCATGGCCCGGATCAGTTCGTCCGCCGCGGAACGCTTCAGCAGGTAGCCGCCGACGCCGGCCTCCACCAGCTGGCGCAAATAGGCGCGTTCCTCGTGCACCGTCAGCACCAGCACCCGGCACTCCGGCCGTTCGGCCATCAGCGCCATCGCCACCTCGATGCCATTCATCTCCGGCAGCGAGATATCCAGCACGACAATGTCCGGCAGCAACTCCTTCGCCAGCCGCAGGGCGCTACGGCCGTCACGCGCCGCGCCGACGACTTCGAAGTCCGGGTCGGCGTTCACCAGGGTCTTCAGCCCGGCGAGGACGATCGGATGATCATCGACCATCAGGACGCGGAATGGAGTCGTTGCCATGTGGCCGGCTCCTCATTCAGTCAGATAGCTGCTCGGCAATCAGACAGGTACTCGGACGTAGACCGTGGTGCCGCTCTGTGGCGTCGATTCCACCTCCAGGCTGCCCTTCACCAGCGCGAGTCGCTCGCGCACACCCAGCAGGCCAAGGTGCTGCATTCCAAGCGCAGGCTCCGGCCCATTGTCCAGTGGAAATCCCCGGCCGTTGTCCTCGACGATCAGCCGCACCTCGCCGTCCATCGCCTCCAGGACGACGGCCACCTGGTCGGCACCGGAATGCTTCACTACGTTGGTGAAGGCTTCCTGCAGCACCCGGAACAGCGCCGTCTCGACCGCCTGCGGCAGACGCAGTTCGCCGAGGGCGATCTCCAGATTGACGCGCAAACCGGCACGCTCGCCCCATTCCTCGAGATACTGGGTGACCGCCCGGCGCAGCCCGAGGTCATCCAGCGCCATGGGACGCAGTTCCCACGCCATACGGCTCAGTTCACTGCCCAGCCGGGAGGTCAGGTCCTTCACTTCGGCGAGTCGCTGATGCGCCAGCGCATTGGCGGCGATATGCGGTTCGATCGCGGTCATCGCCAGGCGCAGGGCAGTCAGGTACTGGCCGATGCTGTCGTGCAGGTCGCGGGCGATGCGGGTGCGCTCTTCCTCCTGCGCCGCGACAGTGCGGTGCAGCAACTCGGTGCGTTCCTGATTGGCGACTGCGAGGTCCTCGGCCAGGACGCGGTATTTCTGCTCGCTGTGGCGCAGCTCTTCCGCCGCCTTGTTGCGATCATCGGCACCCTGCCGCAGTCGCTCGCTCGCCTGGTACAGCGACCGGGCAACCGCGTCGGTCTCCAGGATGCCGGTCGTGTGCAGGTCGATGCGCTGCCCGCGGCCGACGACATCGGCGTAGGCAACCAGTGCGGTGATCGGACTGGCGACGCGCCGGGCAATGGCGAGCGCCAGCAACAGTGCCAGCGCCAGCGTCACCACGCCGGCCAACGAGAGTACCATGGTGGAGTGCTGGACGGGGGCGAACAGCACGGCGTCGGGAATGCCGACCGCCACTGTCCATCCGGCCAGCTTCACCCGCGCGAAGGCGGTGTAGACCGGCACGCCTTCGCGCGAGATGAGCGGCAGCCAGCCGGCCTCCGTGGCGTGGAAGCGCTCGATGACCTGACGGCGTCCCATCTGGCCGACGAACTTCTCAGGCTCCAGATTCCTGGCGATCGTGATCCCGACGCGGTCGGAGATCGTCACGATCCAATCGGGCGGCAGATCCAGCCCTGCCAGGACATGCGTCATCGCCGGCCCGATATTGAAGCTGAGGACGTAGACAAGCTGGTCCTCACGCAGCACCGGAACGCTCAGCGCGATCATGGATTGATGGCCGGCCGCGCCGATCACAAGACCGGAAATATCCGGCTGTCCGGTCGCCACCACGCGCTGGACCGCGTCGCCGTCCAACATCATGGGAAGCGGGTCGCCGACCGGTGTTTGCGTATCGACCAGCTCTCGGCCGGTCGGATCGCTGAGCATCACCGCCAGGCCGAGCTGCCGGCTCATCGCGCTGGCCTGGTCGCGGAATGCGGCGAGGTCGGCGGCCTGCAGATAGTGCGAGGCGGCAAGGATGAACAGGCGCGCACGCAGCGCGCTCAGTTCACGGTCGATGGCTGAACCGGCCGCGAGGGTGCGTTCGCGCACCGTGTTCGCCGTGATTTCCTGCTCATGCTCTGCCGAGCGCAGCACCAGGAAGGCACTGAACACCAGCAGCGGCGTCACCACCACAAGGATCAGGCCGACCATATGGATGCGGACCGAGAGCGGTGTCGCGACGCCGTGGCGCAGCCATCGCGCCGGCGGCCGGCGCGTCGTGGAGTCTTCTAGGACCCCCGATGATGCCCCCATGCGGGGTCTTTAGCAGTGGCGTCCTGCGACTTCCAGACCGGCGCCGGATGGCAGGACACCGCCGCCCCGTCATCATCCTCGCGCAGGCGAGGATCCAGGCGTCGCGGCACCGTGGTGCGGGTCCTGGATTCGCGCCCGCGCGGCGAGTGTTGCGGTAGCTTTCCATTTGGCCCGGAGAACGGGCGGAGGCTGCGGCGAGGACCGCGAAGCACCCGACCCGGTGCTTCGCAGGCCACTCACCGCCGGACCCAGGGGTGCACAACCGCCGCTTGCACCGGTCCCGGGGACACGGTATAGACGTCCGATGTTCTGTGGCATGCGCCTCGCCTGTCGGACCGCCCGCGCTGTTGTGCGCGGCTCCGCATGCCTGCTGGCCATCGGCCTCCTCCTTCGACTTAGCCGCCCCTGAGCGTCGCGCCGGGCTGTTGAGTGCCGGCATCGCTCAGGGGTTACCCTGAGGCTAATGTCGTGCAACCATTCCAAGGACCGCCCCAATGAGCATCGAACATCCCAGCTTCGGCAAGCTGGAAGACGACCGCATCATCATCTTCGACACCACGCTGCGCGATGGCGAGCAGTCGCCCGGCTTCTCGATGAACCTGACCGAGAAAATCCGCATGGCGGAGGCGCTGACCGAGTTGGGCATCGACGTGATGGAAGCCGGCTTTCCGATTGCTTCGATCGGCGACTACGAGAGCGTGAAGGCGATTGCGGAAACCATCGGCCAGCGCGACGACAGCCCGGTGATCTGCGGCCTGGCGCGCTCCGGCCGCGAGGACATCCTGCGTGCCGCCGATGCAGTGAAGCCGGCAAAGCGCAAGCGCATCCACAGCTTCCTGTCCACCAGCCCGCTGCACATGAAATACAAGCTGCGGATGGAACCGGAGGAGGTCCTGCAGGCGGTCACCGACAGCGTGACGCTGGCGCGGCAGTATACGGATGATGTCGAGTGGTCGGCCGAGGACGGCACGCGCACCGACGCTGACTTCCTGTGCCGCTGCGTCGAGGCGGCGATCAAGGCCGGCGCGACGACAATCAATATCCCCGACACGGTGGGCTACGCGCTGCCCGAGGACATGGAGCGCATCTTCACCATGGTGCGCACGCGCGTGCCGGGTGCCGACAAGGTCGTGCTGTCAACGCACAACCATAACGACCTCGGGCTGGCAGTGGCCAACACGCTGGCGGCGATCCGTGCCGGCGTGCGGCAGGTGGAATCCACCATCAACGGCATCGGCGAGCGCGCCGGCAACGCGTCGCTGGAAGAGGCGGTGATGGCGATCCGCACACGCAACGACGCCATCCCGTTCAGGAACAACGTCAAGACGCCGAACATTCTGCGGGTTTCGAAGCTGCTCTCCACGATCACCGGCTTCGACGTGCAGCCGAACAAGGCCATCGTCGGGCGCAATGCGTTCGCGCATGAGGCCGGCATCCACCAGGACGGCGTGCTGAAGCATGCCGGCACCTACGAGATCATGCTGCCGGAGAGCGTCGGCTGGCAGAAGTCCAGCCTGGTGATGGGCAAGCACTCCGGCCGCGCGGCGTTCCGCGACAAGCTGAAGACCATGGGCTACTCGATCGGCGACAACCAGTTGAACGACGCGTTCCGCCGCTTCAAGGACCTCGCCGACCGCAAGAAGGTGGTGTGGGACGAGGACATCGTCGCGCTGGTGGACGACGAGGTAATGCGCGACCACCAGCGCATCCGTTTCGTGTCGCTTGACCTGCACGCCGGATCGAGGGGGCCGGCGCGCGCCGAGTTGGAACTGGAGGTGGACGGCGTCGTGAAGTCAGCCGCGTCGAATGGCGACGGGCCGGTGGACGCGACATTCAAGGCGATCCAGGAGATCTTCCCGCACACCGCGAACCTCGTGCTGTTCTCGGTCGGCGCAGTGACCGAGGGCACCGACGCACAGGCCAAGACCACGGTGCGGTTGGAGGAGAACGGCAAGATGGTGGATGGCCAGGGCGCCGACACCGATACCATCGTGGCCTCGGCGCGGGCCTATGTGCATGCGCTCAACAAGCTGCTGGTGAAGCGGGTGCGGACCGAGCCCCAGGCGCTGTCGGCTTAGCACACGTCATGATGTGCGGGGCGGGACGGCACAGCGCATTCCGCCCCGCACGCCGGCTTCAGTTGTAGTTGTAATACCGCCCACCGCTCGTACTCGGTTCGATGTTGGGGCCGTAGCCGGTTGTGCTGGGCACACCGGGAATGCCGATCGTGCTGTCGTCCGGTGTCACGACCGGAGGCGGCGGCGCGGGACCGGTGATGCCGAGGGCGGCAGGCGACGTGTCGCAGCCGGCCAGGACGAGCAGCAGGCACAGAATGACCGGGCTACGCATTGGCGACCCCCAACGGTCCGCAAGGCCCCCTCTATGACAGAGGCGGCGCCGCGGCGGAAGGTCACTGTTCGCCCGGACGCTTCTGGCGCTGTTGCTGCTGCTGAGCCGCGGGCGGTGGTGAGTGCGACGCGGGCGCAGCCGCGGGCGGCGGCGGGTGGAATTGCGGCGCCGGGGGCGCCGATACGTGCACCGGTGGCGGCGCCCGGTCCTGGGGCGGCGGCGCGTGGAACGCCGGCGCGGGCGGCGGCGCGTTGACCTGCGGCGGCGGGGCATGGAAGGCGGGTGCGGGCGATGGCGCGTTGACCTGCGGCGGCGCGTGGAAGGCCGGTGCCGACACCGGTGGCGGCGCGTGGAATGCCGGCGCGGGCGGTGGGCCGTTGACCTGCGGCGGCGCGCGGAAGGCCGGTGCAGGCACTGCCGGCGGCGCTACCGGGTGGATCGCAGGCGGGGTCGGCGCGATCGGCCCATTGTGTATCTGGGGCTGCAGCGTTGCCGGAGCGATCACCTGTGGTGCCGGCTGGCCGCCCGGATGCGGTGACGGCGTTGCGGCCAACCCGGGCGCGGGCACCGGGTGCGGCGCCGTGGGCGGCGCGGCACCCGGGAAATGCTGGATCGGCGGCGGACCCGACTGGCCTTGCGGTTGGGGAGCCCGCAAATCGGGCGCGCCCTGGAAGCCTGGCCTGGCGCCGGGCGTTGCGAGTGCCGGCGGGCCGCCGAACGGGCGCGCAGCAGCCGGCACCGGGCCTGTCGGGTTCTGCAGCGCCGGCGGGTTGCGCAGCGCTGACGGCGGAGGCCGGCCGTTGGCGGCGCCCAGCCCCCCGCCCGGCACGACGCCGATCGGCCGGATCGCCGGCCCGGGCGCCGTGGCGTGTGGCAATACGGCGCCCGCCGTCGGCGCCAGGTTGAGCTGTCGCGCCACCACCGGCGTCACGCCCCGCGTGGTCGCGGCGGGCCGAAGCGGCTGCTGGCCGAACACCGGCCTTACCTGGGCCAGTTGGCCGGCGTCAATCCGCTGCGCCACCGGGCGCACCGGACGGGACGCCGTCATGGCACTGGTGGGCACCACCGTCGCCGCACCGCGGTTGGCGAAATTGTTGACCGTGACGTTGCGGTTGATCACAGAGACGTTGGTGGTGTGGGCAATGTTCACCTGCCGCACGTAGCGATCGCTCGCATGGTACCAGGGGTGGTAGGCCTCGCGCGGTCCCAGCGGGAGCCAGCCCATCCGACCGGCAGCCAGCGCGGCACCGACGCCGACGCCGACCGAAGCGCCG
Organism: Acetobacteraceae bacterium; assembly: GCA_036265005.1. Taxonomy (GTDB): domain Bacteria; phylum Pseudomonadota; class Alphaproteobacteria; order Acetobacterales; family Acetobacteraceae; genus JAMXLO01. Next base: position 19,309 of record DATAPW010000005.1, on the reverse strand, counting down.
ACACCGAAGAACGTCACCAGCGCCGGGGCGTAGACCGGATAGCGTCCCTCGCGGCGTTCGCCGCCCGGATACCAACCCCACCGCCCGCCGATCTCGGCCCAGCGGCCGTAATGGAACGGAGCGAAGCCCCAGGGGGCACTGTCCACCCAGGTCCAGCCCCACGGCGCGACATAGGCCCACGAGCCGTCGCGATACGGGACCCAGTCCGGCGCCACCTGCGGGTACCAGACCTGGCCGTACTCGGGACTTTCGGACCATGCGCCATACTCCGCGAGGTCATCGCCGCCCGGCATCGCCGCGACCACCGGCGGCACTGCCACCGCCTGCGGCGGCGGCCGTTCGCTGTTCAACGTGGCGCTCAGGAACGGATCATGCTGCGCCGGACCGACATCGGCCTGGAAGCTGTCCGAGCCGTTTATCGTCGCGGTCTGGTTGGGACCGATCTGCAGTGACACGCCGGGACCGGTGACCTGCGCCGCGCCTTCGATCACCGTCACGCTGGTCGGCGTCTGGGTGTCGCCGGCCACCACGTCATAACGGCCGGTGCCGGCAAAGGTGACCAGACCGCGCGGCGTCTGCAGCGCATAGGTTTCGTCAGGGGCCGTGGTGCGGATGTGCAGATAGGTCTCACCCTGCGGTTCGGTGACCTGCAGGGCCGTGTCGTCCAGCGTCGTGATGTCGAGTTCGGTACCGGGCGCCATCGCGATCCGGCTGGCGGAAACCTCGATCTCGGCCTGTGCGTTGGGTTCGGTCCAGAACGCGTTGCCTGATGTGACCGGATAGTTCGCCTCTGCCGGGCTCCACTGGGTGTCGTCCTGGCCATGGAACGATACCGTGCCGGAGACGCGCGCGAGGCGTCCCACCCGGGCGGGGGGATCGCCGCCTGACTGCTGATCCTGCACGCCGGGCGGCGGAGGCGGCGGCCCCTGCGCCGCGGCCGGCAGCGGCGTCGTCTGGGCAACCGCCAGGCCAGTGGCCGCCGCCACAGCGGTCAGGCGAAATCGGCGGTTGTGCGTGCGCATCGAAGCCGGTCCTTCCAGGACATTTGACTGTGCCGGTGCTTGTCGCGCGGCAAGATGGCGAAAACGCGACGCAACCTGCAATGACGCCGGCGCGCCATGCCGGTTCGGCGCGACACGCCATTGCCCTGTCGCAGTCACCAAAACGCCGCGAAGCATCCCTAGATTGGTGTCAGGATACCAGGACAGGAGAGTGCATGATGTTCAGCGCGCTTCGGAATCGCGGATTGCTGACGATCGCGGCGCTGGCGATGGCAGCCCTGCTCGGCGGTTGTGTCGCGTACCCGGCCTATCCGGGTTATGGCTACAATGGTTACTACGGCGGTTACTACGGCGCGCCGTATTACTCCGGCGGCGTGGTCGCCTACGGCGGCGGCTGGGGCTGGCGTGGCGGCGACTGGCACGGCGACGGCGACCACGGCTGGCACCGCTGATCGCCGACCGACGGCGCCGCCGCTATAGCCCCGCCTGCTCGAGCCGCAGGATCGCCCGGGCGCACGCCTGCGCCCGCGCCACCAGGCTGTCGATCCGCAGGAACTCGTCCGGGCTGTGCGCCTTGCCGCCCACCGGACCCACCGCACAGATCGTCGGCGCGCCCACCCCGGCGGTGAAGCCTGAGTCGGCGCAGCCGCCGGTGAATTCGCCATCCGTGGTGAAGCCGGTATCCGCCGCGGACTGCACGTAGATCTCGAATAGCTTCTTCGCGGTCGGGCTCTGCACGAGCGGCAGGAATTCGCCGCGGATCGTCAGTTCGGCCCTGGTACCGGGCACGAAGCTGCGCTCGATGATCGCGCCGATCTGTGCCATCGCGTCGTCGCGGTCCGGCGGACTGACATAGCGCAGGTCGATCTGGCCCTCCGCCCACGGCGCCACGGTATTGACGCTCTGGCCGCCGCTGATCAGGCCGACATTCAGCGTGATGCCGCGATCGAGGTCGGTCAGCGCATGCAGCGCCTGGACCTTGCGCGCCAGTTCCTCGATGGCGCTGATGCCGTCGGCGAAATTGGCGCCCGAGTGCGCGGCGCGACCGTTCACCCGGACCACCATGAACACGCCGCCCTTGCGCCCGGTCACCACGTTGCCGGAGACGCGGCCCGGCTCGCTGTTGAACACCACGCGGGCGCGGCGAGCCTCGGCCTCGATCACCGCCCGGCCTTCCGGGCTGCCGATCTCCTCATCGCCGGTGAACAACCCGACCAGCGGCGCCGGCGAGCCGCCGAACTTCGCGAAGGCGGCCAGCACGAAACAGTTCATCACCAGCCCAGCCTTCATGTCCGCGACGCCAGGGCCGTAGGCGATGCCGTCGCGAATGGTGAACGGCCGGCGTGTTGCCTCGCCATCGGGGAATACCGTGTCACGATGACCCATCAGGACGACGTTGCCGCCGGCATTGCCGGCCGGTCCGTCCCAAGGCACCGCGGCGCGCAGGCAGTCGCCGTGGTTCTGCTGGCGGGCGACTTCGACGGGAATGCCCCGCGCCTGCATGAAGCGCTGCACCACCGCGCCGACCGCGTCGATGCCAGGCTTGTTGTAGCTGCCGCTGTCGATGTCCACCATCTCGCGCAACATGGCGACCATGGCGTCGTGCTGGGTGGCGAGCCAGGCGGTGATGTCGGTTTCGCTGGTCATGGCATTCCCGTCGCTGTCGCGGGGTCTGTAGCATGGATGCGGCAACAGCGTAGGGCGGAAAAGCTAAGCGCATTCCGCCGGTCTGACGACGGAATGCGCTTGGCTTTTTTCGCCCTACCAGGGCGGTTCGGGCGGGCGAGAAACTATGCGGCGTGCATCAGCTCCAGCGCGTCCTCGTAAACCGACATGTTCTTGCCGAAGGAGACCGCGGCGGCCTGGCAGGCGGCGACCAGATGCATCCAGCGCCACGGTTCGCGCGTGTTGCGGAACTCCTCGACGATAGCCTGGTGATGCTTGAAGGCGTGCATCTCGGTGAAGCTGTCGTGGCAGACGATTTCCGCCAGGCGATGCATCAGCACCTGCGGGTCATAACGCAGCTCGACGTATTGCTGCGCCAGGTTCACCGTCGCCTTCACCTCCGGCACCGCGCGCATCATGCCGAGATTGGTTACCTTGGACCAATCGGTCGGCGGCTGATTGTAGATGCTCTGGGTGATCGCCTCGAGCAGCTCCTCCTGTGAGCGATGCGGCAGGGCGGCGACCGCATCCATGTCCGGCTGGATGGTTGGCTCCATCCGGTACTGGGTCGACTTGACTTCCGGGCCGGTGTGCCACGTCAGCAGCACCAGCAGCTTGTTCTTCATGCTGAAGCCGTCGAGACGGAGCAGGTAGCGCCGCAGATTGGCCGACGTATGCAGGTGCACGTCCATCGGGTTGCCGGTCAGCGAGCGCAGGAAAAGGCCGGCCGCGCCGATCGACAGCGCCTCGCCGGCACCTTCAAGCGACAGGCCATCGGCCAGCGCCTGGGCGATCAACTTGGGGATCTCGGTGTAGACCTTGCAGCCCCGGATCGCCGCACCCAGCGCGCCGACCGCGGTGGTCTCATCGTCGCCACTGCGTTGGCGCAGGATGCGGGTGAGCAGTCCATGCTCCTCGATCAGGGCATCAGCCTCCGGCATGAGGCGTTGTGCGGGGAAGCGCGCGACGTAGCGGACGGCCGGGCGGAACAGCACCTTCAGGTGCTCGGTTCCGAGCGCCTCGAGGCCCCGCCACAGGTAGCCGGGGAACAGGAAGTAGTGGTCGTCCAACCCGTTCTTCGGGATGGCGACGCTCATCAGCAGGTCGAACGCCTCGATCGCCGGGACATGATCCCACAGCCAAAGGAAGATGTGGTCGGCCTTATTGCTCTCGCCGCGGCTGCACGCCTTGAGGAAGGCGTCCTTCGCCGCCTGGATGCCTTCTGAGGTGCTGACATCGCCGGAACCGTCGGCGGCGAGGTCGGCGGTGCGGCTGACCTGGGCGCCCAAAGGATCGAGCGGTGCGAACTCCAGGAGGCTGAAAGGCCCGGTGACCGGGTCGTTGATGTGCTTATTGGACAGAGCAACGTGCTGGAGAATCGGGAGGAAGCTCTCCTCGCCCTCGAAATGGTTCGACAGGTGAGTGATGGCATGCAGGCCGGCAAGCGGATGCAGCGGGCCGCCGTGATGGCCGGGCGGCAGGTCAGATGACCGCACCACCGCCAGCGCCGAAGCGGTCAGCATGGTCTGGGTGGAAATGCCGGCGCGGAGCTTTTCCAGCGTGCGGTCCAGGATCTCAGCGGGCGGAGTCTGCTCGATGAACTGGACCAGGGGTTCGATTGATTCAGGATACTGGATACGTTGGTGCATGGTGGGCTCCTCGTCGGTGCGTCTGGGCGCAGCAAGCGTCGCGGATGGTCTCGCCTTGCCGGGTCTCGCTCAGCGGTCGCCGGGGGAGGGGCAACACGATTCAGCCGTTTCAAGCCTATCGTCGGGCGTGTCGGGGAAAGTGTCAACTTTGCTGTAAGGAACATCGGCAATAAGTCTTTGAAAAAGGCTTCCGCTCATGCCGCCAGAAACGCCAGGACGACAGCGCAGAACCTTGTCGGATCCTGGCCGAACATAAAATGCGTGGCCTTCGGGATGATCTCGACGCGCGCACCGGGAATATGCGCCGCGAGTGCGCGCAGCACCACCGGCAGCGAGCCTCGAGTCCGCTCGCCGCCCACCAGCAGCGTCGGCACCCGGATCGCCTCGGCATCGCTGCGTGCATACAGCTGACGCTGCTCGTTCACCTGGCCCAGCAGGGTGAACGCATTGTCGCGCAGCTCCTGCTTTTCAAACGGCGGCAGCACACGCCACGTGCCATCGCCATCGATCGCATCGATGAAGTGCGCCAATCCGCCATCGATGTCACCGGCGGCGATCTTCTCGGCTGCCGCCGCGGCCATCGAGCGCATCGTCGTTGTCGCCGGTGCGCCAGGCGGCGCCAGCGATGCATCCAGATCGCCGCCCGGTTCGGCGAGCACGATCCTGTGCAGCAGGTCGGGCCGAAGCTGCGCCACGCGGAATGCGATGTGGCCGCCGCGCGAATGGCCCATCAGGTGCACACGGCCGACGCCGAGTGCCTCGATGAAACCGATCACGTCGGCGATGTGCTGCGCGATGGTGTAGTCCGTGCCGACGCCATCCCAATGTTCGGGGAAGAAATGCCGCAGGCTGGGCGCGATCACCCGACATTGCCGCGACAATGGCCCCAGCACGCACGACCAGACGCGGAAGTCGCACAGCGACCCGTGCACGCAGACCAGCGGTGCGCCCATCCCATGTCGAGACACGCCCACATCGAGATACGCCATGTCGTAGCCGTTGACCCGATGCTGCTGCATGACCGCGAGCCCTCAATCGATCGCCGCGACAGGCACCGGTTCCGCCAGTTCGAGCGCCCGTGCCACGCGCAGCACCAGGTCGTCGCGATACTGCGCCGCCACCAGTTGCACGGCATTCGGCAAGCCGTTGCCACGCCGGCCGAACGGCATGGTGATCGCCGGCTGGCGCGTCATGTTGAAGGTGAAGGTCCACGGCGCCCACTGCGTCCACAGCGCCTGCACGGGATCGTTGGTCACCGCATCGGCCAGCGGCGGCCCACCCGGCACGGTGGGGCACAGGATCACGTCGAACCGCTGGTGCAGCCGCGCCATCTCATGCGCCGCCACCGCACGCTGCGCTTCCGCGTCGAGGAACTCGATCGCGCTCATGCCGCCCAAGGTGCGCGCCACTTCGAGGATGCCGGGATCCAGCAGGCCGCGGCGATCCTCCGGCGTCATCGCCACGAGGCGGCCCAGCGCGGACCCCCAGACGCGCGAGAACAGCACGCGCGTGTCGGGCAGCGGGGGATTGGCGTCCTGCACCGTCGCGCCGGCATCAGCCAGCAGCGACGCGGCGCGTTCCACCGCGGCGACGGCATCCTCGTCCACCGGCGCATCGAAGCCAGGCCGCCGCAGCACGCCCACCGTGAGGCCTGCGACGCCCGCCTCGATACCGTCGCGCCAGTCGCGGCCATCGTCAGGCACGGCGAACGGATCGCGCAGGTCGTAGCGCGCCATGGCGGAGAACATCAGCGCCGCGTCGCGCACCGTGCGGGTCATCGGGCCGGCGCAGGACACGCCGGGGAATACGCTCGCCGGCCACAGCGGGATGCGGCCGAAGGTCGGCTTCAGCCCGACCAGCCCGCACCACGCGGCCGGAATGCGGATCGAGCCGCCGGCATCGGTGCCGATATGCAGCGGACCGAACGACGCCGCCCCCGCGGCGCCGGCTCCGGATGACGAGCCGCCCGTGGTGTATTGCGGGTTCCATGGATTGCGCGTGATGCCGTGCAGGGGGCAGTCGCCGGGCGACTTCCAGCCGAACTCGGTGGTGGTGGTCTTGCCGACGATCACCGCGCCGGCGGCTTTCAGCCCTACGACGCTCGGTGCGTCGTCCTGCGCCGGCGTGGCATCGGTAATGCGGCTGCCGCGCCGTGTGGGAAAGCCTGCGACGTCCAGCAGGTCCTTCACCGTGCATGGGATGCCGTCCAGCAGGCCGAGCGGACGGCCGACCCGCCAGCGCGCCTCGCTCTCGCCCGCGGCCTCCAACGCGCGCGGGTTCAGCACGGCGAAGGCGTTCAGGCCGGGATTGAGCCGGGCGATGCGCTCGGTGACGGCCTGCAGCACCTCAACCGGGCTGAGTGCGCGACTGGCATACAGCGCCAGCATTTCCTCGGCGGTCAGCGTGGCGGCGTCGGTTCCTGGCATCTGGCGGTCTCCTGCGCGGGGGACCGTCAGCATGAACGCCCGGGCCCGAGGAGGAAACCCGGTGTTGCGGCGGATCACGCCTCGCTCAGCATCCTCTCACGCAGGATGCGATTGAACCGCGAACGAGAAGTCCAGTCCATGCTCCTGGATATTGCGACGCTGGTTCTTAGCGTAAACGCGAGCCGATGCAGTGGGCGCCCCGATCGCCTCCTCCACCCCGCGCATTCCCATCCGCGGCAAACGCGGGCAGCATGCGCGGCGCATTCAGGCGGAGGGCAGCCCCATGACCAACAAGCATCCCGACGGCGAACCGTGGCAGTGGTCCGAGGCCACCTGGCGCCGCATCGTCGGCCGCGCCCGCGCCGGCCGCAGCATGAGGCCGAAGGCCTGGCCGGACGGGGCGCGCTGCGCCGTGACCATCTCGTTCGATGCCGACCACGAAACCATCCCGCTGCGTGACGCCGACGAGAGCCCGATGCGCATCAGCCAGGGCCAGTACGGCAACCGCCAGGCGATGCCGCGCATCCGCTCGCTGCTGCAGAAGGAGGCGATCCCCGCCAGCTTCTTCTATCCGGCGGTGTCGGCCCTGCTGCACCCTGAAGAAGTGCGCGGCGTCGCCGATGACGGCCACGAGATCGGTATCCACTCCTGGATCCACGAAGCCAACACGACGCTGCCGCGCGAGGCGGAACGCGACCTGACATTCCGCGCCGCCGAGACGCTGGGACGCATCGCCGGTCGCAATCCGGTCGGCATGCGCACCGCAAGCTGGGATTTTTCCGTCAACACGCTCGACATCGTGCGCGAACTCGGCTTGCTGTACGACAGCTCGCTGATGGCAGACGATGATCCATACGAATTGATGGACGCGGGTGAGCCGACAGGCATCGTCGAACTGCCACCGGAATGGATTCGCGACGACGCGGTGTACTACAACTTCGTCCGGTTCTCCGCCTTGCGACCGTATACGCCGCCTTCTGCGGTGGAGGAGATCTTCACTGCCGAGTTCGACGGCGCATGGGACGAGGGCGGGCTGTTCCTGCTGACGATGCATCCGCACATCACCGGCCACCGCTCGCGCATGCCGGTGCTGGAGCGGCTGATCAAACACATGAAGGCACGCGGCAAGTGCTGGTTCGCAACACATGCGCAGGTCGCGCAATGGTGCAAGGACAACGCGTAGCGGCGGTGCCGGCCGGGCCGTGACCGGGTGACTGCCCGCGCCCGGGTTTGATCGCGCCGCCGACGATACAGGCCACGCCGCTTCTGCTACATTGCCGCGATCAGGGAGCAACCGCGGCGTGATCCGGCCCGAGACACGATACGCGAAGAGCGGGGACGTGCACATCGCCTACCAGGTCGTGGGCGAGGGCCCGTTCGACCTGGTGCTGGTCCATGGTTTCATTTCCAACCTCGAGCATCAGTGGGACGACCCAGGCTTCGCCCACCTGCTGTCGCGGCTCGCCGCGTTCGGCCGCCTGATCGTGTTCGACAAGCGCGGCACCGGCTTGTCCGATCGCGTGCCGCTCGATGCTCTCCCCACCCTGGAACAGCGCATGGACGACGTGCGGGCGGTGATGGACGCGGCGCAATCGCGGCGCGCTGCGCTGCTCGGGGCGTCGGAAGGCGGCCCGATGGCGATGCTGTTCGCCGCCACCTATCCGCAGCGTACTCGCGCCCTGGTGCTGTACGGCGCCTACGCCAACTTCCATCGCTGGGTGTCCTCGCCCGAGCAGCTTGCGGCGTTCATCCGCACCGCCGAACAGACCTGGGGCACCGGCGAGATGCTGCGCGCCTTCGCTCCCGGCATGTTCGACAATGCGCGGTTCCACGACTGGTGGGCGCGCTGGGAGCGTCTCGGCGCGAGCCCGAGCGCGGCGATCGCGCTGGCTCGCATGAATGCGCTGATCGACCTGCGCCATATCCCGGCCGCGATCCGCGTGCCGACGCTGGTGCTGCATCGCACGAACGATGTGCGGATCAATATCGCAGGCGGCCGCTTCCTCGCCAGGCATATTCCGGGCGCGAAACTCATCGAACTGCAAGGCAGGGATCACCTGATGTGGGTCGGCGACGTTGATCGCGTGGTGGACGAGATCGAGGAATTCCTGACCGGCGGGCATCTGCCGCAACCACCGGCCGACCGGTCGCTCGCGACGGTACTGCTGATCGAGGTGGCGGAAGCCGATCGGCTCGCGATGCGCCACGGCGATGCCGAGTGGCACGATATGCTGCAACGCCTGCGGGGACTGATCGAGCGCGCGCTGGAACAGCATCGCGGCATCCGCCTCGGCGGCGCACGGCCCGATGGCGCCGTCCTCGCCAGCTTCGACGGGCCGGCGCGCGCCGTCCGCTGTGCCACCGCGATCCGCGACTCAGCCGCGCGCGTACTAGGCCTGGCGGTGCGCTGCGGCCTGCACACCGGCGAAGTGACGCAGGGCAGCGACGGCGAGGCGACCGGCGTTGCCATCCACATCGCCGGTCGCGTGGCCGCCATCGGCAAGCCCGGCGATGTGGTCGTGTCACGCACCGTCAGCGACCTGGTGGCCGGGTCCGGACTGCGCTTCCACCGGTTGCCGACAGGGCTGCGCATCGGTGCACCGGGCGAGGACGAACTCGGCCTCTATGTTGCCGACAATGACAGCGCACATCGCGCAGCACCGCTGCCCGCCGGCGCGTCCGACACCGCGCTCCAGGCGTTGAGCCCGCGCGAAAGGCAGGTGCTTCGGCTGATCGCCGCCGGACACACCAACCAGGCCATCGCGGTCGAACTGACGCTGTCCGAGCACACCGTTAAGCGCCACGTGGCCAATGTGCTGACCAAGCTCGACCTGCCGACGCGTGCCGCAGCTGCCGCTCTGGCGGCGCGCATGGGACTGTCGTGACGATGCCATTGCGACGCCGTTCAAGCTGCCAAAAGCCCGGCCGCAGATCGTAGGGCGGAACAGCGCCGATGTTTGCCCTATTTTGCGAATTTCTCCCGCCATGCCTGCGCGCGGCGCTCGGCTTCTGCCTGCTCATCCTCGCTGAGCTGCGTGCGCGCATTTGCCAGGTTGGCGACTGCCCGGTCATGCAGTTCACCGGGCGGCGATCGCTCCACTGCCAGGGTCAGCCACATGGCCGATTCGACATAATCGTAGCTGCCATCGAGCCCGGTCAGCAGCGAATAGCCGAGTGAATTCTGACACCACGCATTGCCCTGCTCGGCTGCCTTGCGCGCCCAGACCAGCATCTGTTTCGCGTCGCGCTCGACTCCATCGCCGGTGCGGTAGGCAATCGCCACCATGCGCTGCGCTTCGGCCACGCCTTTGTCCGCCGCCACCAGGTAGTGGCGCACCGCCTCGGCGTGGTCCTGCGCAAGGCCGCCGCGCCCCTGCCAATAGAAGCTGCCGAGATTCGCCTCGGCGACGGCATTGCCATGTGCCGCGGCATTCCGATGCCACACCAGGGCTTCGCTGTCGTTCTTCTCGACGCCGCGTCCCTCGGCATACATGAGTGCAAGATTTTCCTGGGCATCGCCATAATCCAGCGCCGCAGCGAGGCGATACCAACGCACCGCCTCGGCGTCGTCGCGCGGCAGGCCGAGTTGCGCCTCACGGCTGGCGTCGCCCAGGCGATTCTGCGCGAAGGCGGAGCCGTGTTCCGCAGCCTGCCGGTACTGCCTCAGCACTTCGCCTGCATCATGTGGCGCGCCACGTCCATGCTCCAGCATGGCGGCAAGGCTGGCCCGTGCGCCAGCAAGTCCGCCCGCCGCGGCCAGCCGGTAGAAATGCACGGCGGTGTCGTCGTCTTTCGCCATGCCCAGGGTACCGTCGCGGTACGCGTCGCCCAGCCGCGCCTGAGCATTCATCCAGCCCCTGTCGCTTGCCTGGCGAAACCAGTCCAGCGCCTGTGCATCGTCGCGTTCCACGCCCTGGCCGGCTTCGTACAGCACGCCCAGCATGTATTGCGCTCCGGCACTGCCTTTGGCCGCGGCGAGCCGGTACCAGTGCGCCGCCTCGGCATCGTTGCGCGCGATGCCGAGAGTCGCATCGTGATTGGCATCGCCGAGACGGGCCTGCGCCCGCGCCACCCCGTTGTTGGCCGCAAGCCGGTACCAGACCAGCGCTTCGGCCGCATCGCGCAGTACGCCGCGTCCGTGCTCATAGACATCGCCGAGCGCATACCACGCATCGGCATAGCCGAGGGCAGCCGATGCACGGTACCACCGCAGTGCCTCGGCATCGTCGGCGTTGCCCATCCATCCGGCGCTGTAACCCTGGCCGAGATTGTAGGCGGCAACACGCGAACCCTTTGCTGCCGATTCGCGAAACAGCGTGTTCGCCTTGTCAACGTCCTTGGCGACACCGATGCCATACCAGTACATATGGCCCAGTTCATCGATCGCCGTCGCGTTGTCCTGCCGCGCCGCCTCCTCGATCAATGCGACGCCGCGCGCGACATCCTTCGGAACGCCGTTGCCGGCCAGCAACAGCATGCCCAGGTCGTAGCGCGCCCAGGCGAGCTGCTGATACGAAAACGAATCTTTGGCGAACGGCCGGAACAATATCTCGGTCCGTTCCAGGCGCAGTGCCGTCTCCAGCCACCGTGCAGCCTCGGCATTGTCGCGCCGAGGCGACAGGCCGCCCCAGTACCAATTGGCGCCGACCTGGGAAGCCGCCAGCATATGATCGTGACTGGCGGCGCGCAGCAGCCATTGCCAGGCAAGGATGCGGTCCGCCGGCAGCCCAATGCCGCGCGCATAGGAGTCCGACAGGAGGTACTCTGCCTCTGCATCGTTCTGGTCCGCCGCCCGGCGCAGCCAGGAGATCGCTTCGTCATCGTTGCGCGCGACGCCGACGCCCTCGCGGTAAGCCAGCGCGAGCGCGCGGGCACCAGCCGGAAGGTCCCTCTGCGCAGCACGCAGGTACAGCGAAAACGCTTGCGCGGGATCTTTCGCGACACCAACGCCGCGCTGGTACAGCGAACCCAGGCGAACCTCCGCCGATGCGTAGTGCTGGTCCACCGCCCGCTGATACCATTCTGCCGCCGCCACCGGATCAACCGGGCCGCCGTCGCCTTGCTCGAGAAACAGGCCGAGATTGGTCTCGGCCCATGGATCGCCCTGCTCGGCCGCCTTGCGGGTCCACGCTACCGCATCCGGCCAGCTCTGCGTGACGCCATCGCCGTAGGCGAAGGCGATGCCAAGCCGGGCCTGCGCCAGTGCGTCGCCCGCCTCGGCCGCGGGACGCAGCAACTCGACCGCATGGCTCGGATCGCGCGCCACGCCGTCGCCACCAAGCAGCAGAAATCCCAGTTCCCGCCGCGCCATATTGGAGCCTTGCTCGGCCGCCTTGGACAGCCAGCGCATCGCCTCGTCCATGTCGCGACGCGTGCCCCAGCCGTGCGCATAGTAGCGTCCCAGCTCTGCCTGCGCATCGGCGTCACCGGCCAGCGCCTTGTGGTAGGTCGCCGCGAAATCGAAGCGGTTCGCGTCGGGCGCCACGGCATTCTGCGCCGGCGGCGCCTCGACGGGCGCCAGCCCGACAAGCATCGGCGCCGCCAATGCGATGACGCAGAGCCGCCGGCGCATGGCGATCGGCGTGTCAGGCCTGTGCGACGGCTCCGGACCAGGGTGACGCTGCATCGCTCATGCCGGTACGGGTGCCATCGGCTGCCTGCACGATCACATTCGGACAGGCAAAGTTTATCGGCACCGCGTTATGTTCGACGACTTGAACCGGGCCGTCCGCCGCCAGCGCGTCGAGCACCGCCGCGGGCAGCCGCCGATCCGCGCTCGCGCTGTCGGCGCTGGATACGTCGATGCGCGGATGATGCGCGGCAGTCGTCACGTCCATGCCGAAATCGGCGATGAACGTCATGAGCTGGAACACCGCCGCCATGATGCGCCGTCCGCCCGACGCACCAGCGGCGAGGAAAGGCCGGCCGTTCTCCGTCAGCATGATTGGCAGCATGTTGCACAGCGGCCGCTTGCCCGGCGCGATCGAGTTCGGCATGCCAGGACGCGGATCGAACCACATCATGCCGTTGTTCAGCAGCACGCCCGATTGCGGCAGCAGCACGCGGCTGCCGAACGACGACATCAACGTGGTGGTCATCGCCACCGTGTTGCCCTCGGCATCGCACGCGGTCAGGTGCGTGGTGCAGCTTTCGGCCGCCAGCGGTTCCGACTCGCCAAGCCCCGCCAGGCGCTCCACGTAGGCCGCCTTCATCACCCGCGCCAGCGCGCGGTACCACGCGGCCGATGGTTCCGCACCGCCATATGGCGCATCGGCCATTCCCTCGAGCACGCGCTTCAGCGTGGGCGCAGCGGTCAGGCCGCCGGTGAGCTGCAGCGTCCGGCCGCGCCAGCCGATCTCCTCGGCCGGCCAGGTGCGTGGCTGGCAGCCGCGCAAATCGTCCAGCGACACCACGCCACCCAGCGCCTTGATGTCGGCGGCGACCAGGGCAGCGATCTCACCTTCGTAGAAATCGCGCAGGCCAGCCTTGGCGAGCCGCTCCAGCGTCGCCGGCAGGTTGCCCTGGCGGAAGAACCCCGGCTTGCCCTGGTACGGCGGCACCGGCGGCAGTCCGTTCGGCAGATAGACGCCGGCCGTGGTCGGATACAGCTTGATCCCCGACGCGGACGTCGCGACCTTCAGCGCGGTGTACCAGTCCTGCGGCAGCCCACGGTTCGCCAGCGCGACCGCCGGGGCGATGACCTCGGCCAGCGGCAGCTTGCCCCATTGCCGGTGCATGTAGTCGTAGCCGGCAACGGAGGACGGAATGGCCACGGACAGCGGGCCATGGATGTTGATGTCGCCCTCGACCTCGGGCCAGGCGAACAGGTCCGTGGTCATCCGCCCGGTCAGCTTGTAGCGCGCCGGATCGGTGGCGGCAGGCGCACGCGGGCCGAAATCGATCACCTCGGCGCGCTTCTGGCCGGCCCGATGCACCAGTGCGAAGCCGATCCCGCCAAGGCCGGAATTCCACGGCTCATGCGTAGCAAGCGCAAGTGCAGTGGCCACTGCGGCGTCGATCGCATTGCCGCCGGCGTCCAGCACTGCCACGCCGGCCTGCGCTGCCCCCCTGGCCTGCGACACCACCATGCCGCGGCGTCCCTTCGCCGATGGCTTGCTGAGTTCCCAGTGCTGCGTGACATGGGGCGGCGGGGTGTACTGCATGGGGTCGGTCTCCGAATGGATGGCGATGGTCGAACGCGGTGCAGCGGCTGGCAAGGGGCGAAGCGCCATGGTCATCGGACGACGCCGGCCCTGCGGCCGGTCCCCCGCGAGATCACCGGCTATACCCGCGATCGCCCCGAGCCCTTGCTACGCGCGCCCCCTTCGCCGAACGTGGCGGCCACAGCACGAAATAGAGCAGCACGCATGTACCTGAACACCTTCGCGCCCACCACGCAGCCGCTCGACATGACGCAGACGGACGAGTTCCGCAGCCTGCTGGCCAGCGCCGCCGATCTCGGCATTCCGCATTCGCCGGCGGTGCCTTACTGGTCGCGCAATATCGTGCTGCGGCGGATGCGATTCCATTTCCTGGAATGGGGCGCGCCGGATGCACCGCCGATCGTGCTGCTGCATGGCGGACACCAGTCGGCGCATTCCTGGGACCTGGTCAGCCTGCATCTGGCGCAGCGCTACCGCGTGCTGGCGCTGGATCAGCGCGGCCACGGCGACAGCGAATGGGCGCGAGACGTGGCGTATTCCAACCACGAGATGTCGCTGGATGCCGAAGCGTTCATCGCTGCGATGGGATTGGGGCGGCCGACCCTGATGGGCCACTCGATGGGCGGGCGCAACGCAATGCTGCTGACCAGGCGCGATCCGTCGCTGCTGCGCGCACTGGTGATCGTCGATGTCGGACCCGAGGTGTCGGATCGCGGCCGCGCGGTGATCGCCGGCTTCGTGCGCGACAATGAGGAGTTCGACGACCTGGACCACTTCGTGCGCAACGTGCAGCAGTACGATCCCTACCGCTCGCGCGAACACATCGAGCGCACGGTGAAATACAACATGCTGGAACGCGCCGATGGAAAATATGTCAGCAAATGCGATTCCAACCCGCGCCGGCTGGGCATCGTGCGCGGCAGCGGGCCGCAGGAGAACATCACCCTAAAGGAGGCGGAGACATTCGATCTGCCGGTGCTGGTGGTGCGCGGCGCGAATTCCGGCATCCTGACGGCGGACGCGGCGCAACGGCTGCGCGATGCGTTGCCGCGCGGTGAACTGGTGACGGTATCGGATTGCGGCCACAACGTGCACGGCCAGAACACCAAGGGGTTCGTCGCGGCGGTGGGCGGTTTTTTGGATGCGCATGCATAGCCGGACCGGCGAATGCCACGTCACAGTCGCTTGCAACACGCGTCACCCTCGCGAAGGCGAGGGTCCAGGAAACCGCGGACACGTCGTGCAGTCCGCCTGGATGCTCGCCTTCGCGAGCATGACGAAGGATGACGGCGCAGTCCTCAGCCAAACCGTTCAACCCGGTAGTGCTCATCCACCGCTTCGCCGCGCACCGCATCCGCGGTCATCCGCCCCATGAGCGGCCCAAGCGTATAGCCGTTCGCGGTGACGGCGTTGAAGAAGCCCGGCAGTCCCGGCGCCTCGCCCAGTATCGGCGCGCGGTCGATCGCCGGGTTGATGCCGGTCCACGACCGCACGATGCTGAGGCTGCGCAACACCGGCAGTGCGCGCGCGCACACCCATAGATTGCCCTCGATGTTGCGCCGCAGGTTGTGCGTGCGCCCGCTCGACGGATCGAAGCCGCCGAACCAGCCGCCGCCGACCAGGAACCCGCCGCTCGCCTGCTGCTTCAGGGACAGGTGCCGATGCGCCAGCGCGATCAGGTGCCGCGTCAGTGGCGGCGCCGGCTCGGTGACGATGACCTGCTGCACCGTGCCGGTCACCGGCAGATCGAGCCCGACCATGCGACCGATATGCGCCGCCCATGGGCCAGCCGCATTCACCACTTTCCCCGCCGTGATGTCGCCCTTGCTGGTGGTCACCTGCCACGCCGGGCCATTGCGCGAGATCGCCAGCACCTCCGCACCGCGCAGCACCCGCGCGCCGTGGCGCTGCGCCATCTTCAACACTGCCAGCGTGCCGCGCAGCGGGTCGCCGTAGCCCTCGGCCGGCACGAAATCGGCGCCCACCATCGAGTCCGCCAGGGCGGGCGCCAGGTCGCGCAATTCGTTGGCACCGAGTACGTGGCTTTCGATTCCCCAGCGCCGCTCCATCGCCGACTTGCGACGCAGCCAGTCCATCCCCACCGTGCTGTCGGCCAGCATCAGGCCACCCTCGGTGCGGATGCCGAGACTCTCGCCAGCCGCCTCGCCGATCTGCTTCCACAGCGCGATGGAACGCGGCGCCAGCGGCAGCGTGTGCGCGGCCGGGCCGCCATCCGCCGGCGTGTCGTCGGTGAAATCGTACGACAGCAACTGCACGTGCAGGCTGCCGGCGTTTGCGGTGCTGGCCGCCATGCCGGCCTCGTCGCGCTCCACCAGCAGGACATCCGCGCCGTCTTTCGCCAGGAAATATGCAGTGCACAGCCCGGCCAGCCCGCCGCCGACCACCAGCACATCGGCATGCCGCACCTCGACCGGCAGCGCCGGCAACGGATGCAGGCGCGCCGGAGGGTTGGGTGCGTCGAGCAGCGGCGCCTCGAATTCCGGCACCTCGAACATCAGCGGCGCGGCCGGCACCGGACGCAACGGCGCGCGGGGTGCGGCAAAAGCGTAGTCATCAGGCGTATCCGGGCAGAGGCGCGCGATGGTAGCCGAGCAGAAGCGTCCCTGGCAGCGTCCCATGCCGGCGCGCGTGGCCTTCTTCAGCACTGCCAGCGACGTCAGGCCGCCGGCCATTTCCGCGCGCAACTGACCTGCCGTGACCTCCTCGCAGCGACAGACAATAGTCTCGTCGGTGAGAGAGCCAGGACGCAGCCGGATCGGCCGGAACAGCCGCCACAGTGCATCCTGAAATGCCAGCGCCTTCGCCAGTGCCGACCGCGTTGCCGGTTCGTCCGGCGCCGACATGCCGAGGTCACGCGCCGCGGCCAGGCCGGCCAGCCGGCCGCGCGCCATCGCCACGCGCGAGCCGCCAAGCGACGCGCCGTCGCCGACTGCGAACACAGCATCCACCGATGTGCGTCCATCCGCGTCCGTCTCGCTCGCCAGATGCCCCAGCCCGACATCGACAAAGCGCTGCCTGGCGCCGAGTGCGCGCGCCAAACCTGTCTCCGGCTGGAACCCCAGGTTGAGTGCGACGACATCGACTTCGTAGGTGCCGTCCATCGTCTTGCTGGCGACGTAGGCGGACTGCACGCGTCCCTCGCCATACAGCCGTTTCACGCGCGACGACCACAGCACCGGCACGCCGGCGCGCTTCAGCGCCACCAGCATGCCGAACCCCTCGCGCACCAGGTCCGGTGCGGCGCGTGCCATCGCCCAGGCTTCGCGCCACGCAGCAAGTGTGGGTCGCGGCGCTGACTCCACAACCGCGATCGGCTTCACCCCGCCGGCCAGCAATTCGCAGGCAAGCTGCAGGTTGAGCGGACCACTGCCGGCGATCAGCACCCGCTCGCCGGGGCACACGCGCTGCGCCCGCACCAGGGTCTGCAGCGACCCGGTGGTCATCACGCCGGGCAGTTCCCAACCCGGCATCGGCACCGGCCGCTCATGCGCGCCGGGCGCCAGCACCAGGCGGCGCGGCCGAAAGGTCACGGCGCGCCCCAGCACCAGGGCGGCGATCTCGTCCGCGGCAAAGCCGCCCCATACCGTCGCGTCGGTCTCGATCGTGGCGCCCGCCGCCAGCGCGCGCTCGCGCAATTGCTGGCCCAGGCGGAACTGCGCGTCGGGTGCCGCATCCGCATGGCTCTCGGCCAGCGGCTTCGCATACTGCCCACCGGTCGCGCTGCGCTCGTCCAGCACGACGACCCCGGCGCCGGCCTCCGCGGCGGCAATGGCAGCCGACAGCCCGGCCGGCCCGCCACCGACCACCAGCACATCGCACGGACGTTCCTCGGACCGGGTATCGACCGGTTCATCGGCAAGCTGTGCCAGCGGCAGCGTGGCCTCGCCGCACACCACCATGCCGTCGGCCACCTTGGTCATGCAGGCACGCTGGCCGATCCGCCCGTCCACCGACACGACGCAATCGAAGCAGGCACCCATGCCGCAATGCAGCCCGCGCGGCGCGCCACTGGCGGTGCGGCGGAACGCGACGATGCCCGCAGCCGACAGCGCGGCGGCGATGGTTTCGCCCTCGAGCGCCGGGATCGGAGTGCCGTCGAAGCTGATGGTGATCGCGCGGCCCTGGGGCCGGATGGTCTTGTGGGACAGCCTCATTCACTGGTCCGGTCGGTTGGATCGTGCCGCCATGCTGCCCGTCCGAGGCCAATTCCACCAGACTGCGCGACTGCTGCGGATGGTGGCAGAATTGGTCATCTGTTGGGCAGCCTGCCCAGGAATGCCGCCACAATGGCATAAGCCCTGACAATGCCTGTCATGGCCGGGCGTGGCCCACGGCCCTGACAATGGCTGGCACGGCGCTCGCATAACCCAGCACCAGCGGGAACCTGACAGCGCAGCGCCGCTTCTGCGGCAGCTCCCGGTTGGCGTGCCATCCCCTCCCGCTCGCGGGGACGCTGGCATGGCTGGTTCAGCCGACACCTCATCCATCACCACCGCACAGGAGAGCCGTCATGTGTGACCACTCCGGCACGTTCAATCCGTCCAAGCTGCGTGCGATGCAACTCGGCCGGCGCGGCTTCCTGCGCGCCACCGCGGCGAGCACGCTGACGCTCGCGGCCGGCCCCGGCATGATGGGCAGCGCGCATGCGGCCGAGGCGCATATCAAATCGACGCATGGCTCAGGCTTCTGCAACCTGAACTACTTCCTGGCGAACGCGCTGCAAACCGCCAAGGACGACGGCGTGATGCTCGACTTCGTCATGACGCCGAGTTTCGCCGAGCAGGTGACGTTCCTTGGCGCCGGCCAGGTGGATGCGGGGCTGATCCCCTACACCAGCTTCGTCGCGCTGTTCGATGCCGGTGCGCCGGTGAAGATCATCGCCGGTGGCGGCATCCAGGGCTGTATCCTGGTCGCGCAGCCTGGCCTCGACAGCCCCGAGAAACTCAAGGGCAAGACACTCGGCACGTTCCAGATGGACACGCTGGAGGTGCTGCCGTTCGATTGGATGAAGAAGCACGGCGTCAACTTCAAAGACATCAACGTCCGCTACATGGGCACCACGCCCGAGGCGGTGGAGGCGTTCAAGGCCGGTGCGCTCGACATGATCTGCACCATCGAGCCGTACGGCACCGCGCTGCTGAACGACGTGAAAGGCAGCGTGATGCTGTCGGACGGCATCGACATCTACGGGCCCGGCTACACCGACTGCGTGCTGGCGGTGCGCGCCGACATGATCAAGCAGAATCCCACCGCGCTGAAATCACTGATCAAGGGCATGATGACGGCGCAGCACATGGCCGAGACGCAGCCCGAGGAGACGCTGAAGGTGCTGGTCGGCCCGTACTACAAGACCTCGCTGGAGAACGCGCGGATCGCGATGAGCA
>DATAPW010000004.1:0-35013 GCA_036265005.1 Acetobacteraceae bacterium | reverse complement strand
CGTCCTCCGGTAGAGGATGTCGGCTGATGCGTTGCCGACCAACCTGGGATCGAACGGCTGGCCGGGCTGGAACGGAAAGAATGGATTGCCGGTTGTGGCGGTCGCGAGCGCGTAGGGCACCAATCCGACGATCGCCAGCAGCATGATGCCCGCCGCATTCGCTGCGAACGCCTGCCGGCAGCTTCGCCCACGACACAGGCTGACAACCGCCGCCAATCCGATGCCGCCGAAGAACAGCGCCTGCACCTTCGTTGCGCAGGCCGCTCCGAGCAGCAGGAAGGTCATCATGCCCTGTGGCTTGTCGCGTGGGTCGCGCCAGGCATGGACAAGGGAGATGATGGCCGCGGTGATGAACAACGTTGCCACCGTCTCTTCAAAAAGCTGCTGGATCACCAACACGGTCAATGGGGTCACGGCGAGGGCGATCAGGCTGAGCAGCGTCAGGCCCGGCGGCTCGCCACGCCGCGGAGCCGACACGGCATTGGTCAGCACGAGCGCAGTCGTAAGCCAGAAGCAGGCGGCATTCAGCAGCTTCATCGCTGCTTCGCCGCCGAGTACGTACGACCAGGTGAATAGCGCTTCTGCGCCAAGCGGCATCAGCGCACGACGATGCATCGACGGATCGAAGTGCCAGTATCCGTTCCAGTTCACCCAACGGACGAAAATCAGGTGATTGCTGAGCGCGTCGTAGCCGGTCTCGGGCGTAATGGCGTAACAGGCTGCGGCAAACAGTGCGGCAAACAGCAGGGCTGAGAGCACGATCGTGCCATTGTTCAGTTTCCCGGATCGCGAAGGATCGGATCGCGCCCACCATGTTGCCGCGATGCGGACGATGCTGCGCCGCGCTGCCAGGACTGCCGCGCAGGCGCAGGCCAGATAGACCGGACCCCAGTTGATCCGAACGTGCAGAGCCACCTGCAACAGGCCGATCAGAACGGCGAGACCTGCCGTGACGCGCAGTAGAAGATCGAGCATTGTCGAATCTTCCGGCAGGCGAAAGATCAGCAGTCCGAGCGCGAGCGCGGTGAACAAGGTAACGACCAACACCGTGGCGGCGCCTGGCCCGAACAGCAACGCTGCGGCCACCAAAGGCACAACGGCAGCCGATCGGGCGCCATGCCGCAAGGCCCATCCGAATGCGACGGCGCCGATTGCGCCGAGGATGATCGGCGCGGCCAGTTGCCGGTAGCTGTAGAGATACACGCCGTGAGTGGCCAGTCCGACGACAATCGCCGCGGATCCGATTGCACAGATGCCGAACAGTGCAATCGATCGCCACCTGGCAGTCGATGGTTGCGAATAACGGCCCCTCATCGTCGGCGCTGCCGCACAGCAATGACCCCGTCTGGCACAATAAATCTCACGCCTGTAGGGAGCTCAGCAAACGGACGCCGGTCTGCGGCCGCTGGTTGCGCAGCGGTTCGGCCACGCCCTGCTTCGCTGGATGTAAAATTCGTGCGCCGCCGCGAACGCAGCCATGATGAAACTTGAGGTCAGCGATTCCAAGGGATCACTCACATAAGGCTCTCCCAAAATTGCCAGGAGTGATGGAAACGCACAAGGAATGGCATCCCGTGGTCACCCCGGCTGTGGCCGGGACCCTGGTTTGTCGCCCGGCTGATCAACCTGGCGATATTGTGGTTCCCGGAACACCGTCAGGCCTCTGCCCGGGTAGCGTTGCACCCGCATTGTCGCCTGCAAAAAGGGGCACGCACACGCTCCGATTTGCCGCCTGCCCCTGGCAGCCGAGTGTGCTCCCCCCAGCTCATCGGCAACCGCTCCGAAGCCTCGCGGGTGACGCCGCCGCCGCGGTGCACCATATTGCCCTCGTGACAGAACCGGGTGGCTTGCCCGATGGGCGCTGAGTTCCGTTCGATCTATCGTCATGGCCTGGCGCGCGTCGCCGCCTGCACGACGCAGTGTACCCTTGCGGATCCGGCGGCGAATGCGGCGGCGATCCTCGAGGTGGCGCGCCGGTGCCACGACCGCGGCGCAGCGTTGGCAGTGTTCCCGGAACTCGGCATCTCGGGCTATGCGATCAGCGACCTGCTGCATCAGTCCACCCTGCTCGACGCGGTCGAGAGCGCGATCGCCGACATCGTCGCCGCATCGGCCGACCTGCTGCCGCTGCTGCTGGTCGGCGCGCCGCTGCGCCATGCCGGCGCACTGTACAACTGTGCGCTGGCGATCCACCGTGGGCGGTTGCTCGGCGTGGTGCCGAAGGTCCACCTGCCGAACTACCGCGAGTTCTACGAGCCGCGGCATTTCGTCGTGGGCGACGGCATGGTGGGCGGCAGCATCACCATCGGCGAGCACGCTGCGCCGTTTGGCACCGATCTGCTGTTCGCGGCCGAGGACGTGCCCGGGTTGGTGGTACATGCCGAGATCTGCGAGGACGTGTGGGTGCCGATCCCGCCCAGTTCGCAGGCAGCGCTGGCCGGCGCGACGGTGCTCGCCAACCTGTCCGCCAGCAACATCACGATCGGCAAGGCGGAGACGCGCCGGCTGCTGTGCGCGTCGCAATCCGCGCGCTGTGTGGCGGCCTACCTGTACGCCGCGGCGGGGGCCGGCGAATCCACCACCGACCTCGCCTGGGACGGCCAGGCGTCGATCTTCGAGAACGGCGCCACGCTGGCCGAGACCGAGCGATTCCCGTCGGCCAGCCGGTTCGCGCTCGCCGATATCGACCTCGACCTGCTGCGCCACGAGCGCATGCAGATGGGCAGCTTCGACACCAATCGGCGGCGCAACGCCACGGAATTCCGCCGCGTTGGCTTCCGCCTGGAGCCACCGCAGGGCGATATCGGCTTGGAGCGCACGATCGAGCGCTATCCATTCGTGCCGGCGGATGCCGACCGGCTCGAGCAGGATTGCTACGAGGCGTACAACATCCAGGTCTCCGGCCTGGCGCAACGACTGCGCGCCACCGGCATCACGCGCGTGGTGATCGGCGTGTCCGGCGGCCTCGACTCCACCCAGGCGCTGATCGTCTGCGCCCATGCACTCGATCTGCTCGGCCTGCCGCGCAGCAACATCCTTGCCTATACCATGCCGGGTTTCGCCACTTCGGCGCTCACCCGGACCAACGCGATCGCGCTGATGGAGGCGCTTGGCGTTACCTGGGAGGAACTGGATATCCGCCCTGCCGCCGAACGCATGCTGGCCGACATCCACCATCCGTTCGCGCGCGGCGAACCGGTCTATGACCTGACCTTCGAGAATGTGCAGGCCGGGCTGCGCACCGACTACCTGTTCCGTCTGGCAAACCACCACAGCGGCATCGTCATCGGCACCGGTGACCTGTCCGAGCTGGCGCTGGGCTGGTGCACCTACGGCGTCGGCGACCAGATGGCGCACTACAACGTCAACGCCGGCGTGCCGAAGACGCTGATCCAGCATCTGATCCGCTGGGTGATCAGCTCGGCACAGTTCAAGGCCGTTGTCGGCGTGACGCTGGAGGCGATCCTGGCGACCGAGATCAGCCCCGAACTGGTGCCGGTCAAGGACGGTGAGACACCGCAAAGCACCGAGGCGCATATCGGCCCCTACGCGCTGCAGGACTTCAATATATACTATACGCTACGGCACGGCTTCGCGCCGTCGAAGATTGCCTTCCTGGCGCTGCACGCCTGGGGCGATGCGGCGCGGGGTGCCTGGCCGCCGGGCTATCCCGCCGATCGCCGCAACGCTTACGATCTGCCAGCCATCCGACACTGGCTGGAGGTGTTCCTCCGTCGCTTCTTCGCGTTCAGCCAGTTCAAGCGATCCGCCATGCCGAACGGACCCAAGGTGAGCGCCGGCGGCTCGCTGTCGCCGCGTGGCGATTGGCGTGCGCCCTCCGATGGCAACGCCAACGCCTGGCTGGCGGAGTTGGAGCGCAACGTACCGAGCGGTTGACAGCTGGGTGACGCGCGCTTGCTGCCTGGCTGCTCGATCGGAGCATCGGGATCCGCGGATTCAATGAAACTTTACACTTGTCAGATTTGCCGGTCGCCATTCGAGCCGTCGCCGTTCTGCGCGCTGAATCAACGGCTTGCGGCTGAGATATCGGGGACGGCAATGACCGCATGACCGGGTTTGCCGGCCAATTGAGGCGTTCGCAATATGCGAGTGTCGGAGATCCTTACAACCGGGTTTCGCAGGGGCCGGCAGCCACATACCGTTGGGCAGGCATCTAACTTTTAACCTACGTAACTATTATTTGCATAGTATTTTCAGGCATCATGCGGTCCCGTTGCCCTGGGCACATTGAGCAGGCTGTCGATCTGGGGTGGCATTACGCAAATTGAGACACCGATGCCCAGGCTGCATGATCTCAATTAGTTACCAGATCAGATATTTTCATCTGAAACCAAGAGTTTTCCAAGTGATTCAGCGGTGGCTTCCCTGCTTGGCTTGGCGATCTGGCGTCGGAAAAACTTACAAATGCGACCGCCAGCCTCCCGCCACTTATTCGCAAAAGCCGCTTTTAACGCATTCACGAGCCAATCGCGCCAACTGGCACGGCAATTGCTCTCCTGAAGTCCGCAACGCGACGACATGAGTCGCGGTGCCTCGCGCAGGCATCCGTGCCACTGATGGAGTTCGGGCAAATGTATCGGCTGCTGACCGCGACCATGATCGGCCTCGCCGCAGCAAGCGCGGGCGTTCCCGCCGTCGCCGCCCCTATCGTAGAGGCCGAGATCATCTCGGGCTCGGCGACGCAGACCATGACGATAGCGCCAGGTGGCGGCGGGTCTCTCGTCGCCTCTCACAGTTTCCTGGCCGCAAGCCAGTACATGGGCATCTTCGTGTCGTTCGGCAGCCTCGTGGGACCTCGCAGTACCGAACTGGATCTTTCGGCACTCGTGCAAGGCAACGATCGCAACAACAAGACGCTGACGATAGAATTGACCGAGACCGACGTATCGGTTGCCGACCTCGATACCTTCAGCAGCGGCTATGACTGGTTCGCGCACAACACCAGCACGCTGACCTTCGATACCTACTATGACCTGGCGGACACGCCGTTCGGCACGAGCAATGCGTTGCTTACGTCAACGACAACCGGCAAGCCGCCGTTCCCCGATTTCTTCAATATCGGACCGGTGACGAGTACGAGGTCCCTCTCGACGCTCTTCTCGCTGACCGAAGTATTCGTGCTGACCCCTAAGTCATCCACCAACCTGTCGCTCGACGGCACGCTGGCGGTCGAGGCGCCCGAACCGACGTCTCTGGTGATCCTGGGTGGCAGTCTGGTGGCTCTCGGGTTGATCAACAGGCGTCGGAAGCATTGAGCAGCCGCAATGTGCAATCGCCTCGGCGGGCTGCTGCGCCGTCGCAGGTCGATCCGCCCATGTTGACTGCCTGACGGGCGTCGAGGGCGCACCGCAGCCGCCCCGCCCACGATCGGTAGGGTGGGTGGCGCCACCACCAGCGGCATCTCGATCCGGTGTTTGCCGCGTTGAAGCGCGATCTGCCGAAAACCGCAGGCACATGGCCTGAGTCGGGGACTGCACGCGCATCCCGGTCGTTGACCTGGATCAATGCGATTGCGTGTCGCTTCTGCGATGCATCCGCGCGGAGGCAACCCATGAGCGACATCATCCTGTTCGCCCACCCGACCTTCGGCGTCCTTGGCATCCTGGCTTCAGTCTGGATCCTGGTCGAAGCACTGAACGCCAGCGAGGCCAACCAGCGCCGCATCCGCCTGGCAGCTTACGCTGTCGCCGTCTGCATCGTGCTTGCGTGGATCCTCGGCGGGTTCTGGTACGTCAATTACTACTACGCCGAGAAGGCCGTCATCCTGAAAGGCCCGTGGCCGTTCGCCCACAACCTGTTCATGGAGACCAAGGAGCACCTGTTCTTCATTCCGCTGATCCTGGCGCTCTATCTGCCAATCGTCGCCGCCCGCAAGCTGGCCGCCAATGCCGCGGCGCGCGCCATGGTCATGGTCGTGGCCAGCTTCATCATCCTCAACGGCCTCGCGATCGAAGGCGCCGGGGCGCTCATCAACTACGGTGCCAAGGTCGCCTTCATCCACAGCGGCGCGAAAGGAGCCGAGTGATGTCCACCACAATCAATCACGGCGGCGGCATCGCACCTGCACCGACCGCCATGCCCGGAGCCCAAACCAAAATCGGTGTGCTGGATGGTGCGGCCGCTGCGTTCGGCATCTCCGCTTCAGTCGCCATCGTGTTCAACACGCTGCTCGCCTGGGTGAAGGATGCCTACGATCCGCTGAACAGCTTCATGGCAGCGCTGACCGGCCATCACTGGATCACCCATGGCCTCGCCGATATCGCAGTCTTCCTGGTGGTCGGCGCCATCCTCATGCAGCGCCATGTCAGCATCGACGGCACGAAACTGGCGGTCATGGTGGCCGGCGCCGTCGTCGCGGGTGGCGGCGGTCTCGCCCTGTGGTTCGTGCTGGTCTGACGGATCGGTCTGTCGCAGACACGCCAAGGGCACGAAGGGGAGCGAACCCCGTCGTGCCCTCGATGTCTCAGTCGTAACGCCGGCGGCTTACAGGGTCGCCAGGATTGACTCGGCCTTGCTGACCTCGAAGCCGCCCGGCGCCTCGACGGCGAGGTGCGTAACCTTGCCGTCCTGCGCGACCAGGGCGTAGCGCTGGCTGCGTACACCCATGCCGCGACCCATCAGGTCGAGCTCCAGTCCGATCGCCTTGGCAAATGCCGCGGACCCGTCAGCCAGCATCGTTATCTTGCCGTCGGTGCCCTGCTCTTTGCCCCAGGCAGCCATCACGAACGCGTCGTTCACCGCGATGCACGCAACCGTGTCCACGCCTTTCGCCTTCAGCGCGTCGGCGTACTGCACGAAACCCGGCAGGTGCTTGGCGCTGCAGGTCGGCGTGAACGCGCCAGGTACCGCAAACAACACCACCTTCTTACCTTTGAATATTTCATCGGTCGAAGTTTCCTTGGGTCCCTCCGGGGTACCCATCATTAACTTCATGGACGGAATCTGATCGCCGACCTTGATCGTCATGGCCTCATAGCTCCCCTCTGCTTGCCAGCCCGCGACTCCTACCCTCCCAGGCCGCCGGTGTCACGCCACCCTGACGAGCCGCTTGCGCCGCCGCGCCGGCGGCCCCAGATTCAACAGATGGACCAGACGCCGACACCAGCGGATGAACCGGCCCCGGCTGACTTCCTGACCGGGCAGTTGCTCATCGCCATGCCCGCCATGGAGGACCCGCGCTTCGCGCAGAGCGTCATCTACCTGTGCGCGCATACGCCCGAAGGCGCGATGGGCCTCGTGCTGAACCGTCCGTTGCAGCGCCCCAGCTTCGATGACCTGCTGCGCCAGCTCGAGGTCGCGCCGGTGCCGCCGGCGCGGCGTATCCGGCTGTGCCAGGGTGGCCCGATGGACAACGCGCGCGGCTTCGTCCTGCACACCTCCGACTGGACCGGCGAGGGCAGCCTGCGCGTCAACGACAAGCTGGCGCTGACCGCGAGCCTGGATGTGCTGAAGGCGATCGCCGAGGGCGGCGGCCCGCGCGAAGGTATCCTGGCGTTGGGCTATGCCGGATGGGGGCCTGGCCAGCTCGATGCCGAGATCCAGCAGAACGCCTGGCTGTCGGTGCCGGCCGACGAGACGATTGTGTTCGATGGCGACAACGACACCAAATGGCGTCGCGCATTCGGCAAGCTCAACATCGATCCGCTTTTGCTGTCGGGCGCCGCCGGCCACGCCTGAAAACCGTTAACTCCACGGCAGGATGTCTGGCGTGTAATGCCGCCTCCGGTTGCGGGAGGTTGCGGACATGGCGCCTATCCTGGCTGAACTCACCGACATTGCGCGCGCAGTATTCGAGGACCCGTTCCTGGAGCTGACGCTCGCGACAACGAGCGACGATGTGCCGCTGTGGGATTCGATGAACCACATCACGCTGGTGGTGGAGATCGAAGGCCGCTTCGGCATCCAGTTCCAGACCGCGGAGATCGAGGAACTCAAGAGCGTCGGCGAGCTGGTGCAGGCGATCCAGTCCAAGCTCGCGGTGGTACACGCGTAAGCTCGCTGCCCCCTCCCCAACCCACCCCCGCCCAAGCGCGGGAGAGGGCGCGGTGCACCACATTCCATTCCCCCTCTCCCGCGCGGAGGGTCGGGGAGGGGCAACCCACACACGCCGCGACCGGTGACGGAAGAATCGTGCTGTTCAACTCCTACGTTTTCATCCTGGCCTTCCTGCCGATTGCGCTGGCCGGGTTCTTCGCCGCCTCCCGCCTGGGCCGGCGCGTCGCCGGATGCTGGCTGATCGCCGCGTCGCTGTTCTTCTACGGCTGGTGGAACACCAGCTTCGTCCCACTGCTGCTGATCTCGATCGTCGGCAATTACGCCGTCGCCCTGTTGCTGCATCGCCTGGCACGCCAGCCCCGCCGCCAGAACCTCGTCCTGGCATGCGCCATCGCCGGCAACCTCGCGGCATTGATCCACTACAAGTACCTCGCCGCGATCTTCGGTTTCCTGCGGCTGCACGGCATCGCCGACATCGCCTTCGCCGACCCGGTCCTGCCACTCGGCATCAGC
Organism: Acetobacteraceae bacterium; assembly: GCA_036265005.1. Lineage (GTDB taxonomy): Bacteria > Pseudomonadota > Alphaproteobacteria > Acetobacterales > Acetobacteraceae > JAMXLO01. The sequence continues at coordinate 26,484 of DATAPW010000004.1, read as the reverse complement.
TTCTTCACCTTCACCCAGATCGGCTACCTGCTGGATTGCCGCAACGGCCTGGCGCAGGACCGCTCGTCGCTGAACTACGCGCTGTTCGTCACCTTCTTCCCGCATCTGATCGCCGGACCCATCGTCCACAACCGCGAGATCATGCCGCAGTTCGCCGATCCCTCGACCTACCGCTGGTCGGCGCAGAACTTTGCAGTGGGTCTCGGCATCTTTCTGATGGGCCTGCTGAAGAAATGCCTGCTGGCCGATCCCGCGTCGGTTGTCGTCGGCCCTGGCTTCGCCCATCCGGACACGCTGACGCTGTTCCCGCCTGGCACGTCGCGCTGTCCTACTCGCTGCAGCTCTACTTCGATTTCTCCGGCTATTCCGACATGGCGATCGGCCTCGCACGCATGTTCAACGTGCGCTTCCCGCTGAACTTCAACTCGCCCTACAAGGCGCGGTCGGTCATCGACTACTGGCAGCGCTGGCACATGACGCTGACGCGCTACCTGAACCTGTGCCTGTACGATCCGCTGGCGCTCGCCATCGCACGACGCCGGCGAGCGCGCGGCCAGTCGATGCGGCGCGAGGCGCAGGCGACGCCGCTCGGGTTCGCCGAGATGGTGCTGCTGCCGATCTTCGTCACCATGATCCTGGCCGGCGTGTGGCACGGCAGCGGCCTGACATTCCTGGTGTTCGGGTTGCTGCACGCGATCTACCTATCGGTCAACCACGCCTGGCGCATCCTGCGGCCGCGCACAGCCGCCGCAGGCGTTGGCAGCCTCGCGCTCACCTATCTCTGCGTCCTGCTCGGCGCGATCGTGTTCCGCGCGCCAAGCCTGACCGCAGCGGTGCAATTGGTGGCCGGCATGCTCGGCCTGCACGGCGTCACCGTCGCAGCGTTCGATGCCCACGCGTGGCTCGCCATCGCCTGGCTGGCAGGATTGTACGCCATCGTCTGGGGCGCACCGAACACCCAGCAGATCATGCGGGATTACGCGCCCGCGTTGGGCCGCATCCAGCCGGGATCGCTGTCGTCGCTGCGCTGGCAGCCCACCCTGCGCTGGGCCGCGGCGTTCGGTTGCGCCGCGGCATTGGGATTGCTGTCGGTCGGGGGCACCGGCGAATTCCTCTACTTCCAGTTCTGACGGGATGAAAATCGCATTGCCCCGGCCTTGCCTGCCCCCGCAACGCAAGCTCCGTCTGCGCCGGTCGCACCGATGACCGCGACGCGCTATCTCGCCGCGCTGTCGGCGACCATGCTGGCCGCATTCGGCCTGGTCTGGCTGTGGGTCGCCGCGGTGCCGCTCGCCTACCTCGACCCCGAATACCCCGCGTGGCTCGCCAAGCAGCAGATGCTGGCGCGCTGCGATCTCGGCGAACTCATCGTGGTCGGCGATTCGCGCGCCGCCGTCGACATCCTCCCATCGGCGCTGCCGATACGCACCACCAACCTCGCGGTCGGCGGCGGCTCGCCGATCGAGGCCTCCATAGCTGTGGCGCGGGCTCTTGCCTGTGCCCCGCCGCCGCGCCGCGTCGTCGTGTCGTTCGATGCGGCGCATTTCACCGAACCCGACCTGTTCTGGGAGCGTTCGGTGCGCTTCGGTTTCGTCGATCGCGACAGCCTGCGCGACCTGCAGCGCGTATCGCAGCAGCTCGATGATCCGACGATATACGATCTGCGGCGTGGCGGCCTGCCTGCCCCGCTGCGCAGCATGCTCTACACGCTGCGCTTCCCCTCGTTCTACTTCGACAGCCTGGTCAAGGGCGGTGTCTTCCTCCGCTGGTGGCGCAATCGCCAGGCGCTGGCTGACACCATCGCAACACGAGGTCAGTATTTCTTCGGCACCGAACCGGGCTCCAGCCTCGTCGCCGTCGAAGGCCGCCTGCGGAATTTCACAGCGCTGCCCGTGCTCGACCACTATTTCGACCAGATGCTGTCGCAACTCGCAGCGCGTGGCATCGACGTAGACTTCGTCGCCATGCCGATGAACGACACGACGTGGCAGGCGATGCGGGCGCAGGTACGCGACGGGTTCGCCGCCTATCTCGCAGACTACGCCGCGCGCTATCCCAACTTCCGCGTCGTCGGCGAGGTCACGCCGCATTGGCCGGATCGCTGGTTCGGCGACGGCTACGCCCACCTCAATCCCGAAGGCGCCAGGCGGTTCAGCGCGGCCTTCGCACAATGGCTGGCATCAACGGCTGCACGCAGCACCGCCGAGAACGCAGAACGATGCGCAATACGGGTGGTTGAGTGATACCGCCCGCGCCGCCTCGGCCAGCGTTCGCCCCAGCTCGAACTGCGGATCATACGCCAGCAGCGTGCACGCCAGCACCACGGGCGCAGCCGCATCCTTGCGCTTCACCACCATGCGCGCCGACGCGCACATCACATCGTCGGGCGACTTGTGCAGGATGTCCCAGCAGGCAGTGGTGATCTCCGGCACGTCGCTGTGCGGGTCCATCTCCGGGAACAGCATGAGATGCACCGGATCGGCGGCATCGACCGGCACGTCCAGGTCAGCGAACAGCCGGGCGAAACCGGCGCGCAGTTCCGCCTCCGGCTCGCCCGAGAATCGCCGCCCGGCGACGTCGATGGCAAAGCCGTTGCGCGCCAGCCAGACCAGGCCATCGATCGTCGGCGCCCAGCTTCGCCGCCCGCGCTCCGCTTCGTGCACCGTGGCGGTATAGTGGTCGAGCGACACGCGGATCTTCAGCCGCGCGCCATGCGCCTCGCGCAGCGCCAGCAGCTGCGGCCGCAGCTTGCGCATCGGCTTCATCGCATTGGTCAGCACCAGGGCGTCCAGCCCGCGCGACAGCACATCGTCCAGCATGGAAATGATGTCGGGGTTCATGAACGGTTCGCCGCCGGTGAAGCCGATCAGCCTGGTCTGCAGGGTGTCGCGCGCGATTTCGTCCAGGTAGGCCCGCACCTCGTCGCGCGTGAGGTAGGCCAGCCCGTCGTTGCGCGGCGATGATTCGATGTAGCAGTTCCGGCAGGTCAGGTTGCACAGCGTGCCGGTGTTGAACCACAGCGTCTCCAGCGCCCGCAACGCGACCTGTGCACGAACCTCGCCCTTCGCGGTGACGAACGGATCGCGGAACTTGCCCAGGTCGAGCGGCTTGAATTGTTGGTCCATGGCGAGTGTCCTGCAGCGATGGTGCGATGGCGCGGGAGGCATTGTGCAGCAATAGTCCTCCCGCGGCACCAGGGAGCAAACGCATGGACCCGCTCGCCCGCCGCCGCCTCGGCCGGACCCAGGTCGAACTCACGCAACTGGGATTCGGTGGCGCCGGTCTCGGCGACCTGTTCGAGGTCATCCCGGAAGCGCAGGCCGCCGCCACGCTGCAGGCCGCCTGGGACGCCGGCATCCGCTACTACGACACCGCCCCCTGGTACGGCCTGACGCAGAGCGAGCACCGCTTCGGCCGCGCGCTGTACCGCCAGCCGCGCCGCGACTTCGTGCTGTCCACCAAGGTCGGCCGCACCATGCACGCGGTGCATCATGCCGAGGGCTACGATCGCGGCATGTGGTCGGGCGGCCTGCCGTTCCGCGTGCGGTTCGACTACAGCTACGACGGCGTCATGCGCTCGTTCGAGGACAGCCTGCAGCGCCTGGGCCTGCCGCGCATCGACCTGCTGGTGATCCACGACCTGGACATCCAGTACCATCGCACGCCGCAGCGCGTGGCGGCGCTGCTGACCGAACTGCACAACGGCGGCGCCCGGGCGCTGGCGGAACTCAAGGCGGCGGGGCGGATCGGCGGCTTCGGCGCCGGCATCAACGAACCCGGCATGATCCCGCGCTTCCTCGACCTGCTCGAGGTGGATTTCTTCCTCGTCGCGTTGCCCTACACGCTGCTCGATCAGCCGGTGCTGGACAGCGAGTTTCCGCGCTGCGCCGCGCAGGGCATCGGTTTCGTCATCGGTGCGGTGTTCGCCTCCGGCATCCTGGCGACCGGTGCGGTGCAGGGCGCACGCTACGCCTATGCCGCGGCGACGCCGGAAGTGTTGGCGAAGGTGGCGCGCATCGAGGCGGTGTGCGAGCGCCACGGCGTGCCACTCGCCGCGGCGGCGCTGCAATTCCCGTTCGGCCACCCGGCGGTCGCTTCGGTGATCCCCGGCGGCCTCGCGCCTGAGCACGTCATCCGCAACGTTGCCGCGTTCCGTCACCCGATCCCGTCGGCGCTATGGGCCGAACTGAAGCACGAAGGCCTGCTGCGGGCGGACGCGCCGACACCGTAGGCTGCGCTCCTCGCTATGACTGCCCGACTCCGTCCGCTACCGCCCGGTGAACACCGGCTGGCGCTTTTCCAGGAACGCCTGGCGCGCCCCGCGATAGTCCTCGCTGTTCACCGCCGCCTCCTGCACCGCGGCGATCTCCGCGGCGCGCTTGTCGGCCTCGCCGCGCGACAATGCCTCCAGCACCACCTTCGCGCCGCGCTGCGACAACGGCGCGCGTTTCGACAACTCGGCTGCCAGCGTGTGCGCTCCGCTCAGCGCATCCGTCTCCGAGACCTGGTTGATCAGCCCCATCGCGCGGCAATCCGCCAGCGGGAAATACCGCCCCGAGTACAGCACCAGCTTGGCATTCGCCAGGCCCACCGCGCGCAGCAGCAGGTCGCAATCCAGCGTGCTGTAGACGATCGACAGGCGCGCCGCCGGAATGCCCATCTGCGTCGTCGCATCGCCGACCCGCAGGTCGCACGCCAGCGCCAGCCCGCAACCGCCGCCCACGCCGTAGCCGGGGATCGCGGCAATCGTCGGCTGCGGCAGGTTCATGATGGCGTGCGTCGCAGCCGTGCCGGCCTGGCCATAGACCTTGGCATCCTCGACGCTGTTGCGCACCTTGGAGAACTCGGAGATGTCGGCGCCGCCGCAGAAATTGCCGCCGGCGCCGGTCAGGATCACCACCCGCACATCGGTTCGTTTCGCCAGCCCGGTGAAGATCTCGCCCAGGCCGCGCCACATCGACAGCGACACGGAGTTGCGCTTCTCCGGCCGGTTCAGGGTCACCACGGCGATCCCCGCCGCGTCCACCTGAACCAGGATATCCTCTGCCATACGGCCCTCCATTTCCTCGCCGGCCACCATGCCATTAGGCTGCCATCGCCAACAACCCGCGGAGGGGAACGCCATGGCCGGCTCGCTCGACGGACTTCTGGTACTCGACCTGACCTCGCATCTGTCAGGCCCGTACTGCGCCATGCTGCTGGCCGACCACGGCGCCGACGTGATCAAGATCGAGCAGCCCGACAAAGGCGACAACGCGCGGTCCATGCCGCCGTTCGTCAACGGCGAGAGCGCGCCGTTCATGATCTGGAACCGCAACAAGCGCTCGGTCGCGCTGGACCTCAAGGCGCCGGCCGACCGCGGCGACTTCCTCGCCCTGGTGGATCGTGCCGACATCGTGGTGGAGAACTTCCGGCCCGGCGTGCTGGACCGCCTCGGCCTCGGCTGGGAGGCGCTGCACGCGCGCAATCCGCGGCTCATCATGGGCTCGATTTCCGGCTTCGGGCAGACCGGGCCATACGCGTCGCGCGGCGGGTTCGACCTGATGACCCAGGCGATGTCCGGGCTGATGAGCGTGTGCGGCCCGGAAGATGGTCCGCCGCACCGGCTGCCGATCGCGATCTCCGACGTCGCCGCCGGGATGTTCCTGGCGTTCGGCATCCTCGCAGCACTCGAGGCGCGGCATCGCACCGGCCACGGCCAGTATGTCGAGACCTCGCTGCTGGAGGCCGCCACGTCGTTCTGCGTGTATGAGGCAGCGCACTACTTCGCCACCGGCGAGCGTCCGCCGCGCATCGGCCAGGCGCATCGCGGCAGTTCGCCGTACCAGGTATTCGCCACGCAGGACGGCTACATCACCGTCGGCGCGTCGCAGCAGAAGTTCTTCGAAGCGTTGTGCGACCTGCTGGACGTGCCGGCCGTGAAGGCCGATCCGCGTTTCGCCCGCAATGCCGACCGCGTGGACCACAACGCTGCGTTGGTCGAGTTGTTACAAGCGAAACTAAAGTTGCGGCCGTCGGCGCATTGGCTCGGCGAACTCGAGCGGTTGGGCATTCCTGCCGGCCCGGTGCTGCACTTCGACGAGGTGTTCACCGATCCGCAGATTGTCGCGCGCGATATGGTGGCGGAGACGCAGCATGCGGTCACCGGCCCGTTCCGCACTCTCGGTGTGCCGGTGAAATTCTCCGAAACGCCCGGCGCGGTGCGGCGACCGGCGCCGCGTCTGGGTGAGCACACCCAGGAGGTACTCGCCCGGCGTGCCGCGGCGGAGTGACCGCTGCGCGTGCAGTCACGTCATGTCGGCATGGGCCACGCTGTCGAGGAAACGCACCCAGTGGTCGGGCAGGCCATGACGGCGCGCACCCTCCCGCAGCAGCGAGATGTAGCGCAGCGACGGGCGGCCATCGGTCTCCTGGCCCTTGGCGACATATGCCGCGGCGGTAACCTGCACCCCGTTCATGTCAACCGCGGTCAGCCAGGTCGGACGGTAGCCGCGGCCCGGTACTCCCTCAGTCGAATCCAGCCGCAACATGTCGCGACGCGTGATCTTGTGCAGCACGCCCCACACTTCGTGTTGCGGATCCGGGCAGATGTTGGCCGGCGCCGCCTTGCCCTTCGGTCGGCCGTCCAGGTTGAAGCGCAGCCGATAGCCCTCGATGCGACCCGCACGGGACTCGATCGGCCGAATGCCGCGTCGCACGGTGAACGCGCTCTCATGCATGTTGGAGCCATAGGCGAAGTACCAGACCTCGTCAGATGGCCGTCCGGCGAGCACAAGGCCGTGCGTGCGGTAGTGCACCCTCGACGCCAGCCAGGACCTGGCAAGCAACCTGCGCCAACGGATTCGCACGACAGCCGACCGTCAGACGCCCGGCACTGCCCAGACGTCGATATCCGCCGCGTTCTCGCGCAGCGCCTTCACTTCGGCATATTCGCCGGAGTGCCAAAACGCCCGGATCGCCTCCATCGTGGGAAACTCGAACAGCACCAGCCGTCGTCCGTCGTGCGATCCCTCGAGCACCTCCACCGCGCCGCCGCGTACGATGTAGCGGCCGCCGAACGCTTCCACCACGCGCGGCACCACCTCGCGATAGCGGGCGAATTTCTCCGGGTTGGTCACGTTGATCTGCACCACCAGGTAAGCCGGCATGGCACCCCCTCCTTCGCCGCCCGCTCAGACTTTCGGGACGCGCGGCGCCGGCGGGGTTTCGAGTCCACGGTGCGGGCCACGCTCGCGCGGATGCGCAACATACCAGCCCGGCGAGGCCGTGGCGAGGGCCTCAAACGGTTGGTCTATTCGCCATATGCAGGTTCAGTCGGGCCGCGATGTTCGACCGTTGGTAGGCTCGATTGTCTTCGTCACCCGAACTCGGTCAAGACGCCTGATCTCGTCGTAAATCGCCTGGATCCTGCCGTAGCGCGGAAGTCCCATCAGCTCCTCCACGGGTTGGCGGGACGTGACGTTCGTAATCGCCTTTACGACGACGGGATCGCGCTGCTTCATCTCCAAGACTTCTCCCCTTTAGTCTATCGATCGCGGGGCGCGCTTTGGCGCTCAATTGTTGCGGCTTGCCGATCATAATCCTCGGCAAGATCGAGCAGGCTGCTGCGAAAATCTCCTTCGAGGATCTCGCCGGCAAGGCGGCGGACTCCGGATGCCTGTTTGCGAAGGGTCTTCCCCAGAGTCTCAACGTCTGATTCACGATATTCGGCCATAGGGCACCTCCATCAATGGCAATGCCAACAATGCCAGGGTGTGAACCGATTGCCTGAACGTCAAGAGGAAATGCACTGAAATTCGCAGTTTACAACTGTAATCTTGGCTTCGCCGGAACGCGGCGCGTAGCGGTGCGGCAGCTAAGCGCGGTGACTGTCGTATAGACGTAGCGTATCCATAATCGTCATGACGTAAGCACTCGCTTGTTGCGAGTGCGGCACACGGAAGTTTGTTGCCAGCCTGTCGAGTGCGCACCTTGATGGCAGGCGCAGAAGATCTAAAATGAACAGATCGCTGTTTTGGGCAGCAACCTTCTGGACAACGGGTCTCTGCCATGCGCCACAAGTCGCATGTCCCGTTCGTCTTCGCGCTGGATGGGTCCCAGCCAGTGGAACAACTGGTCCGGATGCTGACCGTCGCGTTGGACGGCGAGCGGCCGGTTCAGCACGATTACCCGGACACGGATCATTTCGTGGAGGGCAGTGTCGAGTTCCGCGATGCCGAAGTCCGGGTGCGGCTGAATATCTGCGCCTTCGCCGATTGCCGGGTCATTCATAGCTGGTGCTGGACCTATGCCGCGGCGTTGGGGGAAACGATAATTGCAGGTCTTATCGCGGATGCGCTCGAACCACATTGCAAACAACTTTGCGGACTTCCGTAAGCCATGCCGCGGCGCACGCCTGGACGCTAGTCGCGCGGGTGCGCGGTCTGCCGCAGTGCAAGCCACTCCGCCATCAGCCGTCCGTTGTCCGACGGATAACGCTCGTCGAGCACCGTCAGCGTGCTGACCCGATCGGTGCGGAAATGCCGGTAGTCCTGGCGCAACTCGCACCATGCGCCGATCAGCGTCGCCTGCACGTAATACGCCACCGCGATCGGCCAGATCACCCGTCGCGTGCGCGCACCTGCTTCATCGGCATAGGCGATCTCCAGCTTGCGTTCGTCGCGGATCGCCTGACGCACCACCGACAGGTCCACCGACTCCGCGACCGGCGCGCCGGCACCGGAAACGAACACCGGCGCCGATGCCAGTTGCGCGCGCAGCGCCTCGGGCAGCACCACCGTGACCTTGGACAGCACGCTGTCCGCTGCGCTCTGCAACGAGGGGTCGCCGGTGCGGCTGACCAGCCGCGAGCCGACCGCAATGGCCTCGATCTCCTCGAGGGTGAACATCAGCGGCGGCAGATCGAAGCCGCGCCGCAGCACGTAGCCGATGCCTGGCGCACCCTCGATCGGCACCCGGCGCGCCTGCAACGTCGCGACGTCGCGATACACGGTGCGGACCGTCACCTCGAGCTCGTCTGCCAGGGCGGCGGCGGTCAGCGGAGCGCGCGCCGTGCGCAGGCGCTGGATGATATCGAACAGCCGGTCAGCCCGCCGCATTGTCTACCTCACGCCGAAGCCGTTATGCTGTGGTGATGTTCCACCCGCTGCTCACCCGTCGCCGATCCGAGTCGGCCGGCACCATGCCGGAATGGGTCGGCGTCTGCCTGTTGTTCGGCGGCCTGGTGTCATCCGGCTGGATGGCGATCGCCGCGATGAGCCTCCGGGCCTGGGTGGCCGGGCTGCTTGGCTTCGTGCTGTTCGTCATCACTTTGTTCGTGACGTGCGCTCATCTCTTCCCGGAAGACCGGCGCTGATACTACCGACGGAGCAATGTCAGCTGCTATCCCCCTGCGCCGCCAGCGCGGCGGTCGCCGGATGCTACCCAAGATATGCCCGGCGTACCCGCTCATCGTCCAGCAGGTCGCGTCCCGGACCATCCAGCACGATCCGGCCGCTCTCCAGCACGTAGCCGTGGTCGGCGATGCCCAGCGCCATCGGTGCGTTCTGCTCCACCAGCAGAATCGTCACGCCCTGCGCGTTGATCCGCCGGATGGTCTCGAACACCTGTTCGACCAGCATCGGCGCCAGCCCCATGCTCGGCTCATCCATCAGCAGCACGCGCGGCCGCGCCATCAGCGCCCGGGCGGTCGCCAGCATCTGCTGCTCGCCGCCCGAGAGCGTGCCCGCCACCTGGCGCAGCCGCTCGCGCAGGCGTGGGAACAGCGTCATCATCTGCTGCTTGTCGTCGGCGACCGTGCGCCGGTCGCGGCGGGTGAAGGCGCCCATCTCCAGGTTCTCGTCCACCGTCAGCCGGCCGAAGATGCGCCGGCCCTCCGGCACGTGCACCACGCCGGTCGCGGCGATTTCGTGCGCGCCGAGCCCGGCCAGCGGACGGCCGTCGAACCGGATCGAACCCTGCCGCGGATGCAGCAGCCCGCTGATCGCGCGCAGCGTGGTCGATTTGCCGGCGCCGTTGCCGCCGACCAGCGTGACGATCTGCCGCTCCTGCACCGCGAGCGAGATGCCTTTCAGCGCCTCGATCTTGTCGTAGAACACGTGGATGCCGTCGATTTCCAGCAACGCCATCGCCGGCCTCACGCCGCCGCCGGTTTTGCCGCTTTGCCGAGATAGGCCTCGATCACCGCCGGATCCTGCTGCACCAGCTCCGGCCTGTCGTCGGCGATCTTCACGCCATGATCCAGCACGGTCACCCGATCGGACATCGACATCACCACGCGCATCTGGTGCTCGATCAGCATGATGGTGATGCCGAACCGCGTGCGCACCTGCTGGATGAATTCCATCATGTCGGAGGTTTCGTGCGGGTTCATCCCGGCGGTGGGTTCGTCGAGCAGCAACAGCTTCGGCTTCGTCGCAAGCGCGCGGCCGATCTCCAGCCGGCGCTGCTCGCCATAGGCAAGGTTGCGCGCCAGCATGTCGCCGCGGCCGCGCAGTCCGACGAACTGCAGCAGCCGCAGCGCTTCGTCATGCGCCGCGCGTTCGTCACGCATGGTGTGCGGTGTGCGCAGCACGGCGCCCCACCAGGTGGAGCGCAGGTGCAGGTGCATGCCGACCAGCAGGTTCTCCAGCGCAGTGATGTTCCGGAACAGCCGGATGTTCTGATAGGTGCGGCTGATGCCGGCGGCCGCCACGCGATCCGGCGTCAGTCCGTCGATGCGCTGACCGGAGAACCACACTTCGCCGCCGCTCGGCCGCAGGTTCTGCGTGATGCAGTTGAACACCGTGGTCTTGCCGGCGCCGTTGGGTCCGATGACGCTGTGGATGCTGTGCTCCTCCACTGCCAGGTCGAGATCGGCGATGGCGACAAGGCCGCCGAAGCGCATCGTCAGGTGATTGCAGCGAAGGAGCGGGGCGCTCATGCGACCGCACCCGCACCATCCGTCATGGCCGGGTTTGTCCCGGCCATCAGGAGCGGCATGGCGCCGGCGGCGATGGCCGGGACAAGCCCGGCCATGACGGGGAGGGTGCAATGCAACGCTCTCACCTCTGCTGCGCCGGCACGGCATCGGCGCCTGCATCCAGTGCCAGCGTCTCATCGGCGGCATGCAGCTCGCGCTGACGCACGTCCGATGGCCACAACCCCTCGGGACGCAGCCGCATCATCACGATCAGCAGCGCGCCGTAGAACAGGTAGCGATATTCGCCGAATTCGCGCAGCAATTCAGGCAGGCCGATCAACACGATCGAGCCCAGCACCACGCCGGGCAGGCTCCCCATGCCGCCGACGATGATCAGCGCCAGCACGTTGATCGAGATCAGCAACTGGAAGCTCGACGGATAGACCGAGGTCAGCATGGTGGCGAAGATCGATCCCGCCAGTCCGGCGAACGCCGCTCCCAATCCGTAGGCCAGCAGCTTCGACTGCACCAGGTTGATGCCGAGTGCCTGGGCCACGTCCTCATCGTCGCGCAACGCCTCCCAGGCGCGGCCGAGGCGGGAATTCTCCAGCCGCCAGGCGACGAACGCGGCGACGGCAGAGGCGACCAGCGTGAGGTAGAACAACGAGACCGGACTGCTGAGGACGTAAGGTCCCAGTCGTGGCTTGGGGATTTGCAGGATGCCCTGCGCACCGCCCAGCAGCGGCGCGGCGAAATCCGACTGCACGATCACCCGCACGATTTCGCCGAGGCCCATCGTCGCCACCGCCAGGTAGTCGCCGCGCACGCCGAGTACCGGCAGCCCGAACAGCACGCCGACCACGATCGACATGAACACGGCGATCGGCATCGCGCCCCAGTAGGGCAGGTGCGCCAGCGCATGCGGCGCATCCGCGGTGAGCAGCGCGGTGGTGTAGGCGCCGACCGCGAAGAACGCGACGAAGCCGAGATCGAGCAATCCGGCCAGGCCGACCTCAAGGTTCAATCCCATGCCCATCAGGATGTACAGCCCGACCAGCATCAGCACCTGTCCGACATAGGACCCGGCAATCGCCGGCAGCAGCACGAGCACCAACAATGCCAGTCCGGCCCAGACCAGGCGCTCGCGCCGATGGTCGCGCACCACGATGCGCGCGGCGCGGCGACGCCAGATCGAGCCGAGGACCTCGCTCGCCACCGCGACGATGAGGAAGATGGTGACGGCGCCTTGCGGACTCAGGCCTTCCCAGGTGTAGAGGAAATCGCGGAAATCGCCGACCGGTCCTTCGTATTGCTGCAGCATGAGCTGGATCAGCTCCTGGAACACGCCGGCGACGAGTACCGCAATCGCGCCCGGAAATATCGCGCGGCGCACCACGACGGGGCTGATGCGCAACGCCGCGCCGAGCAGGCCGGCAATCGCACCGCCGCCGACCAGGATGCCGACGCCCGCCGCCAGTCCTGACTCCAGCGTGAGCATATCCAGCAACGCCGGCGACAGCGCGATGAACATCGATTGCAGCGGCACAATCGCCATCAGCACGGTGAGCGCGGCAATCGGCACGCCCGCTGCGGCACCGGCCAGCATCCCGAGGAGCGGCCGGCCCGCCATGGCGCCGGCGCCGCCGGCGATCACCACCAGCACGGCCTGGCCGAGGCTCAGCGTGTCGATGACGATCCAGCGCTGATGCAGCATCAGCAGCACGCCGACCACCGCGAGGTGCACCGCGCCGGCGCCGAACGCGAGCCCGATCAGCATGGCGCGCCGGAGTTGCGGCATCATGCGCGCTTCTTCGCCATGCGTTCGCCCAGCAGGCCCTGCGGGCGGAAGATCAGCACCATGATCAGCAGCGTGAAAGCGATCAGGTCGCGCAACTGGTACGGCGCGGGAATGCCGATGCCATCGAGGAACAGCGTCGGTCCCACCGACTCCACCATGCCGAGAAAGAACCCGCCGAGCATCGCGCCCGGGATGTTGCCGATGCCGCCCAGCACCGCGGCGCCGAACGCCTTGATGCCGGGCGTGAAGCCCATGAAGAAATAGACCTGCTTATAGACAAACGCATAGAACACGCCGGCGATCCCGGCCATCGTGCCGCCCAGCACGAAGGTGAACACCACCACCTTGTTCACATCGATGCCCATCAACGCCGCGGCCTCGCCATCCTCGGCCACCGCGCGCATTGCGGTACCCATGCGGGTGCGCTGCACGATCAGGTACAGCGCGCCCATGAACAGCAGTGCCAGCCCGATCACCAGCACATCGATGCGCGGCACGTTGAAGCCGAACACGTGGAACGCCAGGCGCTGCCATTGCGGCTCGGGGTAGGACTTCACCGCGGAGCCGAACATGCCGCGGAAGGTCTGCTCCAGAAAGAACGACACGCCGATCGCGCAGATCAGCGGCGCCAGCCCCACCACGCGGCGGAACGGCCGGTAGGCGATGCGCTCGGTCAGCACCGCGATGGTCACCGAGGTGGCGATCGCGACCAGCAGGATTGCCGTCATCGCCAGCACCGGGTTGCTCTCCAGGAAGCCTGAGCGGTCGAGCGGGCTGGCGACAAAGTAGCCGGCAAACGCGCCGGTCATCACGATGTCGCCGTGCGCGAAGTTGATCAGCCGCAGCACGCCGTAGACCATGGTGTAGCCGAGTGCGATCTGCGCGTAGATGCTGCCGATGGTCAGGCCGAACATCACGAAATCGAACCACTGGGCGGCGTTGTAGCGGCCCTTGATCAACGTGCCGATGGTGCCGCCGACCACGACGATCACCACGCCGATACGCAGGGCCCACAGAACGACATCGACCGCATTGAAACGGGCCATGGCGCGCAGCCATGGCCCGTTGGCAGTGGACGCGCCAGACACCTACGGCCAGATCTTCTTCGGGTTCTTGCCGACGCCAAACGTCTTCGAATCAGCCGAGGTGAACTCCAGCACCGACGGCTTGAACTGCGAGCACTCGCCGTATGCGTCGCACGCGATCGGCCCGCTGATGCCATCGAACCTGGTGCTGAACACCGCGTCGCGCAACGCCTTCTTGCCGATATACAGGTTGCCGGCGGCATCGGTCTTGGCAACCTTCTCGATCGCCTTGATCGCCAGTATCGCGCCGTCATAGGCGTTGGCGTGGTAACCGGAGATCGGCGCCTCGCCGTACGCCTTCTTGTACTCCTCGACGAACTTCGGATAGTTCCTGCCCATCGCATCCGGCGACAGGTCGGGGTAGCCGATGATGAAGCCGACCACTGACGGGCCGGCGGCCTCGATGAAGTCAGCCGACAGCAGCGAGCCGCCGCCCATCAGCCTGGTCTTCTCCAGGCCCGGCGTTTCCTTCGCCTGGCGCAGGATCTGCGCGGCGGCGGCGGTGAATACCGGGAAGTAGATCAGGTCGGGCTTCTCGCTGGCGATGCGCGTCAGCAGCGGATGCATGTCCACATCGCTGGGCGCGACGGCTTCCTGCGACAGCACCTTGCCGCCGAGCTGTTTGAAGTTGTCGGCAAACACCTGCTGGAGCTGCTGTGCGTACGGGCTGCCGTCGTGGATGGTGACGACGGCCTGTACGTTGGCGACGTTGTGCGCATAGGTCGCGTCGGCCTTGCCCTGCTCGCTGTCGCTGAACACGGTGCGGGCGAACCCCTCGTATTCCGGCTTGCGTGTCGATGCGGTGAGCGCTGGGGCGGTGCAGGCCGTGCAGATATTGACGATGCCCTGCTGCCAGAGGATCGGCGCACCAGGGGTCGCGGCCGAGGAGCAGCCGGGGCCGAGTACGATCACCGTCTGCGGATTGGCGGCCAGCTTGGTCGCCGCGGTCTGGCCGCCTTCCGCGTTGCAGCCGTCGTCTTCGGCATTCAGCTTCAGCGGATGGCCGAGGGTCTTGCCGCCGAGTTCCTTGAAGGCGATTTCGACGCCGCGCTTTTCGTCGAGCCCGAGCGCGGTGTCGGCGCCTGACAGCACCCAGTAGGCGCCGATCTGGATCGGTGCACCCTTGGCGATGCGAATCACCCCCAGATCATCGGTGACCGGGCCTACGGTCGCCGCCGTGGCGGCATGCGCCATGCACAGCAACGCGCCCGCCGCACAGAGATTCCACAGCCCATGGCTGACCTTTTTGAGAATCGCGCCCAACTCCCCCTCCTGATCGTTGCAAGCATGAACAGTGCCGTCGTTACGGCGAAACGGTGAAGCCACCAAACTCTGCGGCTCCGGCGCGCGCGAAGTCAACCGGCATCTCGGGTTCATGTGCGGCGAGGCGAGGCAGGGCAGCGGAGCGCATCGCGAACCTCAACCGGCCGGCCGATGCAGGTGTAATATTCGTGTTCATCCTGCGGCATTGTCGCATGTAACCGCCAGCATATCCAACCGCAACGAACCTCCGCAGAACTATCGCCAATGTCATCCGGCACCCACTTGTGGAAATGGCTTTGTAAGTGGAACATGTCAGGCGATCCGTTGCTTGACGGTCGGGTCGTTCTCCGCTTCCCTGACGCAATCATGCGAGGCTGCAATCATGAACCGCCGCAGCCCGATCGTGACTGTGCAATTGGCGCTCGTGGCAACGGCGTTATTCCTGGTTGAAGCGGTCGCGCTGTGCCTGCCTGCTCTGGTGAACCGGGGACCGATACTATTCACCGATACCCATGGATATTACGTGGGAGGGCGGGCAGCCCTGGACAAGGCGCGCGCTGTCTTCGAGCGGCACGACGGTGGAACCGGCGCCGAATCCGTCGGCACGGTTGTGCAGAATGCGCGGGCGGTGCGCTCCGCCTTCTACTCGGTTTTCATGTACCTTGTGGCCCACGGCCTGTCGCTCTGGGTCGTGGTCGCTGTGCAGGCAATCGTCGCTGTGCTGGCGATTCGCCTGGTCTTCGGACTGCTGTGTCCCGACCAGCCGCGATGGCGGTCCACGCTCTTCATCCTGCTGCTTGCCGTGGCGACAACCTTGTCGTGGACGGTCTCGTTCGCCATGCCCGACCTGTTCACTCCGCTGCTGGTGCTCTGCATCATCGTGGCCGTGCTGTTCTGGGAGCAGCTGGCTGCGGCAACCCGCTGGGTATTGCTCGCGGCCATCACCGGGACCGTGGTGATGCACGTGACCAATCCGCCCGTCGCACTCGGCGTGCTGGGTGTCGGCGCCTTGTTGAAGGGCAGGCGGCTCTGGCCTGAGCGGACGCGATTCGTCATGGTTGGCGGCGCGATAGGGCTCGGCATTGTCGCCACGCTCGCTGTCGCAGTGGTCGGCTTCAAGCAGTGGACCCTGGCGCCGCACTCTCCGCCGTTCCTGCTCGCCCGTTCGATCGGCGATGGGCCCGGCAAACTGTACCTGCGTGAACATTGCCCGGGGGTCGGCTTCGCGATGTGCCGGCATCTCGATCGCCTCGACGTCTCCGTCAACGACTTCATATGGGATGAAGACGTCGGAGTGTACTCGGCCGTATCGCCGGAGGAGAAGGAACAGCTCCGTACGGAAGGCAACCGGATCTACGTGGCGGCGGCGCTGGAGCATCCGTGGATGCAGGGTACCGACATCGTCCTCGACACACTGCAACAGCTCGTGCTGTTCTCGCTGCACGAATATACCATCCCATCGTCGGCTGACTATACCGACACCGAGATGACGCTGCGACCGTGGCACGTTCCGGACACCCGCCGCATCCTCTTTCCGTTCTGGCAAAGCATATTCAGCGTTCCCCTGTACCTGGTGGTGATCGCAGCACTCGGCTACGCGCTGTACCGGTGGCGCAAGGGCTCGCTGAGCGGGGACCAAAGGGACTTCTTCGTTCTTGTCCTGGCTGCGGTGCTGATACAGGCGCTTCTCGGGGGGATGTTTTCCGAGCCCTCGCCGCGCTACGAAGCGCGGGTCATCTGGCTGATACCCATGGCGGCCCTGCTGTTTGCATATCGCCGGGCCAACGCCGGGCGGTGACGTTGCCCCAGACTAGTCGAACAGCGACAGGTCGATGACGTCGCCCATCCTGTTGTAGCCGAGATCGCTCGGATGCAGGTGGTCGCCGCAGTCGTAGATCGCCAGCATGCTGGTGGGATGCTCCGGATCGCGCAGGCCTTTGTCGAAATCGACCACCGCGTCGAACGCGCCGCTCTCCCTGATCCACGCGTTCACCGCCTGGCGCACCGCCTCGCGCGCCGGGTTCCAGGCGCCCACCAGGAAGGTCTCGTTCTCGAACGGCGTCAGCGTGGCGCCGAAGATCCTGATGCCGCGCGTATGCGCCCGCAGCGCCATCTGCTTCAGGCCGGCGATCATCTGTTCGGCGGTGACCTCTTCCTCCGGCTTGGCCCAGCGGTTGCGCAGGTCGTTGGTGCCGAGCATCACGATCACATGGGTGACGCCGGGGGCTGACAGCACATCGCGGTCGAAGCGGCGCAGGCCGCTGTCGCCGCGGATGTCGTGCAGGATGCGGTTGCCGCCGAGCCCCTGGTTCATCACGCCCAGCGCGCGACCGCCGATGCGCGCGTTCAGTCGCCGCGCAAGCTGGTCGGGCCAGCGGCAGAATGCATCATGCGTGGAGATATTGGCATCGGTCAGCGAATCGCCGAGTGCCACGATGCCGCCGGTATCGGCCGTCGCCATCACGTCGATGCCGTTGACGACGTACCACTCGTCTGTCAGCCGCCCCACCGGCATCACCGCCTCGCTGGCAAAGTTGCCAACCGGGGACAGGTAATTCGTCTGGCGCGCATAGCGGCCGGTGATGCCGAAACTGACCGGCAGGTCGCCCGGCAGATAGACGGTGACCGCCATGTCGGTCAGCGGCGCGACGTGCAGCTTCACCGGATCGCTGACCAGCAGCGCACCGGCAGCGATCGTGGCAGTGCGCTCGCCGCCGAACGTCAGCACGCGGTCGGTTTCGGGATCCACCGCGGCGTGGCTGGTCCGCACACCGATATGCGCCGCGCCGATGGCGAGCGGTCGCGTGCCGTACGCGTTCGACAGCCGCACCCGCAGCGTGTCGCCGCCGATGCTGATGCGCGCGGTCATGCGCAATGTCTGGTTGCTGAGCGCGGCGCCTTCTGCCGGGGCGGGCGCTGTGGCCCAGGTGCCGACCCAATGCATGCCATTCGCCATGGTGTGACCTCGATCGGTTGGCTAGACTGAACTCTGCCACGCCAGGCACGGGAGGAACAACAATGCGTCCGAAACTGGCTGCGCTGCTTGCCGCAGCGCTGCTTGCCGGCCTGCCTGTGGGCAGCCGCGCTGCCGAACCGATCACCATCGGCTTTGCCGAGGCGCTGACCGGCGGACTTGCCGTGGTCGGCAAGTCGGGACTGCTGGCGCAGCAGATCTGGGCGGACGAGGTCAATGCGAAGGGCGGATTGCTGGGGCGGCCGGTCAAACTGGTGTTCTACGACAACCAGAGCAACGCTGCGAACGTGCCGGGCATCTACACCAAGCTGCTCGATGTCGATCATGTCGACCTGATCGTGTCGGGCTATTCCACCAACATGGTCGCGCCGGCGATGCCGGTCGCCATGGCACACAACAAGGTGTTCGTCAGCCTGTTCTGCCTGGCGGTGAACAGCGAGTTCCACTATCCGCGCTACTTCTCCATGCTGCCGACGGGACCCGATCCGAAGCACGCCTTCTCGCACGGCTACTTCGACCTCGCGATGGCGCAGAACCCGAGGCCGCAGACCATCGCCATTGTCGCAGCCGATGCGGAGTTCGCGCGCAACGCATCCGACGGCGCGCGCGACAACGCCAAGGAGGCCGGGCTCAAGATCGTCTATGACGGCACCTATCCGCCGACCACCACCGACTACACGCCGATCGTGCGTGCGGTACGCGCCACCAATCCGGACATCATCTACGTCGCATCTTATCCGCCTGACACGGCGGGCATCCTGCGCGCGGCCAACGAGATCGGCCTGAAGACGCAGTTGTTCGGCGGCAATATGGTCGGCGTGCAGACCACCGCGCTGAAGACGCAGCTCGGCCCGCTGCTCAACGGCATCGTCGTCAACGAGAACTGGCTGCCGGCGCCGACCATGCAATTTCCTGGCGTGCTGGAATTCCTCAAGCGGTACCAGGGGAAAGCGCAGGCGGAGGGCGTCGATCCGCTGGGCTATTTCCTGCCGCCCTGGGCGTATGCGCGGATGCAGATCATGGCGGAGGCGATCGAGGGCACGCAGAGCCTCGACGATGCGAAGCTTGCCGACTACTTCAAGGGCCACACCTTCAAGACGATCATCGGCGATGTGGCATTCGGCAAGGATGGCGAATGGGTGGCGCCACGCATCGTCTGGACGCAGTTCCAGAACATAAAAGGCAACGACGTGGAGCAGTTCAAGGACCCCGCGGCGGAAGTCGTCGTGCTGCCGGCGGAATTCAAATCCGGGTCGCTGATCTGGCCGTACAGTGCGGCGAAATAGCATGGGCGGCGCAATAGCCCGCGGAGGCGACATCTCCACCGGCACCGATTGCGCCTGCTGCGACGCCGTCGTGCTCGGGCGCCGCGGCTTCCTGGCGGGCGCTTCGGCACTGGCGGCGACGGCGGCCTGGGCGGATGACAAGCCGCACCGCATCGACGTGCACCACCACATCGTGCCGCCGACATGGCTCGAGGCGCTGAGGCGGGCCAAACTCGACAATGCGCTGCTGACTGCCTGGACGCCGCAACGCTCGATCGACGACATGGATCGCGCCGGCATCGCCACGGCCATCACCTCGCCGACCACGCCGCAGGTCGGCTTCCTGCCGGCGGCCGATGCGGCCCGCGTCGCGCACGAGTCGAACGAATACGCCAGGCAGCTCATGGCCGATCATCCCGGCCGCTTCGGCGTGTTCGCCATGCTGCCGATGCCGTACCCAGACGAGTGCCTGAAGGAAATCGACCACGTGTTCGACACGCTGAAGGTCGATGGCATCGGCATGATGACCAGCTACGGCGACAAGTGGCTCGGCCATCCGCAGTTCACGCCGGTATTCGACGAGTTGAACCGGCGCAAGGCGACTGTATATACCCATCCGACCGTCGCCGGTTGCTGCGGCAACCTGGTCCCGGGCATCTCGGATGCCACCGTGGAATACGGCGCCGACACCACGCGCAGCATCGTCAACCTGGTCTTCAGCGGCGCGGCGCAGCGCTATCCGGACATCAACTTCATCTTCTCGCATGGCGGCGGCGTGCTGACCTCGGTCGCTGAACGGCTGCAGATCCAGATGGTGAGCACGCCGCCGTACAAGGGGAAGTTTACCCGCGAGATGGTGGATGCCCAGCTCCGGCGGTTCTATTACGACACCGCGCAGGTGGCCAATGCGGTGACGATCCGGGCGCTGGCGAATCTGGTGCCGGTGACGCAGATCGTGTTCGGCACCGACTATCCGTATCGTTCGGGGACCGAATACCCGCAGGCCCTGGCGGCCAATTTCACCGCCGACGAGCTGAAGGCGATCGATCGCGAGAACGCCGTGCGCATTCTGCCGCGGCTGCGAACCGCGTGACAGGATTTCCCGACTCTGGCAGAACGCCGCACAATACCGGGAGGACCTGATGCGCCACTGCCTGCTGCCAATTCTGCTGCTGCTCGCCGCCTGTTCCAGCGACGGCACGACACGGGATTTCGCGTTGTCGCGCGATTCCGCACCGCAGACCGTCGCCTCCACCCGGCTGCCGCTGTCGGTTCCGCCGCTGCTGGCCTCGCGTCCGACGCGTTCCGGCGCGCCGGCGGTTCTGGTACCGCAGCAGCAGGCCGACGCCGACGCCGGCAGCGCCGGGCAGGATGCCCTGGTGCAGGCGGCCGGCCCGGCGGCGACCGCCGATATCCGCGTGCTGATCAACGAGAATTCCGGCATGGCCTATCCGCCGCCGGACATGGTGGACAAGGTGATGAGCTGGACGCCACCACCGGGCTACACCTCGCTGACTGCGCCGGCGTCGAAGGGCTGGTTCAGCCGGATGTTCTGAGCCGGCCCACGGCGTGGCCCGTTCGGGCCAGCGCCGCACTGGTCCGTTAGGGCGAAGCGCATGACCGGCGTCGCGCCCATGCTGGTCCCTGTTGGCGTCGCGTGACGCCGCACAGGGAGGGGCAGCATGAGCAGTGCAACACTCACGATTCCCAACATCCGCCGCGCGATCGAGGGCCGCGATGCCGCGGGGCTCGTCGGCTTCTATGCCGACGACGCGGTGATGCGGATCATCGACCAGGACAATCCGCCGAGCCGGCCGCGCGAACTGCAGGGCCGCGACGCCATCGCGGCGTATTTCACCGACGTCTGCGGTCGCGCCATGACCCACAAGGTGGAAGCCGGCGTGATGGACGGCGACCGCATCGCGTTCACCCAGCGCTGTGCCTATCCCGACGGCACCGCGGTGTTCTGCGCCACCACGCTTGAGCTCGCCGGCGGCAGGATTGCCCGCCAGACCACCGTGCAGGCGTGGGACGCGTGACATGCTGATCGCACGCTGGCAGATCGACGCGCGGTTCGGCCGCAAGCAGGCGGTGATCGACATGCTGCAGCACTGGGCAAGAGAGATCGCCCCGCAGGCCGGGCTGGCGACCGAGCAGGGCCACATCCTGACCGGGTCGGTCGGCGCGCTGGAGGCGACCGTCGAGCACAACTGGCGGGTGGCCGACCTGGCGGAACTCGATCGCGTCTGGACGAAGCTCGGGACACTGGAGGCGCACCGGCAATGGGGCAGGGAACTGGAGCCCTATGTCGTCTCCGGCACGGCGAAATGGAGCGTCTATCGGGTGGTCTGACCCGCCTCGGCCAGCCCTCGCACCTCAGCCGGTGAGCGGCCCTGGACACGCAGGTCGCGCAGCGTCGCGGCCTGGTCGCGCTTCGCCAGGCGGCGCCCCGACGCATCGGCCAGCAGCGGATGGTGCGCGTAGGCGGGCGCCGGCCAGCCCATCAGCGCCTGGAGCAGGCGATGCAGATGCGTCGCCGGCTGCAGGTCCGCGCCACGCGTCACCAGTGTGACCCCCTGCAGCGCATCGTCGTGCGTGACGCAGAGATGGTAGCTCGCCGGCGCATCCTTGCGCGCCAGCACCACGTCGCCGAACCGTTCGGGGTGGCAGGCCACGGTCCCTTCGCCTGCCTCCTCGAAGGTCAGCGCATGCGGGATGCCGGCCAGCGCGCGGGCCATGTCGAACCGCATGGCATGAGGCTCGCCGGCGGCAATGCGGGCTTCGCGCCGCGCCGGCGACAGCGCGCGGCAGGTGCCGGGATACAGCGTCCCGCCGTCGGGCGCATGGGGGGCGGCGGCCGATTGCTGCATCTCGCGCTGGATGTCGGCGCGGGTGCAGAAACAGGGATACAGCAGGTGGCGTCCGGCCAGCGCATTCAGCGTCGTGCCATACGCCGGCAGGTGCTGCGACTGCACACGAACGTCGCCATCCCAGTCGAGGCCCAGCCATGCCAGGTCCTCCAGGATGGCGGCAGCGAATTCGGGGCGGCAGCGGCCCGGGTCGATGTCCTCCAGCCGCAGCAGGAAGCGGCCACCTGCCTCGCGCGCGCGGCGCCAGGCGAACAGCGCACTGAACGCGTGGCCGAGATGCAGGTAGCCGGTCGGGCTGGGGGCGAAGCGGGTGACGATGGACATGCGGACGGTCAGTTCACTGCGCTGGCGGGTGGAGCGGTCAGGCGCACGCAACCGCCCGACACCGGTGGTGCTTTACCCCTCTCCCTACCCCCTCCCGCAAGGGGAGGCGGAGGATCTGCTGCTCACGCCGCGGCCGGCGAAATGCGGACTGGCGGTTCCTGCGCGGCCGCCGTGCGCTGGGGCGGCTGCTGCGCCATGACCACCTGCTCGGCCGCATCGTGCAGCGAGGTGACCACATAGTCGGCGCCGGTCTCGCCCAGCGCATTGACCTGGCGTGCCTGCTGCTCGCTCAGCGTCCAGAAGCCCGCGATGATCGTCACGTTCGGCAGCTTGCGGCGCAGACGGCGCACCAGGTAGCGGGCATTGGCGAAGCTGCCGGGCTCCAGATAGGACACGCAGACCAGCGCCACATCGGTGACGTCGAGCTTGAAGATATGCTCCGTCGCGACCGCGTCGCATGGCACGACGCGGGCCACCACGCGCCGCTTCTCGAGCACCTGCGCCAGCATCGCCGCAGCCGCCTCGTCCAGTGACCCGCGACCGGCGATGCACAGCACGATGCGGCCCTGCGCCGCAGGCGCTTCCTCCGGCAGCGGCGCGTCGGGATGGTCGGCGAGATCGTCGATCACGCCGAGTACCGCCTCCTTGATGCGCACCCGGCGTTCGTGCTCGAGCACGCCGCGGTTCACATCCATCTGCGCCAGCGCGAGCCCGCCGACCGCCACCTCGTCATAGTACGCCGATAGCGGCTTCTCCTTGAGGAACTCCTCGGCCTGGTGCGCTGCTTCGTCGGGATCGTTGGCCAGCATGCGCTGGTAGAAGTTCTCCTGCGGCGTCAGGGCAGGTTCGTTGCCCAGCATGATGTCGAGGAACTCCAACCGTTCGACGTAGCGGCCAAGAACCACAAGGCACAGCGTCAGCGGCGTGGACAGCAATAGCCCGACAGGTCCCCAGAGCCATGTCCAGAACGCGGCGGACACCACGACGGCGACCGCCGACAGTCCGGTGCTGTGGCCGTACAGCAGCGGCTCGATGACCTGGCCGGTGACCGGTTCGGCGACCAGGAACAGCGCACCGGTCCACAGCAGCATCGACCAGCCGGGATCGACTGCGATCGCCAGCGCGGCAGGGAAGATCGCCGCGATCACCGCGCCGATATACGGAACGAAGCGCAGCAGCATCGCGATGATGCCCCACAGCACCGGGTTCGGCACGCCGATGAACGCCAGCCCGACGCCGATCACCAGCCCGAACCCTGCGTTCAGTGCGGTCTGCACCAGCAGATAGCGGCTCAGGCGCCGTGCGGCATCGTCCAGTCCCTCGGTCGTGCGGTGCAGGTCGCGTGCGCCGGCCAGCCGGATGAAACGGTCGCGCAGGTCCTCCCGCTGCAGCAGGAAGAACACCACGAAGACGACGACGATGCCGGTGGTGGCCAGAGGCTGCACCAACGGGCCGACAATGGTCTGGATGACCTGGAGCGCCGTCGGGTCCGGCTGGTGGATCTCGACCGGGATCGGCTGCTGAGGCTGGCCGCTGCGCGTGGCAACGGGAGGCGTGCGCGGCGCGTTGCCGTCGGGCGCCGGCGTTTCCTTGGTGATCTCGCTGCTGAGGTCCTTCAGCATGGACGAGGCGCGGCCGACAATGCCGCTGCCGGTGGCGGATCCGCGCAGCGACTGGATCTTGTCGGTGATGTTGTACTGGTACTGCGGCAGGTTCTCGGCCAGGTGCGCGAGCTGCGTGCCGATCAGCGAGCCGACCGCAAAGATCACCAGGAACGCCAGCAGGACCACGCCGATGACCGAGGGAATGCGGCCCAGGTGCCAGCGCCGCAGCAGCATGACCGGCGGCCCGAGCGCGAAGCTCAGCAGTACCGCCAGCGCCAGGGGCACGAAGACATCGCGTGCGAAGTACAGCGCCGCGATGGCGATGACGCCGACCGCGAGGGTTCCCAGTGACGAGGACGGAGGCGTCACAGAGTAGAGGTCCCGCCGCGGAATGCGCTCTGACATGAATGTGGGTGTGCCCTGCCGCCGGCTCGCCACGCGCATGATTGCGGTGGCGTGTCGGCTGGTTATCTGGCCCTGCGCCTGTGAGCATACATCGTCGCTGCGCGAATGGTGATCGGTGGTCAGGGGTCCGCCCTGAAACCCGCCTGGGGGCTTTGCCCCCAGGGCCCCCAGCAAAGGCGGAGCCTTTGCAATCCATCCGAAAGTGAAGGGTTCCAAGGGCCCGGCCCTTGATGGGGTCCCGGGGCGAAGCCCCTGATTGCTTCGCCGCGCCGGCAATGACAGCCTGACGCGGGCAGCCGACGGCACAGGAGAGAAGCATGGCGGAACTCGACGGACCGCGCTGGGGACCGGCGTCGAAGGCGACCCCGCAGCAGCTTGTCGTGCTGTGCCATGGGCTGGGCGCCGACGGGCACGACCTGATCGACCTCGCGCCCACCTGGTCGCACGCGGTGCCCGATGCGTTGTTCGCGTCGGTGGATGCGCCGTTTCCGCACCCGGCCGGTTTCGGCCGGCAATGGTGGGATGTCGCCGACCGCACGTCCGCGGTGATGGGGGCCGGCGTGCGCCGTGCGGCCGGATTCCTGGACGCATTCCTTGATGCCGAGTTAACAAGGTTGGCGTTGCCGCCGGACGCCTACGCGCTGATGGGGTTCAGCCAGGGCGCGATGACCGTGCTGTTCACCGGACTGCGCCGGCGCCTGGCGCCGCGGGCCATCCTGGCGTTCTCCGGCGCCCTGGTTGCGCCCGACAGCCTGGCGGCGGACCTGGCCAACCGCGCGCCGGTGCTGCTGGTGCATGGCGAGGCGGACGACGTGGTGCCGGCGCAGCGTTCGCGGGATGCGGAACAGGCGCTGCGGGCGGCCAATGTGCCCGTGGAGGCGGTCTATGTTCCGGGTCTCGGCCACGGCATCGACGATACCGGGCTGGCGATGGGCGCACTGGCCTTGCAGAAGGGCTTTGCCGTTCCGCTTGCATGACGTTGGGGTGAAACCGCCGGCGCCGCGGCTTGCGGCACGCTCCGCGCTCTGCGATAAACGCGATGGTTCTCGGCGGCGCACAATATCTGGCGGGTCGGTAACGGATGGTCCCCCAGGTGTTGCGCTCCGAACGCAAGGGAGCGGCGTGTGCCTGACGGTGGCCAATTCTATCCTGCGCTGGTGCTGAACGCTGATTTCCGGCCGCTGTCGTATTTCCCGCTGTCGTTGTGGGCCTGGCAGGATGCAGTGAAGGCGGTGTTCCTCGACCGCGTTTCGGTGCTGTCGGAATACGAAACCGAGGTGCGCTCGCCTTCGATCACCATGAAGCTGCCGAGTGTGATCGCGCTGAAGGACTACATCCCGTCGGCGCGGCGGCCGGCCTTCACCCGATTCAACGTGTTCCTGCGCGATGCGTTCGTCTGCCAGTACTGCAGCGACCGGCGTCCGGCGCACGACCTGACATTCGACCACGTGGTGCCGCGCAGCCGCGGCGGCCGAACGACCTGGGAGAACGTCGTGACCGCGTGCGGCGAGTGCAACCTGCGCAAGGGGTCCCGCCTGCCGCGCGAGTGCCGCATGTTCCCGCGCAGCCATCCGCGCCAGCCGACGACGTGGGAATTGCAGGACAACGGGCGCGCCTTTCCGCCCAATTACCTGCATCAAAGCTGGCGCGACTACCTGTATTGGGACAGCGAACTGGAGAGCTGAGGCGCGAGCCGACCGGCGCGCCCTGTTCGCTACGTCGAGCGCGCCTGAGGTTCGCCGGGCGCCACCTCGTCCGCCGGCCGCGGCCGACGGTTCGATTCGGCGATGCGCTTCCCCATGACGGCAATTTCCGCCGGCGTCATGAGGGCGCGCGGCGCGTAGGCGATGCGGCGTTCCTCCATCGTCATGTCCTCGAAGCGGTCGAGCGAGACGCGCTTCGCCAGTTCGTTGCGGGCCAGGTCGGCGGGATCGTTGTCCAGTGAGATCTCCGCCGCCGCGATCTCCTCCGGCGTGAAGCGGGCAAGCTCGGCCTC
>DATAPW010000003.1:0-29705 GCA_036265005.1 Acetobacteraceae bacterium | reverse complement strand
CGCGACGCATGTGCTGACGCTGTTCGATGCGGGCAATGCGACGATTGGCGCGCTGCAACTGGGCGCGTTGGTGAATGGCGCGACGCTGCTGGCGAACGGCACCGGCGGGATCGGCGTGGCGCCGTGCTTCGTGGCGGGGACGCGGATCAGCACCGAGCGGGGCGAGGTTGCCGTCGAGGATCTGCGCATCGGGGATCGCGTGCAGGTGGTGGCGCAACGCCCTCTCCCCGGCCCTCTCCCGCGGAGCGCGGGAGGGTTGGGGAGGGGGCCGGCCCAGCCCGTCATCTGGATCGGCCATCGCACAGTGGACTGCGCGCGCCATCCGCAACCACGGAAGGTGTGGCCGGTACGCATCGAGGCCGGTGCTTTCGGGCCTGGGCGGCCATTGCGCGAACTGTGGCTGTCACCGGACCATGCACTTTATATCGGTGACGTGCTGATCCCGGTGAAGCACCTGATCAACGGTGGCAGCATCGCTCAGGTCGCGATCGACGAAGTGACCTACTATCACGTGGAACTTCCGCGCCACGCTGTGGTGCTTGCCGAAGGATTGGCGGCAGAGTCCTATCTCGACACCGGCGACCGCAGCAATTTCGCCAATCCCAATGGGGCGATCGCGCTGTATCCGGACTTCGCGTCCCGCATCTGGGACGCCGCAGGATGCGCCCCCCTGGTGGTGACCGGAGCTGAACTGGAAGCCGCGCAGGGATGGGTCAACACCGTGGCCCTCATGAGCCAGCACTCTGCATTGCCAAAGGCCATGGCTGGCTGAACAGCGCCTGATATTGTGGGAAGCAGAGCGGCACCAGCTTCATCCGCGCGTTCGCCGCGACCATGCCGCGATCGCCTGCGTCGTGCCTGCCCGAACAAGGCGCCGAGTGCGAGAACCCCGGCGGAACAATGAACGTAGCGGTTTCCACTCTTTGCCCTTGCGGCAGCGGTCTGCGCGCCGTCCGTTGCTGCAACCTCCAGCTCCAATCGATGCCACCGCCCGAGGCAACGCAGCATCTCGTGCCTTTGGTGGAGCGCGCGATCCAGGCGCATCGCCAGGGCGCCGACGAAACCGCCGAACGACTTTGCCTGGACGTCCTGGAACTCGCGCCGGATCGCCCCGGTGCGCTTTCGGTGCTGTATGACATACGCAAGTCGCAGGGCAATGCGCGCGCTGCCGAAGCGCTGATCCGCCGCATCGTGGCGCTCGATCCCAACAACCTTGTTGCCACCAACGAGCTCACCTTGATCCTGCTCGGCAAAGGCAGCCTGGCCGAAGCCGAATACCACGCCCGCAACGCCGTGCGCATCGCACCGGAAAACCCACAGGCGCATAACCTGATGGGGATGATCATGACCGAGGCCAACCGGCCGCAGATCGGCGAGTACCATTATCGCCGCGTGCTGGAATTGACCGGGCAACGCGATCCCATCCTGCTCGCCAACCTCGCATGGAACCTGAAGAACCAGGGCCGCATGCCGGAGGCGCGCACCCTGTACGAGGAATCCGTCGCTGCCGCGCCGGACATCCGCCAAACGCTGCTCGGCTTTGCCCGACTGGAAGAAGCCGATCGGCATTTCGACGCCGCCGGCGATATCCTCGACAGGATGGACACACGGTTTCCGAACGATCAGGGCCTGCGCCTGACGCGCGCCGTGCTGCTCGGCCGCATGCGGCGCTACGGCGAGGCGCTGCAACTGATCGATGCCGCCGCCGATGACGAGGGTCGGCTGGGTCCCAACGAACTGCTGGAGAAGGGACGGCTGCTCGATCAGGTCGGACGCTACGATGACGCCTGGACGGCGTTCGCGGAAGGCAAGCGGCTGGCGCGCGAACTGTCCGGACAGGCGTACGTCGACGCAGAGGCACGCCAGCAGATCGACCGCTTGCGCGGCTTTTTCACCAGCGGCCGGCTGCGGCTGATGCCGCGTGCCAATGTGCGTTCGGATGTGCCGCAGCCGATCTTCATTCTCGGCTTTCCACGCTCCGGCACCACGTTGGTGGAGCAGACATTGTCGGCACATCCGCGCATTGCCGCCGGCGACGAGTTGCCGCTGATCCACGAGATCACCGCGATCATGCCGCGCATGCTGGCGAGTCCTCTGGGCTATCCCGAGGCGCTGGCCGAACTATGGATGGGCGACCAGCGCGAAGGCCTCGACAATCTGCGCGACTATTATTTGCAGAAGGTCCGCCAGATGGGCGTGCTGCGCGACGGTGCGGCGCGCTTCACCGACAAGATGCCGTTGAACGAGGCGCATCTCGGCCTGATCGCACTGCTGTTCCCCGAGGCGCCGCTGATCCATGTGCTCCGGCATCCGCTCGACATCATGGTATCGGCGTTCTCCAACCAGTTCACCCACGGCTTCTTCTGCGCCTACGACCTGGAGACGGCCGCACGGCACTATGTCCGGGTGATGGACCTGGTGCAGCACTACCGCGGCGAAATGACGCTGCGCTACTTGCCGGTCCGCTATGAGGACATCGTGGCCGACCAGGAGGCCAGCGTGCGCGCCATGCTGTCGTTCATCGGCGAGGACTTCGACAGGGCGTGCCTGACATTCCACCGGAACCGTCGCTACGCCCGCACCGCCAGCTACGCACAGGTGACCGAGCCGCTGTACCAGCGTTCGGTGCATCGCTATCGCCATTACCGCAGGCACCTCGAACCGGTGCTGCCGATCCTGCGGCCGGTGATCGAGCGTCTCGGCTACACGGTGGACTGATGGGGACACCGGCGCCCGCACCACGGGCGCCTGCTCCCGGCACCGCGCCGCTGCCGATCGGCGAGGTGCTGCGGATTGCCAACGAATACGAGCGCGGCGGTCGGCTCGAGGAAGCCAGGCGTCTGCTCGACCCACGTGGCGGACCGGTTGGATGGGCTGGTGCCGCGTGTTTTCCGCCGCGTCGGCGTGATCTGGGCCGGTCGGTCGCACATCTGGCCGGTGCAATGGGACGCCCGGTCTGGATCATGCTGCCCCGCGGACCGGAGCAGCGCTGGTTGTTGCAGCGGTCGGACACCCCCTGGTACCCCACCACACGGCTGTTTCGCCACCAAACTGTGCGTTGCTGGGACGATGTGGTGCGAGGCATCGCCACGGAACTCACCGCGCAGCAATGGCCAAAGAGCCGCTATTGGACGGGGATTGCCGCGTCGCACCGCTCCGCGCAATGACAGGGGCTAACGCGTGGCGTCGCCGTTGCGGCTCGCACAGTACGACTTCACGTCTATGACGAAGTATCCACGCGCCTGGTAGGCGACGAACCTGCTGACGTCTGGCGCGCCAAGGTTGAATTCCGGCGACGTCTGGTCCGCATAATAGTCAACGCCGGCGCCACAGGAAAATGCCAGCCGCTCACCCGGTGAGTGCATCGTCGCGAGCCGGTCGATCCGGCGTTTCCAGAACGCATAATAGCGCGGATCCCACATCCCGGAGGCGCCGCGCCGGTCATCCAGCCATACCTCGCGCTTCGACCACATCTGGAACTTGTCGAACGGGCCACCGGTTTCGCCATTCACCAGGAACGTGCTGCCGGTGCCGGTGTGCTGCCGCGCCCAGTCAACCAGCGCGGCGAACCCCGGATCGCGCTGCGGCTCCGCCTCGATCCAGTACAAAGGCCGCGTGTAGCGCAGGCAGCCGCCGGCAACCAACAGCAGGACGAGCAGCGCGATCGCGTAGCGGCCAAGCATGCCGGTGTCGAACTCGGGTATCCGCCGTTCCAGGCCGAGCAATTCACCGCTCGCCAGCGCCGCGCGCGCCAGCATTGCCAGCGCGGCGATCGGCAGCAGGTAGCGGCTGAGCAGCAGCGACGCCGCGACCACGACAGACAGACCGACCTTGTCGATGCCGCGCAACTGGCCGATGTCGCGCACCACGACGGCGGCAGCCGCGGTGCTGGCCAGGATCTGCAGGAAGCCGTCCGATGCCATCAGGCGCAGGTTGAGCACCCACTGGTTGCCGGTGATGAACGGCAGCGCACAGCCCACCACGAACACGCCGATGAAGCCGATGAATGCCCCACGTGCCGGCTTGGCAACGGGACCGAGTATCGCGAGCGCAGCAAACCCGAGCAGCAGGTTGGACACGAACAGTACCCATTTCTGCAACGGCACCGTCCACAGGAGCCATTGGTTGGGTCCCACCTGGCCGAGGTAGTCGAGGTAGTCGCCATCGAACCTGCCCACCGCCATGATGCTGTGCGCCAGCCAGACGATCGTTGGTGCTGCCAGCAGCAACGCAACGGCGCCACCGATGGCCCAACTGCGCGACACCGGTACACCGTTGCGCATCAGCTCGATGGTGATGCCGAGCAATGCCGCCAATGCCCATAGCGCCAACTCGAACTGCGCATCGAATGCCAAGCCGAGCAGCACGATCGCCATCAGCAGCCGGCGATCCAGCGCCAGCACCAGCGATGCGGTCACCAACGCGGTTGCCACCTGGGTTTCCGTGAAGTAGCCGCCAACGAGGTTCTCGCCTGCCAGCATCGAGTAGCCGCTGTCGAGATAGGTCAGGCCCAGCAGCAAGGCGGCGAGCACGAGACCGATCGGCCGGAAGCCGGCGAAGCGCGCCACCAGCCAGAGCAGTGCGGCATAATAGGCCAGCAGCGCCACAACATAGGAGCCGAGGAACAGGTCCCGGACATTGGCTTCGGTGGCGAAGCGACGCTCGATCGGCCAGACATAGGATACGATATATCTCAGGTCCTGGTAGAACTGGTCATGCGCAAACTGCGGCAATGCCGCGTAGCCGAGTACATAGGGCAGGTGATAGACGTTGTTGCTGACGCCGAATTCGAATCCGGTGGTGGCCAATGTGACCACGGTCGCCAGCAATGCCATCGGCAGATACACCAGCCGCGTGGATGCAATGCGACGCTGTCTCGATTGAGTACCCTGGCCACCTGGCAAGACCCAATTGCCGACGGCATTGGACGTTACGGCCACGGACGATCTCCAGGTAGTGTTCTTGTCGTTCTGCGCCTGACGAAGCCGTTCCCGGACACGGGAAATCGGTCACCGAACCATCCGGTCGCGCGCACAAACCTTGTGCAAAACTCGGTCGGAATGCCACACACGAGCGGCTGCGCTCGCGTGATGGTGTTCATCCGGCAGAAAACCGGGCGGCTCTCAGCGTTAGTTGATCATCGCCTTGATTTCGCCTTCGTCGCAGCCGATCTCGCGCAGGACTTCCTCGGTGTGCTGGCCGAGAGCCGGCCAAGGCCGGCGTACGGCCGGCGGGCTGGCAGAGAACTGAGCCGGTATCGCGGTGATGGTCACGTCGCCGTCGAGCGGATGGCGCATCGGTTGGAAGAATGCGGTGTCCCGCAGGTAGTCGTCCTGCAACAGATCCTCCAGCGTATTGACCGGCCCGCACGGGATGTCGAGGCTGCCGAGAATCTCCAGCCACTCCGCGGTGGTGCGCTCACGCATTCCTTCGGCCAGCGTACCATACAGCGCATCGACGTTGTCCGATCGTGCCGCGATGGTCGCGAAGCGGGGATCTTCGATCAACGCGGCGCGGTCCATCGCTGCGAACAGCCTGCCCCAATGCGCATCGCTCACCGCAATGACCGATATGTAACCGTCCTTCGTCGCATAGGGTCGCCTATGCGGCGTCAGCATGCGCGGATAGCCGAGACCCAGTTCGGGCTGGTTCAGCACGCCGCCCCACAGATGCTCGACCAGCAGGAAGGACAGCATCGTTTCGAGCATCGGCACGTGCACTTCCTGCCCCTGCCCGGTTCGCTCGCGGTGAAACAATGCCATGCCGATCATCGAGGCCAGCGTCTGGCCGGTCAGCTTGTCCACCACCACGGTCGGCACATAGCGCGGCGCGCCGTCCGTACCGGCATTCAACGCGGCGAGCCCGCTCATCCCCTGGATCAGGTCGTCGAACGCCGGATGCTCCTGCTTGCTGCTGCCCTTGCGGAAACCCGAGGCGCACGCATAGACCAATCGCGGATTGCGTTCTGCCAAGGTCGAATAGCCGAGGCCGAGCCGTTCCGCCGCGCCGAGCCGCATGTTGTGCACGAAGACGTCGGCGCCATCGACCAGGCGCAGCAGCGCGTCCTTCGCCGCCGGCCGCTTCAGGTCCAGCACCACGCTCCGCTTGTTGCGATTGAGCATCGCAAAATACGAACCCATTCCCTGGTTGCGGCTTGGCCCGATCCAACGGCAGTTGTCGCCGTCCGGCGATTCCACCTTGATCACGTCGGCGCCCATGTCGCCGAGTACCTGGGTGGCGAACGGCCCAAGCACCACCGTGGTCAGATCGATCACCCGAATGCCGGCGAGCGGTCCGCCTTGCATTTTCGTCTCCCCTCCCATCGACTTTTGCAAGACTGCGCCCGGCGCGTACCGATTGGCAACGCAGTGGCGCATCGTTAGAGTTGCTGCATGGCCAGCATGATCCTCACCGGCGATGTCAACCTGATGAATGTCGATGATCCAACCGCGCCGTTCGCCCGCGTGCAGGATGAATTCCATGCCGCCGACATCGTGTTCAGCAACCTGGAATGCTGCTTCTATGATCCGCCGCGCGGCCATGCAGTGGAGAGCGAAGGCTTCTACGCCTCACCGCCGACCGGCGAGGCGCTGCGGTCGGCCGGCATCGGCGCGGTCGGCATCGCCAACAATGTGAACTATGGCGAGGCGGCGATCACGTCCTCCATCGCGCGGCTCGACGAACTCGGCATCCCGCACACCGGGGCCGGCAGCAACGCGGCCGCGGCACGCGCACCGATCATCGTCGAACGCAACGGCATCCGCTACGGCTTCCTGCAGCGCAGCTCGGTGTACTGGCCGACCAACCATGAGGCCGGCGCCAATTCCACCGGCATCGCGGTGATCCGCGCGCATACCGCGTACCAGGTGCCGATGCACAAGACTCGTCGAGAGATTCCGCCGCTCAATCGCCCCGGCATTCCCCCCGTCATCATCACCTGGGCCGATCCCGACTCGTTGGGTGCCTTCACCGACGATGTGGCAGCGTTGCGTGCGAATGCGGACATCGTGGTGGCGTCGTGCCATTGGGGCCTGCACAAGGACCTGCTGGGTTACATGCGCGAGATCGGCCATGCAGCGATCGATGCCGGCGCCGACTTGGTGATCGGGCATGGTCCGCACTACTCGCTCGCCGTGGAGGCTTATAGCGGCAAGCCGATCTTCTACGGCCTGGGCAGCTTTTCGTTCCACACCGGCCACGGCGGACACAGACACGGCGACTGGATCGGCATGATGGTGCGCGCCAGCATCACCAATCGGGCAATTACCGGCGCCAGCTTCCAGTTCGTCCGCCACAACGAAGCGAACGAAACCGTGCCCTGTGCGCTGTCGGCGGAGCGTGCGGAGCTGGCAGACATCGAGGCGCGCAGTGCCGCGTGCCACACCCGGCTGATCCCACGCTTCGATGAGGTGGAGGTGGAGCTGTAGGCAACCGGACGCCATTCTGCCGGCATGTCGCACCCGCCCGATCCCGAGCCAATATCTTGAAATCACCAGCCCCGGTCAGCGCTCGCACCGTATCGCTGATTGTCGCCAGCGCCATGTTCATGGAGCAGCTCGACGGCACGGTGCTGGCAACCGCATTGCCCGCGATGGCAAACAGCTTCCATGCGGATCCACTGCATATGAACGTCGCACTGACGTCCTATCTGCTGACGCTCGCCATGTTCATCCCGGCCAGCGGCAAGCTGGCGGATCGCTTCGGTTCACGCACGGTATTCCGTGCCGCCATTGCGTTGTTCACCGTCGGGTCGGTTGCCTGTGCGCAGGCGCCCACGCTGGCTTTCCTGGTGGCCGCGCGGATGCTGCAAGGCGTTGGCGGAGCGATGATGTCGCCGGTCGGCCGCCTGGTCATGCTGCGCGCGGTGTCGAAGGCGGAACTCGTCCGCGCCATGGCGTGGCTGATGATCCCCGCCACCATCGGCCCGATCCTCGGGCCACCAGTCGGTGGTTTCATTGTCACCTATCTGTCGTGGCACTGGATCTTCTACATCAACGTGCCGATCGGCCTGCTCGGCATCGTGCTTGTCACGCGCTACATCGAGGAGATGCGCGAACCGGCGCGATCGCCGTTCGATCTGCTGGGGCTCGTTCTCGCCGGCACCGCACTGGCATCGTTCATGTTCGGCATCGAGATGGGCAGTCGCGGCGTCGGGTCGCGGACGCTTGCACTGGCGCTGGTCAGCATAGGCATCGCCTCGGCCGGACTCTACGCGCTGCATGCGCGTCGCCATCCGCAGCCGATGCTGGACTTCCGCATGATGCGCATTCCGACTTTCCGACTGTCCGTGCTCTGCGGTTCCTGCTCGCGCATTGCGGTCGGCGCGATGCCGTTCCTGCTGCCGATGATGCTGCAACTTGGCTTTGGCCTGTCCGCCGCACAGAGCGGGCTGATCACCTTCGTCAGTTCGCTGGGATCACTCGGAATGCGCCTGGCCGCGCCGGTGATCCTGCGCCGGCTCGGCTTCCGCAACGTGCTGATGTGGATTGGCCTGGTCGCCACGCTGCTGCTCGCCGCAAGCGCAGGGTTTCGACCAAGCTGGCCGATCGCGGCGATCTACTTTGTGCTGCTGCTGAACGGCTTTTTTCAGTCGCTGCAGTTCATGGCGTACAACACCATCGCCTATGCCGACGTGCCGCGTCCGCAGATGAGCACTGCCACCAGCTTCTATACCACGTTCCAGCAAATGTCGCTGACACTGGGCATCGCGATGTCCGCGGCAACGCTTGCCGCGTCAGAGAAGATACTCGGTCACACGGTGCTGATGCTGTCGGATTTCTCGGTGGCCTTCCTCGCCGTTGCCACCGTGTCGCTGGCCGCGCCATTGCTGAGCCGGGGCTTCGACCGGTCGGCCGGCGCAGAGCTCAGTGGCCATCGCGACCGCCCGGCCAAGCCGCGCATTGCGGTGGCGGAGTGAGTGCAGGTCTCAGCCGCGGCCCGGCATCGGTGGCGGCACGGTTTCCCTGACACTCGGTCGCGCGGATACACGCTCGAACCAGGCAACGACATGAGGCGACGCCTGTACCATCTCAGCGCTTTCCGGCATCAGGCGCATGTAGTGCATCAGTGGCAGCAGGAAAGCATCGGCCAGCGTGAAATTGTTGCCTGCCAGGTAGGAACGTTGCGAAAATTCGCGATCCAGCAAGGCAAAGATGGCGCGCATTTTCGGCAGCGTCGCCTCAATACTAATGCGGTCCGGCGCGCCGTCCGGCAGACCGGAGAAGAAATATGCCCGCAGATACTCGCGGGCCAATATCAGGTCGATACCGGTGTTGATCAGCGAGATCCATTGCTCGGTACGCGCCGCACCGACGGGATCGCGCGGGATCAGCGGCGGCCCTTCGAATGCCAGGTCGACATAGCTGCAGATCGCCTTGGTCTCGCACAGCACCACGTCGCCGTGACGCATCACCGGTATCTTGCCGAACGGATGGATGGCATCGACATCCGGCGTGTGCGGGCGCGCCGGCGTCAGCGTGTAGGCCACGCCCTTTTCCATGCAACCGATGCGGGCGGTGCGCACAAAATTGCTTTGCGGCCCGCCGATGATCTCCAGTGTGGCCATATGTCCTCGCGCGTTGCTGACGCCCGGTCATGTCAGGGTGGGCAGATCACATTCACCAATGCCTGCTTGCCGGCGCGCACCGCCGCCGCCGCGCGCTTCAACGCCGCAGGCAGGTCGGCGGGGCGCTCGACGCGTTCGCCGTGCCCGTCGTGTGCGGCGACAATTTTCTCGAATGACGGTGCCGGCAGATCGGCGAGCAGGCGGCCGTCGCCCTGCGCCGCGGCTCCCTTGCCGTACATGTCCAGCGTCGCACCACGTACCGCGCCATACAGAGCGTTGTTATAGATCACCGTCAGCACCGGCAGGTTCTGCATCTGCGCGACATAGTGGCACGCCGTAGGATTGGCGAACATGTAGGCGCCGTCACCCAACACCGACACCACCTGGCGGTT
The DNA here is from genome assembly GCA_036265005.1 of Acetobacteraceae bacterium. Lineage (GTDB taxonomy): Bacteria > Pseudomonadota > Alphaproteobacteria > Acetobacterales > Acetobacteraceae > JAMXLO01. The sequence continues at coordinate 19,748 of DATAPW010000003.1, read as the reverse complement.
CGGCGATGCCAGCTTGGCGCCGAGAGATGCGCCAAAACCCCAGCCCAGTCCGCCCGCCGCGCTGACCGCGAACAGGCTGCCCGGCGTCTCCAGCGGACAGTATTCCTGGCGGAACGAATATTCGCTGATCACGATGGTGTCGCGATCAACAACCTCGCGCAGACAATAATTCAGCCAGGCGAGGGTGTTCTTGTTGCCGCGTCCCGCCTGCCCCGCTTCGGCGCGCCACTGGGCGTGCAGGTCAGTTGAACGCTGCACGAGCCGCGCGCGCCGCTCGTCCACATGGCGATCTGTGCGGCCTTGCAGCGCCTGTTCCAAAGCCTCCAGGGTGGACAATGCTGTCGCGGTAATCGTCAGGTCGGATGGGAAACTGCGCATCGGATAGCGCGCGTAAAGCGGGTCCTCGCCGATCTGCACAATGCGCGCGCCCGCCGGCGGCTGCACCTTGCTCGGGAGCCACGGCACATCGGCTTCGATAACGATCACCAGGTCGGCGCTCTCCAGCAACGGATGCGGCATCGAACCCTGGAACATCGAGTGATTGGCGGAAATGGCGAAGTAGCGGGTGTTGTACGGAATGACCGGCAGTGCCCAGTTCTCCGCCAGCCGCGACAGCACCACGGCATCGCGCGGATCCTGCCCGAGCAAGCCGGTGATGATCAGCGGGGCGCGCGCGGCTGCGATCCACTCGGCCAATTGATCGATATCCGCCGGCGCCGGCACCGGCGCACGCGGGCGGGCCCGATGCGCGTGATCGCTTTCGGTCGTTGGCGTCGCCGGTTCACCCAGCACCTCGCGTGGCAACGTCAGGTAGACCGGGCCCTTGGGCGATGCCATCGCGAGTTCCAGGGCACGATCCACCACGGTGGCTGCCTGGTCGCCGCGCTTCATCTCGTAGTCCCACTTCACCACTTCGCGCAGCATGCCGGCCTGGTCGTACATCTCCTGCGCCCAATGGATATGCGCACTGCGCGAACCGCTGGCACCGCTCTCGGTGAACGGCGTGCGGCCGGACGTCAGCAGTACAGGGATGCGATCGCGGCTCGCATCGATCAGCATGTTGATCGAGTTGGCCGTGCCAACATTGGTGTGCAGCATCACCGCCTGCGGTTTGCCGGTGACCATCGTGTAGCCATGCGCCATCGAAAGCGCGGCATTCTCGTGCGGCACCACCATCGGTTGCGGCACCGGGCGGTTGGTGCGGGCGGCGCGCGCGAAGGCCTCGACGATTGGCGCAAAGTCGGTGCCGGGATTGCAGAACAGGTGCTCGATGCCGTGCGCCGCAAGCGCATCCAGATAGTCCTCCGCCGCGATTCGGGTCTGCGGTTCGCTATCCATGGCTGGTTCTCCTGATCGCGCGCCAGATACGTTCCGGCGTGGCCGGCATGTCGATATGGGTCACACCAAGTGGCGCCAGGGCATCCAGTACGGCGGCGATGATTGCCTGCGGTGCCGCCATCGCGCCGGCCTGTCCGGACCCTTTCACCCCAAGCGGATTGGCATTGGTCGGCACGCCGGACAGCGTGATGTCCAGCGACGGCAGGTCGTCTGCCCGCGGCAATGCATAGTCCATGAAGGAGCCGCTCAACATCTGGCCGGACTCCGCATCGTACACCGTGTGTTCGAGCATCGCCTGGCCGATGCCCTGCGCGACGCCGCCTTGCACCTGGCCAACCGTCAGCATCGGATTGATCAGCGTGCCGAAATCATCCACCGCGGTGTAGCGTTCCAGCGTGACGGCGCCGGTGTCGGGATCGACCTCGACTTCCGCGATATGGCAGCCGTTCGGGAAGGTGATGACATCGAGCAGGTTCCAGACATAGGTGTCCAGACCTGGAGAAATGCCGTCCGGCAGGTTCGCCGGATCACGCGCCGCACGCGCGACGGCCAGCAGGTCGATGGCGCGATCGGGGTCGCTGCGAACCGTGAACCGGCCATCGGTGAAGACGACCTGCTCCGGCGATGCCTGCAGCAGCCGTGCGGCGATCGCGGTTCCCTTCGCCAGCATCGTATCGACGGCCTTGCACAACGCGGCGCCACCCATGTGCATGGACCGCGCGCCGCCGTGGCCATTGCCGGCGCGTACCTCGCGCGTGTCGGCCTGCACGTAGCGAAATGCCTCGATCGGCAGCCCGAGCAGGTCGGCGGCGATCTGTGCATAGGCCGTTTCATGGCCCATGCCATTGGATTGCGTGCCGACCCGCAGCGCGACGCGATCATTGTCTTCGAAGCTGATCTCCGCGCCCTCGTTCGGCGCGCCGCGCGCGGTCTCCATGAAGCAGGTCACGCCGATGCCGCGCAGCCTGCCCTGCTGCTCCGCGGCATTCTGCCGCCCCGCGAAACCCGAGCGGTCGGCGGCAACAATGCCATCGTCGAGATTGGCAGCGAACCGGCCGCAGTCGATGATCGTGCCAAGGGCCTTGCGGTAGGGAAACTCGGTGACCAGATTTCGCCGGCGCAGTTCGATGGCATCGAAGCCGCAGCGCCGCGCGGCTTCGTCGATCAGGCGCTCGATCATGTAGTTGACTTCAGGCTTGCCGGCGCCGCGATAGGCATCGATCGGCACGGTGTTGGTGAACACGCCATGCACGTCCATGAAGATCGCCGGGATGACATAGCCACTTCCCATCGCATTGGCCGGCGCATTGGTGGAGCTGCCGGGACCGCCGGACGACAGATAGGCGCCGAGATTGGCGACAGTGGAAACATCCAGTGCCAGAAAGCGACCTTCGGCATCCAGGGCCAGGCGTGCGCGGGTGGCATTGTCGCGACCCTGGGCGGTGGTGATGAAATCCTCCGCCCGCTCGCTCATCCACCTGATCGGCCGGCCGAGTGCACGCGCGGCCCACAACTGCATCACCCACTCGGGGTACAGTGCGTTCTTCACACCGAATCCGCCGCCGACATCGGGACAGGCGACATGCATCTGTTCCGGCGGTACATGGAACACGCTGTCGGCCAGTTGCGATTGCAGTGCGTGCACGCCGGCGCCGGAGAACAGCAAGTGGAACCCGTCGGAATCATGCCGGGCAATTGCACCGCGCGGTTCCAGCGCGGAAATCACCAGGCGGTTGTTGACCAGTTCCAGCTCGACGACGTGGTTTGCGCCGGCGATCGCCGCATGGACTGCCGACTGGTCTCCCTTCTGGAAACGGTACGACAGATTGCCCGGCGCCTGGTCCCACAGTTGCGCCGCGCCCGCTTCCAGCGCCGCCGGCGCATCCACCACGGAAGGCAGGACCTGCCAGTCGATCACGACAAGTTCGGCCGCGTCGCGCGCGCCGCTGCGTGTCTCGGCGACCACGAAGGCCACCGGGTCACCGACATGGCGCACACGGTCCGCGGCGAGGGCATGGCGCGGCGGCACGATCATCGGCGCGACGCTGGCGACCGGAACAGTGCATGGCAGTGGACCCAGATCGGCCAGGTGCGTCGCGGTGAAGACGCCAAGCACGCCAGGAACTGCGCGCGCTGCCGCGGTGTCCAGATGTTTGATCGTGGCGTGAGCGTGCGGTGAACGGACGACCTGCATCCAGGCCTGGCCGGGCACGTCGATGTCCTCGACGAAGCGTCCGCGACCCGTCAGGAAGCGCACGTCCTCCAGGCGGCGCAGCGATTGACCGCGAAACGACACGTTTATGCCGGCGCCGCGTGTGCGCCGCGCACGAGCCGTCCGGGCAATGCGCCCGTCGGTTCGCCGTCGCGATAAACCGGCACGCCGGAGACGATCGTGGCGACATAACCGTCGGTGCGCTGCACCAGGCGACGGCCGCCGCTTGGCAGATCATACACCACCTCGGGCGGGCGAAGTTGCAACCGATCATAGTCGATCACGTTGATGTCGGCCTTGTAGCCTGGCGCGACCACACCGCGGTCGCGCAAACCGATTGCGCTGGCGGAATCCTGTGTCAGGCGCTTGATCGCCCAGGGCAGCGGGAATTTCTCGCCGCGCGTGCGATCGCGCGTCCAGTGGGTCAGCAGGTAGCTGATCGCACTCGAGTCGCACAGCACGCCGACATGCGCGCCGCCGTCGCCGAGGCCGACGATGGTCGCATCGTGCGAGAGCATGTCGTGCACGGTGTCGAGGTTGCCGTAGCTGTAGTTGGACAGCGGCCGATACAGGATCGCCTTGCCGTCGCGTTCCAGCAGCAGGTCGTAGGCAACCTCGTCCGGCGCGCGCCCCTGGCGTGATGCCATCGCCGCCACACTGGCGTCGGGTGACGGCTCGTAATTCGGCGGATCACCCAATGGGAAGATCCGATCCCATTTGGCAACCCGACGTCCCATCCCGCTGTCGCCGCTTGTCTCGGAAATCAACTGCGCGCGAAATTCGGGCCGCCGCAGGACCGCAATGCGCTGATCGAACGGCAGTGATGCGATGCGCTGGTAACTCGGCCGGTTGACGAACGGATTCTGCGATATTTCGAAACCGAGCAGGATGCCGGTCGGCCGGGTGAGCACCTGGCCGAGCATCGGCAGTCCCGCGGTATTGGCGTCGGCAATCCAACCGGCGAGACGCCGCCACTCCTCAGGCCTGTTGTCGCGTTGCAGCAACGTGATCGCCATCGGCCGGCGCGAAATCGCCACCAGCCGGCGCAACATCGCGAACTCGTCTGCAACATCGTCGAAGTCGGAGATCACCTGCATCCAGCCTTCGCCGAGTTCGCGCAATGCGCCGGCGATGGCCGCCAACTCGGCCTCCTCGGCGTTCAGCGTCGGGATGGAACGGCCGTCCAATGTCTTGTGGTTCAAGGTGCGCGAAGTGGAGAAACCCAGAGCGCCAGCCTTGATCCCTTCGGCGGCGAGGCGTGCCATCTCGCTGCGGTCCTGCTCGTTGGCAGGCTCCCGGTCCGCGCCGCGCTCGCCCATGACAAACACGCGCAAGGCGGCATGCGGCACCTGGGTCGCCACATCCATGTCGTAGTGGCGCGCATCGAGGGCATCCAGGAAATCCGGGAAGCTCTGCCAGTTCCAGGGCAGGCCTTCGGTCAGCACGACCTCCGGGATGTCCTCGACGCCCTCCATCAGCTTCACCAGCATGTCGCGCTGCGACGGCAGGCAGGGCGCGAAGCCGACTCCGCAATTGCCGAACAGCGTGGTGGTGACGCCGTTCCACGATGACGGCGTGATGCGGCTGCTCCAGGTCGCCTGCGCATCATAATGCGTGTGCGGATCGACGAAGCCAGGCGTTACCAGCATGCCGCGCGCGTCGATCTCTTCCGTGCCCCCGGCGGCGATCTGTCCGACGGCAGCGATCTTGCCGTCGCTGATCGCCACATCGGCCTCGAACGGCTGGCCGCCGGTGCCGTCGATGACTGTCCCGTTGCGGATGACCAGATCAGGCATAGTCACAACCCCAATTTATCGGCGATGCCGTAACCCTTAGCCAGTTCCTGTAACTTCTTCCAGGTGGCATCCTCCACCGGAATGCCGTTCTTGCGACGGTCCTGCTCGCGGCGGAACTCGATCTCGCCAGGATACAGCACTTCGGTGAAGCCCTGCGCCGGCGGTGTCGCCTTCAGGTATTGCGCGAACTCCGTCACCTCGTTCTTGAACGTCTCGAGGTTGCGGAACGCGGACACGTTGAATACTGCGATGAAGCAGCCATCGTTATGACGTCCCGTCGGCTCCACGCCGAAGCCGAGACCGGTCAGCAGACCGGACAGGATCTCGACAACGGTCGCGAGGCCATACCCCTTGTAGCCCTCGGCGCCGCCGACCGGCAGCAATGCGCCACCCTGCTTCAGCACGCGCGGATCGGTGGAGGGCTTGCCGTCGGCGTCGATCAGCCAGCCCGCCGGCACCTGCTCACCGCGCGCCGTTGCGACATTGATCTTGCCCGCGGCCGCGGCGGAGGTCGCCATGTCGAAGAACAGCGGGCCCTCCAGGTTGGAGGGGATGGCGAAACAGATCGGATTGGTGCCCAGTCGCGCCTTCGCGCCGCCGAACGGCGCCACCGCCTTGGCGCTGCGCCCTGAGTCGGCGGTGATCATTGCGATCATGCCTTCGCGCGCCGCCATCAGCGGATAGGACGCGAGGCGGCCGACATGGCTCTGGCGGTACACCGTCGCAGCGGCGACCTGCTGCTTCTTGGCCTTGTCGATCGTGTAGCGCATCGCGCGATCGGTGACGACGTAGCCAAAACCCCAGTTGCCATCTATCACCGTTGTGGTCGGGGTCTCCTCGGTGATGTTCCATGGGGCGCCCGGCACGATGTGGCCGACCTTGATGCGTTCGATGTAGGTCGGAATCAGGATGATGCCGTGCGAATCATGGCCGACCAGGTTCGCGCCGATGTTGTAGCGCGCAATCGTCGCGGCCTCCTCGGCCGACGCGCCGGCAGCGAGCAACAGACCCTTGGCGATCTCCATCAGGCGATCGGCTGGAACGTTCGGCATGGCAGCTTTCCCTCCGCTACTTTGCGATCAGCAAGGCGGTGAAGCGCCCCCACTGTCAACCCCGCCGCTTATGGCGTAGCCTTCCCCCACCGAGGATGGGAGGAGCGGACCATGGCAAGCCAAGCAAACGTCTATGCCAGCGTGGCCGGAACTGTCGGCCGGAGCGACAAGGACAAAGGAGCCGTCGGCGTGTTCCGCCGCCCGGCAGAGACCGGCGTGTGGGAGCACGTGATCAGCGATCACAACAGCAACACGGTGTTCGTGCACCCGACCGATCCAAATATCGTGCTCGCCGGCACGCATGACGGCGTGTATCGCAGCACCGACCGTGGCAAGACCTTCAGGCGCACCAATTTCCCCGACAAGAACATGGAGATCTGGTCGTTCCTGGTCGATGCCGGCAATCCGAAGCTGGTCTATGCCGGCGGTTCGCCGCTCGCGGTGTATCGCAGCGAGGACAGCGGCGAGACCTGGAAGAAGCTGCCGGATCCCAACATGCCGACGCGCTGCGTGATGCCGTTCGGCCTGCGCGTCATGCGCATGGCGCAGCATCCCAGCAAGCCAGGGACGATCTTTGCGGCGCTGGAGGTCGGCGGCGTGATGCGCACCACCGATGGCGGCGAGACATGGAAGGATTGCAGTACCGACCTGATCCGCCTGGCGAAGCTGCCGCATTTGAAGAGCAAGATCGCCAGCGACACATCGGATGAAGGCATGCTGGACGGCCACGCGATCGCCATCAGCGCCGCCGATCCGGATGCGGTGATCGTTGCGGTGCGCATGGGCCTGTTCCGCACCGGCGACGATGGCGAAAGCTGGCAGGACCTCGAGGTCGGCCGGTTTTCGCCGACCACCTATGGGCGCGACATCAAGGTATCGCCGAACGACCCCAACACGCTGTACTCGGCGCTGAGCGTCGCGGCGGCAAGCAAGGACGGTGCGGTTTATCGCAGCCAGGACAAGGGGAAAACCTGGCAGCGCTTCGACAAGGTGCAGGTGCACGGCACGATCATGTCGGTGACGCCGCACCAGACCGACCCGAAGCAGGTGTATCTCGCCGCACGCTATGACGGCGAGGTGTTCGGCACGCTGGACGGTGGCGAGACCTGGCAGTCGATGAACCTGCCGCAAGGCGTGAAGGATATCTATTCGGTGGCCTGCGGGTAGGGTCCGGTTTGGCGGAATGCGCTGTGCATTCCGCCACCGATTAGGCCAGCACGCCCAATTTCCGTAGCTGGCCGATTTCGTCCGCGCCGTAGCCGGCCTCGCGCAGCACGTCTTCGCTGTGCTGTCCCACCGCCGGAGCGCGGCGCGGCGCCACCTTCGCCTCGCCGTCGAGGTTGAAGGGGCTCGATACCGTCAGCGTCTTGCCATCGGCGAACGGCACCAGCGCGCCGATTGCCCGCATCTGCGCATCGTCTGCGGTGTCGTCCGTCCTGCCCACCACGCCGAATGTCACCCCCACGCTGTCGAGTATCTTCCGCCATTCCGCCATGTCGCGCGTGGCGAACACGGCGTCCAGCTCAACCACCAGCGCATGTGCGTTCAGTTTGCGCGCTTCACTGGTGGCGAAGCGTGGATCGCTGGCCAGTTCCTCGCGGCCGATCGCGGTCAGCAACGGGCGCAGCTGACGCTGCTCGTTGAACAGCGCCATGATGAACCAGCGGCCGTCGCGACAGCGATAGTGATTGGCCAGCGCATTTGGCGCCTGCTCGCGCCGCGGACGGTGCGGCACGGGTTCGCCGAACAGGCGCGTCTGCACGAAGCAGCCATTCGCCCACAGGCCATTTGCCAGCAACGACGAGGTGACCACCCCGCCGCGTCCGGTCTTTTCGCGGCGGTACAGCGCGGTGACGATGGCCGCGTACAGGCCCGTCGCGCTGGGATGGTCGCCCATTCCCGGCGCAGACCGCGCCGGCGGCGTGTCCTCGTCTGCCCGCACCGCATCCATCAATCCGGTGCGCGCCCAGTACGCCGTGGAGTCGAAGCCGGTCTTCGCCGCCTCTTCGCCCGCCTCGCCATACGCGGTGAACGACGCGTAGATCAGCCGCGGGTTCAGCGGCAGCAGATCCCCAGGCGCCAGCTTCAACCGATCGCGTACCGGCAGCGGAAAGTTGGTCACGAACACATCGGCTTCGGCCGCCAGGCGATACAGCACGGCGCGGCCTGCCTCGTGCTTCAAATCCAGCGCCAGGCTGCGCTTGTTGCGCGCGGTCAACTGCCAGTAGTAGTCGTTCGGTGCGCCGCTGGTGCTGCGTGCGCGCCAGGGATCGCCGACGCCGGGCGGCTCGATCTTGATCACATCGGCGCCGAAATCCGACATGATCGTCGCGGCTGCCGGCCCGGCGATCCAGCTTGCGCAGTCGATGACCTTCAGGCCGGAGAACAGATGATCGGTCATAGCGGGACTACGGCGCCTGGTTGCTGAAGATGATCGTCCCCGATGCGGCGAACATGCCGCCGACGCCGTGGCAGACCGAGATCTTTGCGCCCGGAACCTGCGCCGGCGCGATGCCGCGCATCTGCCGCACGCTCTCCTGCAGCGCGTACATCCCGTACATGCCGGAGTGCATATACGACAGCCCGCCGCCGTTGGTGTTCAGCGGCAGCTTGCCGCCCGGCGCCGTATTGCGCTCCGAGATGAAGCGTGCTGCCTCGCCGCGCGGCACGAAGCCGAGATCCTCCAGTCCATACAACGGCAGATGCGCGAAGGCATCGTAGATCATCAGGTGATCGACATCCTTGTGGCTGATGCCCGCTTCACGGAACGCCGTCGGGCCTGCCACGCTGAACGCGCGCGACGAGGTGAAGCTTTCCATCTGGCTGACCATCGGGGTCTCGACGCTTTCTCCGGTGCCCAGGATGTAGACCGGCTTCGTCGGAAAATCCTTGGCGCGGTCAGCGGACGTCAGGATCAGCGCGCCGCCGCCGTCGGTCACCAGGCAGCATTGCAGCAGGCGCAGCGGATAGGCGATCATGCGCGAGCCAAGCACGTCCTCGACCGTGATCGGATCGCGGAACGTGGCGCGCGGATTCTTGCCGGCCCATTCGCGCTGCACCACGGAGACCATGGCGAGCTGCTCGTGCGTCACGCCGTAGGTCTTCATGTAGCGCAGCACTGGAATCGGAAACAGGCTGGGCGGACCCATCGGACCGTACGGCTGCTCGAACTGGCCCGCGAGTGATGAGGGCGGCACCGAACGCGGCGGATTGCCGACGCGCGAACGGCCGCTTTCGCCGTGCGTGACCAGGATTGTCTTTGCCAGGCCCGCCTCGATCGCAGCGGCGGCGTGGCGCACGTGGATCATGAACGAGCAACCGCCGACCGACGTGCCGTCCACCCAGGTCGGCGTGATGCCAAGGTAATGCGCAATCTGCACCGGCGTCTCGCCCGCTGTGGCGACGCCGTCGATGTCCTTCGGCTTGAGCCCGCAATCCGCCATCGCGTTCAGCGCCGCATCGGCGTGCAGCTGGATCTGCGACATGTCCGGGATGACGCCCAGTTTGGTGGTCTCCGCGGCGCCGACGACGGCAACTGTGTTGTGTGGCATCGGCCTACCCCTTCGCCGGACGGAAGAACGGCAGCGTCACGGTGTCGTTCTGTTTTTGGAATACGACTTCCAGCTTCATGTCGAGCTGCAATGCCTCGGGCGTCTGCGGGCATTCGACGATGTTGGTCATCATGCGCGGGCCTTCGGCGAGCTTCACCACGGCGATCGCGTAGGGCGGCTCGAAGCCGGGCACCTTGCGATGATGGATCACGTAGCTGTCGAGGATCGCATTGCCGCTCGCCTTGAACACCGACACCTTGCGCGAGGCGCATTTCGGGCAGAACGGCCGTGGCGGGAAATACACGTTGCTGCACGCGTCGCAGCGTTGCAGGCGCAGCTCACCGGCCTGCGTGCCGTCCCAGAAGTGTTGCGTTTCCGGCGTGGGTTGCGGCAGGGCGCGGCCTGGCTCGGGCATAGGTCGGTTCCTCGGTTCAGTGGGTAGCGGGCTTGCGGCGTCCGGCGACGTAGGTCGCGCCTTCCGGGCCGGCCTGTTCGGAGTGGCGGCAGCCGTTGGTCATGCTGAACGTTTCGCCGACCTTGTAGGTGTTGCGTTGTCCTTCGGCGACGATTGTCATCTCGCCGGCGACGACCAGCAGGCGCGCATCGAAATCGTGCGCATGCTCCGGATTGATCGCGCCGGGCTGCATGGTGTTCTGCACGACCTGGTAGCCGTCACGCTGCAGCTCTGCCTCGAATGCGGTGCGGTCCACGGCCTTTGTCCTCCCGATGGGTTCCGACAAGGCTAGAGCGGTTTGCGCATGGCTGGCAACGCGGGAGCGCTTCGCGGTCTTCCGCGCCTGGTTGTTATCGGCGTGACTGGAATTTGTCGGTTTGGTCCCGGTGTCGATGCGAGGAGCGTAGCGATGGGCGAAACTCGCGCCAAATGTGAACGCCAACTGGCGGCCGATTGCTTCGTCGCAGCGCTCCTCGCAATGACAATAGGCGTCAACCGGAAACCAGCACGGCCTTGCCGATCACCTTGCGGTCGATCACCGCCTGCATCGCTTCGGCTGCCTGCGCCAGCTTGAAACGGTGCGAGATGCGCGGCTTCAGCTTGCCCTCGGCGGCGAGTGCGGCCAGCGCCTTCATGTTGGCGATTGCCAGGTCGGGATCGGCGTCGTTCAGGCCACCGATGCGCACGCCGATCGCATCGATGCCCTTGATCAGCAGGTAGTTGCTGCGGATATTGGTCGGGCCGCCGCCGAGAAATCCCAGGATCAACAGGCGTCCGCACCACGCCAGGCAGCGCAATGAATCGTCCGTCACCTGCGCGCCGATCGGATCGTAGGCGATATCGACGCCGCGGCCGCCGGTGAGTTCCTTCACCTGGTCGATGAAGCCGCCCTGGTAGTCGATCGCGTGATCCGCGCCTTCCTCCAGGCAGGCCCTGCGCTTTTCCTCGGTACTGGCCGTGGCGATTACCTTGGCGCCGAACAGCTTGGCCACCTGGATCGCTGCGATGCCGATGCCGCCGGCAGCGCCGTGCACCAGCACCCATTCGCCCGCCTGCAGCCGGCCGCGCTGCAAGAGTGCATGATACGCGGTCGAATAGGCGCCGCGGAACACGCCGGCGGCTTCGAGCGACATGCCGTGCGGCACCAGGTCGCACAGCGCCGCCTTGGCATTGCCCAGTTCGGCGCATGCGCCAAGGCTGTGCCGGCTCATCACCTTGTCGCCGATCTGGAACTGCGTCACGCCGGGTCCGACTGCCACCACGATGCCGGCGGCCTCGCCACCAGGAATGAACGGCGGTTCCGGGCGAAACTGGTATTTGCCGGCCAGCATCAGGACGTCCACGTATTGCACGCCGCGCGCCTCGATGCGGACCTGCACCTCACCGGGCCCAGGCGGCGGCGGATCGGGCACGTCACGCAGTGCCAATACCTCCGGACCACCGAACGCCTCGCACACCACCGCTTTCATCCATGCCATCCCTTGCTGCCGGCGGTGCAGTATTGCCTCGTCACCTGCGCGGCGCCAACAGCATCGGCCCGTATTGGGCAACGAACAGGACAAATGCACCAACCCACGCCAGGCCCGAGACCTCCAGCAGGTCGGCCTGCTCATCGACCGCGAAGGCGGCGACGCTGCGCAGCATGGCGGCGACCGTCACCAGGGCGTAGAGCAGCATGGTCGTTGCGTCCGCGTGCAGTGCGCGACCGGTATGGCCGAGGGTGGCACGCGTCATCACCGCAAGGATCATCGTGCCCATGGCGCCGGCGGTCAGTGCGTGGGTCGCGGCAGCGGCGGGCACTGCATCCGTCACCATCGACAGGCCGAGCAAGGCGACACCCACCACCAGCCAGAGATAACCGACATGCAGGATCAGCAGGATCGGTTCCGAGAGCGTCGCCTCACCTCGCCATCCCGCCAGCCGCGCGGCATGCAGCGCAGCGGCGGCCAGCAGCAGCACACCCACCGGCGGCCACGCGGGCAGGAACGTCCACGCGATCAGCCCGGCATGCAATGCACCGAGGGCGACACGATCGAGAACGCCTGGCGGCATCGGCAGGTGGGTCGCGCCGCGCATCGTCAACCAGTTGCGCGTGAATGTCGGGATGATGCGGCCGCCGATCACCGAGATCAGCACGATCACCGCGGCGATGCCGAGGCGCCAGCCAAGTCCCACCGGCACGGCGATGCCAAGCGACTGGAGATGCATCAGCAGGTTGGCAACGGCCAGCACGAGCACCGGGGCGAGCAACGGATCGTTCCGCCGGTTGCCGACGGCGAACAATTCCCGCGCGGCGATCGCCTCGAGTGCGGCGGCGAACGCCAGGTCAGCGATCGGCGCAACCCAGCCGGGCAGCATTGCGGACAGCAGGCAGGCGACGCGCCCCAGCAGCCACAGCGCCGTCAGCACGAGAAGCGGCATTCCGGATACCGGCGCCCGATTGGTCCAGTTCGGAATCGCGGTGAGCAGGAAGCCGCCGACCGCGGCCATGATGAAGCCGAACAGCATTTCGTGGATGTGCCAGGTCAGCGGGTCGAAGCGGCTCGGCAGGTCCACATCGCCCGCCAGCACCGACAGCCACACTGCCAACGACAGGGCCGACCAGCCTGCGGCGGCCAGGAAGAGTGGCCGGAAGCCGGCATTGAGCAGGGGATGCATCGGTTTGCTTTTCACCACCGGATGGTCGATCCATTATCGCATCTCACCAGCGGAGGCATACGGCCATGTCAGGCGCCAACACGTTCAAGTTCGTCATGCTGCCGCCGCAGTCCGACATTACCCGGGGCTGGGGCAGGCAACTCGCCGAAGCGATGCCTGAGGTGCGCGTGGTGATTGCGGAAGACCAGGCGACAGCGGAACGGGAAATCGTCGATGCCGAGGCGGCGTTCGGCTGGCTGCCGCGCGAGCTGCTGGCGAAGGCGAAGCGGCTGCGCTGGCTGCAGGCGCCGCAGGCCGCTCCCGCCGCCGGCTACTACTATCCCGAGATGATCGAGCACGCGTTGTCGGTGACCAACTTCCGGGAAATCTTCAATGACCACATCAGCACGCACATCATGGCCTTCGTGCTGGCCTTCGCGCGCGGGCTGCATGTGTATATCCCGCAACAGCTCCGGCGCGAATGGAAGAAGCAGGGCGAAAATCGCGGTGTCGTGGCACTGCCGGAAGCCACGGCGCTGATTGTCGGCGTCGGCGGCATCGGCGCCGAGACGGCGCGGCTCGCTGCCGGATTCGGCATGACCGTGCTGGCGACGGACGCGCGGCGGAGCGATACTCCGCCTGGAGTCGCCGAATTGCATAAGCCGGATGCATTGGACTCGCTGCTGCCGCGCGCCGACTTCGTCATCCTGACGGTGCCGCACACGCCGGCGACGGAAGGCTTCATGAACCGCGCCCGCTTCCAGCGCATGAAGCGCAGCGCCTTCTTCATCAATATCGGCCGAGGCCTGACGACGAAGCTGGACGACCTGGTGGCGGCGCTGACTGCCGGGGAAATTGCCGGCGCGGCGCTGGATGTCTACGAGCAGGAGCCGCTGCCGTCGGATCATCCGCTATGGACCATGCCGAATGTGCTGATGACGCCGCATATGGCGGGCTATGGGCCGCACCTGGATGAGCGGCGCTACCAGATCATGATCGACAATTGCCGCGCCTTCCTGGATGGCAAGCCGTTGCGCAACATTGTCGACAAGGCCTCATGGTTCTGAAGGAAGCACGCGGATGAGCACGCTGGTGGTGATCTACGAGCTGGAGGGAGGTGGGCGGCAGATCGTGGCCGATGCGATGGCGGGCGCAGCCGATGTCGTCTACCTGGCCGATCTGGACGACGCAGGACGCGCCGGCGCGCTGCGCAAAGCGGACGCCGTGCTGGCGCGCACCACCAGGGAATTGCGCCAGGGCGAGATCGCGCTGCTGAAGGATGCGCGGCTGGTGCAATTCATCAACGCCGGCATCGACTTCGTGCCGCTGGCGGACATGCCGGCGGGGGTGCAGGTGGCGACCAACGGGGGCGCCTATGCCGAACCGATGGCGGAACACGCGCTGGCGATGGCACTGGCGGCAGCGAAACGGCTGCTGGTGGAACATGGCGCACTCGCACGGGGCGAATTCAACCAGTTCGCACGGAACCGCATGCTGGCAGGCGGCGTGTGCGGCATTTTGGGGTTCGGCGGCATCGGCATCGCGACGGCGCGGCTGGCGCGCGGCATCGGGATGCGCGTGCACGCGATCAACCGGCGTGGCCGCAGCGAAGAGCCCACCGATTGGATCGGCACACCGGATCGGCTCGATGCGCTGCTGGAGAGCAGCGACCTGCTGGTGATCTGCACGCCGCTGACGCCGGCGACGCTGGGGCTGATCGGTGCACCGCAGCTTGCGCGGATGAAGGACGACGCGATCCTGGTGAATGTCGCGCGCGGCGAGATTGTCGATGAGCGCGCGCTGTATGAACGCCTGGTGGCGTTTCCGAAGTTCACCGCCTGCATCGATGCCTGGTGGATCGAGCCGATCCGGCATGGGACATTCCGGATGGACCAGCCGTTCATGACGTTGCCGAACGTGATCGGTTCGCCGCACAACTCGGCTGCGGCGATATCCGGGATGGGGGCTGTGGGCCTGCAGCGCGCGGTTGCCAACATCCGCCGCGCTTTGGCCGGCGAGACGCCGCTTTACCTGGTGCCGCCGGAAGATCGGATGATGTAACCGCGCTGTTCGCGCCTGGATCCTCGCCTTCGCGAGATGACGGTCCTGGCGTCAGCCCTCCTGCACGATTAAGCGGGCAAATTCCTCCAACTGGTCGGCCTCGACGTCGGACACCGCATAATACGTGATGCCGTCATGCCGCCAGGTCACCAGGTTGAAGCCCTGTTGTGATTCCGCGCGCAGCCCCGTGTTGGCCTTGCCCGGCGATGCCCAGGCGAACAGGTTGATCACGTGCTTGGCGTGCCGGTAGACCACCACCGCCGCCTGGTGCCCGTCCACATAATCCATCCGGCCGCCGACCAGCGGAAACCCCTTGTCCTTCAGCTCCACCACCTGTGGCGACACATCCAGTCGTGCCGACAGCCATGGCTTCACCGTGTGCTGGTCGCTGGTCAGCACGTCGGTCAGATGCTCGGCCTGCAGCGAGCGGATATGGCTGCCGATCACGCTCTGCACCGCATCGCCCTGGCTGCCGGGCTGACCACCCAGCACCAGCACGGTCAGCGCCACGCCGGCAAGCGCGCCGGCCAGTCCGGTCCCGGCCATGCCGAAGGCCGGCATGCGGAACCACGGCCGCACCTCACGCGGGGCCATCTCGCGCGGCAGGGCTGCGCCGATGCGCGCTGCCAGGCCGGGCGGCGCACGGTGATACGGCAGGTTCGTACGAACCGCGACCTGCATGGCGCGCAACTCCTCCAGCTTGGCGGCGCATTCGCTGCACCCCGCGATATGGCGGGTCACACGCACCCGTGCGAACAGCCCCAACATGCCATCGACCAGCCCCGACAGCATTCCAGCGGCGCGGTCACACTCCATGTGCATTCTCCGTTTCCGCCTGCTGCAGCCACAGCTTTCGCAAACTGAGCCGGGCACGCGACAGGCGCGACATCACGGTGCCGATCGGCACGCCGGTGACGTCGGCGATCTCCTTGTAGGCAAGGTCCTCCACCTCGCGCAGCAACAGCACCTCGCGGTACTCAAGCGGCAGCTGTTCCATCAACCGGCTGAGCGTCTGGCTGTCGATGCTCTCGAGCAGCAACGACTCCGGGTCGCGCGGCCGGCTGCCCCACATGGTTTCTTCGGTGTCGGCGGTCTGCGCCACCGGCGTGTCGGGGACAAACATCATGCGGCCCGAGCGGTTCTCCTTCACCCAGGTGATGAAAGCGTTGCGAACGATGGTCAGCAGCCACACGCGAAAATTCCCTCCCTGGAACGCGTCGAAATACCGGAATGCCCGCAGGTACGCGTCCTGCACAACGTCCTCGGCATCGGTCGTGTTGCCCGCCAGCCAGCGGGCAAGGTTGTAGGCGGCATCGAGGTGCGGCAGTGCGAGCAACTCGAATCGTCTGCGTCTGTCGTCCTGGGGCAAGGCCTGGGTCCTGACTGCTTGCTGCCGCACCCCATACCGGGCCTGGCAACGACTTATTCCACGCAGCGGCTGGAATAACCCCCGGGCGGCGCCGGTAGAGCATGCAGCCGAGGCCGAAGGGCGGACCTCGGGTTAGCGGGAGTTGTCCCATGAACAGCGATT
Source organism: Acetobacteraceae bacterium (assembly GCA_036265005.1). Lineage (GTDB taxonomy): Bacteria > Pseudomonadota > Alphaproteobacteria > Acetobacterales > Acetobacteraceae > JAMXLO01. Next base: position 3,116 of record DATAPW010000003.1, on the reverse strand, counting down.
CCACCACCGGGCCGGGCGACATGCAACGCCGCGGCTTTCTGAAATGCATGACCTGGGCGGGCACCGCCATGGTGTGGACCGTGGCCGGCGGCGTGCCGAGGTCACGCCTGATCGGCAGCGCAGAAGCCGCCACCAACGACGCCTTCAGCTTTGTGCAGATCAGCGACAGCCACCTGGGCTTCGACAAGCCAGCCAATCCAAATGTCACTGCGACGCTGCAGGACGCGCTGGGCAACATCGCGGCAATGCCGAAGCAGCCGGCATTCATGATCCATACCGGCGACATCACGCATCTCTCCAAGCCGGGACAGTTCGACACCGCGGCGCAGCTCATGGGCGGCACGAAGCTCACGCTGCACACGGTGCCGGGCGAGCACGACATCCTCGAGGAGGATGGCAAGAGCTACCTCAACCGCTTCGGCAAGGGCACCAAAGGCGACGGCTGGTACAGCTTCGACGCCAACGGCGTGCACTTCATCGGCCTGGTGAATGTGGTGAACCTGCAAGGCAACGGCCTGGGCAACCTCGGCCACGAACAGCTCGAGTGGCTGGAAGACGATGTGAAGCCCCTGACCGCCAGCACGCCGATCGTGGTGTTCGCGCACGTGCCGCTATGGACGGTCTATGCCGATTGGGGTTGGGGCACCGGCGATGGCGCGCAGGCCCTGAGCTACCTGAAGAAGTTCGGCTCGGTCACCGTGCTGAACGGCCACATCCACCAGACGATGCAGAAGGTGGAAGGCCATGTCGCGTTCCACACGGTCTGCTCGACGGCATTTCCGCAGCCGGCTCCGGGAACCGCGAAAAGCCCCGGTCCGATGCTGGTGCCCGCGGCAGAGCTGAAACAGCATTTGGGCATCGCGCGCGTCAGCCTGGTGTCGTCCAACGCACCGCTTGCCATCGTCGATACACCGCTGGCGGGCTGAAGGACGCACCATGATCGAGATGAAGGGGTCCCGACGCGCATTGCTGCGTCGGGCCGTGGGGGCCGGCGTCGTCGTGCTGATCAGCACGCGGGCGCGCATCGCTGCGGCAGCCGAAGCCGAAGTGGTGATCGACAATTTCTCGTTCGCGCCGACGCCGCTGACCGTGCCGGTCGGCACGACGGTCACATGGGTGAACCACGACGACATTCCACACAGCGTGGTGGTGCCGACGCTGAAGGTGAAGTCGCATCCGATGGATAGCGATGACAGCTTTGCCTACAAGTTCGAACAGGCCGGCACATACGACTACATCTGCGGCCTGCATCCGCATATGCATGGCCAGGTGGTGGTGCAGGCGTAGGAAACCGCCCGGTCAGCTGCCGGGCGGATCCTTCCGTGGCGTCGGAGCCAGCAGGCTCGGATCGACCTTATTGAGCCGATTGACAACATCCCTGAGCTGGCCGGCCAGATCGCTCAATTGCTGCACGTGCTGTTGCACGTCGGGACCTGCGGATGGCGCCTGGCCAGCCTGCGCCATCTGCGTGAGCGGCGTGAGGATGTCATGCAGCGTGAGGTTGATGTCGTAGCGCTTCACCGGGACCATGACGACCTTGGGTGCGTCGGGCGGGGGCATCGGCTTACTCCTTCACGCTACGGTGAATGCCGGGATCTGGATCGTGTCGATCCCGATCTGCGACAGGGTGAGATTAAGCGCGTCGTACGGCAGCGTCACGTCATGCAGCACGATCTGGCCGACCGACGCATTGGCGTTGGCGCCGGTTATCTCGAGCTGATCGAGGTGGGTGAGCACCGATGGCGTGATATGGATCGCGACGCGCAGGATGCCGGCATCGAAGCCCGCCGACAGGGTCTCCAGGTTCGCTGGAATGGTCAGCGGCGTCGTGCTGCTGATCGACGGGATCTGCACCGCGGGCAATTGCAACCCACCGAGCGCGAACGACGGGATTTGCACCGGGTCGCCGTGAATGTGGCGGACCGTGGCCTGGCCCACCGTCGCAGCGGGAACACCGAGGCCGGTGCCGGTCAAGGATGTCAACGAGAGGCCGGTTATGGTGAAGCCGTTCGCGGGCAAGGTCACGTCGGCTGCATGGATCTGCTCGGCGGTCACGTTGTTCAGCTGCAATGCGACGGGACTGGCCGAGACGGACAGGTTCTGCGCCGTCACATTCGGAATGTGGAACTTCAGGTTGCTCAATCCTGGTATCACCACATTGCCTACCGGCAAGGAGACGCCGAAAGAGCCGAGGTCGTAGGTGTCGCCGACGTCGATATCGGGAATGCCATCGGGCAGCCCGACATGGACATGCCACTCAATGGTGATGTGCAGCGTCACCGTGACAGTCATGTTCTGCAGGACGCCCTGGGCTGCCGACATCGCGAAATCGACGTTGTTGAGCACCAGGTTGCCAACCGATATCGGGCCGATGCCGAGTTGGCCGATTGCGACGGACTGCAGCGCGGCCTTGTCGGCGCTTAGCTGTGGAACTTTTACGAACACGCTAGCCTCCGCGTTGGGGAGGTCTGATTAGGTCCGCGGTTTGGCCAGGATCGCCACGCGGTGGACAGGCGCCAGGCCACAAACACCGATTGATCAGAGGTTCCCTGGATTCCGTTTCCTCGAGGCGACGGCTATTCCGTTCGTCCCGCAACAATGTTAGGCATCCATCCAGGCGTCCCGCAACGATTTTCAGCGATGCCGGTGAACGTGGACGACGCGCCGCGTCTCAGCTTATCGCACTGCTCCGCCGCAGTTCGGCAATGCGCTCGGGCGAATAGCCCAGTGCCGACAGGATCGCATCGGTGTGCTCGCCTGCACCGGGCGGCTGCATCCGCAATGCCGGCGCCTCGTCGTCGATGCAGAACGGCAGCCCCGGCAGGTTCGCGACATTGCCCTTCGGCATCCGCACCGCCAGCGCGCGCCCGAACGCATTGAGCTGTGGATCGTCAAACAGATCCGATGGCGTGCGCACCGGCGAAAACGGAATATTCGCCGCATCCATGATCTGCTCCAAAGCAGCGATCGGGTACTCGGCCACGATCGCCGCGACGATTTCCCGCAACGCCGGCCGGTTCTTCACCCGATCCGCGTTGGTGGTGAACCGTTCGTCCGCCAGCAGGTCGGGACGGTCGAACTTCGCGCAGAACGCCCGCCAATGGTTGTCCGAGGTG
>DATAPW010000002.1:0-4260 GCA_036265005.1 Acetobacteraceae bacterium | reverse complement strand
CCGCCACGAGCAGGGCCTCTCCCAGACCGAAAGCCGGTTTCCGACCAAGGGCACCTGCCTCTCCATCTACTCGCGTGCTGTCAACGCCGAAATGCCGCTGGCGGCCGTCCTGCAAGGGCATTTCCCGTGGTGCGCTGGCTGGGAGGAACAGCTGCGAACGTTGTTCGCGGGCTATGTGGAGGCCAAGCAGACGCAAGGCGTGCTCGATTACGACGACCTGCTGCTCTACTGGGTGCAGATGATGAGCGACCCGGGCTTGGCGGCGCACATCGGCGAGCGTTTCGACCACGTGTTGGTGGACGAGTACCAGGACACCAATCGCCTCCAATCCAGCATCCTCCTGGCGTTGAAGCCGGGCGGCATTGGTCTGACCGTCGTGGGAGACGACGCTCAATCTATTTACGCGTTCCGGGCGGCAACGGTGCGCAACATCCTCGACTTTCCGAGTCAATTCAGCCCGCCGGCGGCTATCATCACGCTGGATCGCAACTACCGCTCCACCCAGCCGATCCTCGCCGCCGCCAATGGCGTCATCGGCCTGGCTGCCGAGCGCTTCACCAAGAACCTGTGGACCGAGCGCCAATCCGCGGAACTGCCGGCGCTGGTCAGCGTGCGCGACGAAGCCGATCAGGCCCGTTACGTGGTCGAGCAAGTGGTTGCGAACCGGGAGGGTTGCACCGATCTGAAGCAGCAGGCCGTGCTGTTCCGCACATCCAGCCATAGCAGCCCGCTCGAGATCGAGTTGACCCGCCGGAACATCCCCTTCGTCAAATTTGGTGGCCTCAAGTTCCTCGACACGGCCCACGTCAAGGATCTGCTGGCGCTGCTGTAGCGCGACAGAAGTGATGGCCGGTCAGCGACAGCAGGATGGCCGGTCGCTGCGCGCAACCAAGATGACCTGACTGACGCGAAGCGACAAGCAAGATGTCGTTCGTCGCCGTACTATTTTCTGATGCTTGGAGGGGTACGATGGTGATCGGGCTGGCAATTCCGGTAACGCGTTAGCAGTATTCGGCACGCCCAAACGACGGTCGAGGTAGACATAAACCCGTGTGATCTTCCTCCGTCAGCAGGGCCCCCCCTCGTCCTGCTGGCCCTGGGTTCGAACTCGCGTGTGCAGAATCCACCGGGGGAGGAGCGGCCGAGCGCGAGGGAGGGGGGCTGTCGCGGCTTGAGGGGGCCATGTGGCCGATCCGTTATCGCCGACCTCGGCGACGGTTCGACTGTAGAAACCCTGTGGATTTGTGCGTAACGCAAGCGCGTTACACACAACTCCACAGGTCCATCAAATACAGCCAAGGGCTAGTATTCTGTTTATTTTGTAAGAGGCTTTGCCAACGGGCTCACCGTTCGTCACGCGATGGCAAGACAGATATTTCATGATGAGGGTTCACGGCCTCTCGCTGTTGCTGTCGCTGTCGCTCTTGCTGTCGCTGATACCCCGCGGTTTGCGCGGCGCGCGAGCCGTGGCGACTCTGCGCCGATAGCTTTCGACGTTCATTTCAAAGATCGTCGAGTGGTGCACGAGGCGATCGACCGCCGCAAGCGTCATAGCGGCGTCCGGGAAGACACTCGTCCATTCGCCAAATGGATGATTAGCCGTGACGATCAGGCTGCGCCTTTCGTACCGAGCCGCGATCAACTCGAACAGAACTGAGGTTTCTGCCTGATCCTTTCGCACGTAGCAGAGGTCCTCGAGAATGAGCACGTGGTATTTGTCGAGCTTCTCGATCGCGCTCTCCAGCAACAGAGCCTGCCGGGCCTGTTGCAAGCGCTGCACGAGATCGGTGGTTCGGATGAACAAGACCCGGTAGCCGTTCTCGATGAGCGCGTGGCCGAAGGCGGCACTGAGATGCGATTTTCCCGACCCGCTCGGGCCGAACAACAGGATCGTGCCACCGCGGTCGATCCATCCGTCGCCCGTGGCAAGTGCCGCAACGTGCGCGCGACTGAGCATGGGAACGGCGGTAAAATCGAAACTGTCGAGTGTTTTGCCGGGTGGCAAGCGGGCCTCAAGCAGATGACGCTGGATGCGGCGCTGATCCCGTTCGGCGAGCTCCAACTCGGTGAGGGTGGCCAGCAGCCGAGCCGCCGGCCAACCTTCGCGATCGGCCCGCTCGGTGAAGCTCTGCCACATGGCGGCGATCGTCGGCAGCCGCAGTTCACGCAGCAGCAACGGCAGCCGCGCGGTGTCGACTTTGATCGTGTCGCTGGTGCTGTCGTTCATGCTGCTTCTCCCAGAGACGGGAGAAGCAGATCGTAGCTGGCGACCGGCGGCAGGTTGACGACGACATCGGGCATCTTTGTTGGCACCGGCGCGAACCGAGCCTGCAGCGCCGCAACGTCGATCGGCTCCGCGCGCGTCATCTGTTCGGTAAGTGCCGCGGCAAGTTCGGCTTCGCAGCCACGGTCATGCGCCAACGCCAGCAGCGATACCATCGATTTGCAAGCACTGCGCTGATCGCCGTCCGCCAACAGCTTTTCCCAGGCCAGACGATAGGCCGCACGCGGGAACAGTGCGTCTCGATAGACCAGGTTGAGCAGCGCCATGGGTTTGCGGCGCAGGCTGTGAATGACATGGCGGTAATCGACAACGTGACTATGCCGTCCTTCGGCCTGGCAGCGGCCGCGGCGCAAAGTCAGCACCGGACTCTGACCAACGAAGCATTCCAGCCGATCATCATAGATCCGCACCGGCATGCGAAAGCCGATCAATCGCGACGGCACGGTGTAGAAAACCTTGCGCAGCACAAAGCCGCTGCTCGAGGTCACGAACACGGTGGCCTCGTCGTAATCGGTGGTTCGTCCCGCCGGCAGCGGCCGCAGCGCGGTGCATTCCAGTTGCACCATCTTGGCGCGGCGCGCGTTGCGCCGGCCGATGAGGTTGGCGATCCAGCTACGATAGGCCTCAAGGCTCTCGAAATCGACACTGCCACGCAGCAACAGCGCCTGGATAACAGTCCGCTTGAGATGACCGTGCTGGCTCTCGATGGCGCCATTCTCGTGCGCCACGCCGGTGTTGTTGCGGGTCGGTGTCATGCCGAAATGCGCACATAGCGCCTCATAGCGGTGCGTCTGGTCGGCGCGAGCATCGTCATCGAGGTTGCGAAACGCCGCGGAGAGGCTGTCGGAACGGTGCTCGAGCGGCACGCCGCCGAGCGAGAAGAGTGCGTTCTGCAGGCCAACAGCGAGCGCGGTGAAACTCTCGCCCCCCAGCACCGGCTCGGCATGCTCCCAGGCCGAATAGGCCAGCACGAAGTGATACAGCCGATGGTCCAGCGTCTGATCGGCGATGCTGACGCCGGCATCGGCCATGTCGGTGAAATCCGACAGCGCCTGCTGTCCGGGGACATGATCCTGACGGAAGATCACATCGCGATCGGCGCCGTGTTGGGCTCGCCAGGCGCGCACCCGGCGCTCCAGGCTACGGCGCAACCGATCCCAGTCATGATCGGGATGACGGCGTTGCATCTCTTCGAGCACAGCGACCGGCCGCAAGCCGGGATGCGTCTCAAGCAGCGGGCGGATCTCGCTGTCCCATAATCCATCAAAAGGATCGGGACCCTGTCGCGTTCGAACGGCGTTTGGCTGCGGCGCCAAATGTCGATTTGTCTCAATGCGGCGGGCAGTTCGCTCGCTGAACCCGGCTTTGGCCGCGGCGATGTGCTGGAGATGGTCGGGACGGAACTTCATGAACAATCTCATTTGCTGACCTGTGACGTGTCGTCCGGGCACTTCGGTTCTCGTCTGGTTATGGAGAACCTTTCTGCCCGCACACGCCGCGGCCCGCAGACGAGGACACTTGTCCCACGTCGCCGGTTGAACGCACCTACGCTCGGGACACCCCGACCTTCGGCCCGTTCAACCGGCCATCCGATCGTGTCGCTGACCGGCCATCAGAGCTGTCGCGGAACAGGCGGCCTTGTTCCGCGATCATCGCCAAATGGCTATCACGCTGTGTCGGCCGACCCGGCTCGCCACTCGGGACAGCCGTCGAGCGCGGTGGAATTACCACCTCGATGCCATCGCTGTGCGCTGCGATTGTTTGGTAGGTGGGTGCGCCATCATACGCACCATCGGCTGTCACCTGGCCAATCGGTTCGTCAATCTGATCGAGCAGCGGCCCGACCTGCGACGGATCGTCGGCATCTTGATCGGTCAGCGTCCGCGCCACGATCACGCAGGTGGCAGCATCGACCGCCAGATGCAGCTTGCGCCATTTCCGACGCGACCTGGCGCCATGTTTCGCCTCCAGCCATT
>DATAPW010000001.1:0-7756 GCA_036265005.1 Acetobacteraceae bacterium | reverse complement strand
GCAAACTGCCGGAACCTGATGTCGCCCACAGATTCTTCTGACGAGGCGGATTTTCAAGGATCCGCAAATCCCATGCCACGTCTGCAACCGGCCCAAATCATTGCAGTGTTACTTGCCAATGTCGATAGAATATTGGCCAGTGTAAGGATTTTCGACAAAACAAACGAACAACGCTAAAGAAGGTCAATAATTTGTTAAAGAGGATTCTCATTGCCGATATTGGCAATAGCACGTTGACCCTTTTGGGGTTCGCGCGGGGTATGCCAGTGATGAACGCAACAAAGACCTCGGTGAAAACGAGCGGCGTGTTCGCAGCCTTGAACGCCATACCCAACTGCCGGATTTGTTCGGCGGGACAAATCGGCTGAGCGACAACCTGCCGGCGCCGCGCGGATGGATGCTAACAGCGACGAATAGTCGACCGTGACCGAGGACTTCGATCTTGGCGAGGCGATCTGTAAGAACGGACTTATGAGGGCTTCCGTGCAGGGCGCGATAGGTCGGTAGGCAGCGGCCCGAGATTGCTGCGGCGAGTAGCAAGGAAATCAGATTGGGGGCAAGATCGGTTCAGTTCGTCATTTCCCTCACCCGGCACCATCGCAGGCTGACGCCAACCCAGACATGCGTGATGCGATCGGCGACGCTGCCACTGCTGCGTCGTCCGGCTAAGCCGCCATGCAGTTCCTCGCCGTCGTGTAGAATGGCATGCTGCGTCAAGCTCGGCCCTCGGCTTCGGGGGTGGAGAGAAGGGCCTGAGTCGAGCAACATCCAGTATAAGCGGAAAGTGGGAGAGACATCATGGCGGCGGGCAGCAGGCTGCGCGTAGGCATCGTCGGGGCGAGCCCGGGGCGCGGTTTCGCCTCTATCGCGCATATTCCTGCGCTTCAGGCGCTGCCGAACATCGAGATCACTGCTGTCTGCACGACGCGCCAGGACTCCGCCGATGCGGCAGCCCGGCATTTCGGCATTCCCCTGGCATTCGCTGATCCCGCCAGGCTGGCACAGCATCCGGACGTCGATCTGGTCACGGTCTGTGTGAAGGTGCCGGACCATTACGCACCGGTGATGGCAGCGATCGATGCCGGCAAGCACGTCTACTGCGAGTGGCCGCTGGGCCGTAACACCGATGAAGCGACACGGATGTTGGACGCGGCGCAGCGCGCCGGCGTTCGCCACGCGGTCGGCCTGCAGGGCCAGGTGTCGCCGGCGATCAGCTACGCCCGCGACCTGATCGCGCAGGGCATGGTCGGTCGCGTTCTGTCAGCCACGATGATCGGCTGTGCCGCCAACTGGGGAGCGTCGATCGATCGGGCGTACCAGGCGGACCGTGCCAACGGCGCCAACCTGATGACCATCACGGGCGGCCATCAGATCGATGCGCTGTGCCATTGCCTCGGCGAATTCCGCGAGTTGACCGCTTTTGTGGTCAGCCAGCGCGACAGCATCAAGGCGGACGATGCCGGCAGCGTCATCCCGAAGACCTCACCCGACCAGCTTGCGGTGAACGGCATTGTCCGCAATGGCGCGGTGGTTTCGTTCCAGATCCGTGGCGGCATGGCACGCGGCACCGAATTCTTGTTCGAGATCCATGGCGACGAGGGCGACCTCGTGCTTGCCGCCAGCACGCGCGCCTCCATGCAACGCCAGGAACTGACAGTCCAGGGCGCCCGCGGCGCCGGCACGCCCCTGGCGGCCATGCCGATCCCCGAGAAATACCGCTGGGTGCCGGACGCCGTTCCGCAGGGTTCGCCCTACAACGTTGCGCAGCTTTACGCGAAGCTGGCCGACAGCATCCGCGACGGCAAACCCGCCAGCCCGGGCTTCGACGCAGCCGTCACCCGTCATCGCCTGATCGATATGATCGTGCGCGCATCGGAAACCGGCCAGAAGCAGGTCGCATAGCAGCCGGTGAACGCGGCAGCCCGTAGAAGCCGACATGGACGACGTGCGGAGGGGCCACAATGGGCCACAGGGGCCGGAGAGGCTCGAACTCCGCGGCCCTTCGTGGCCCTCCGCAGGTCCTCCGTGTTAAAATCCTCGTCACACGCACCAACGCGCCGTCCCCTCGCAGAGCGCCTCGGCAGTTGCCATCTAACGGGGCCAGGAGCCTGACAGATGTCTGAAACATTGCTTCGCCCACCCCCCCCCGTGCTGTTCATCCCGGAGAAGCAGCCGGCCAAGCCGCTGACCCGCCGGCTGAAGGTGGTGTCGGAGTACGAGCCGAGTGGCGACCAGCCGACCGCCATCACCGAACTGGTGCGGGGCATGATCGCCGAGGAACGCGACCAGGTGCTGCTGGGCGTCACCGGGTCGGGCAAGACGTTCACCATGGCGAAAGTGATCGAGGCGGTGCAGCGCCCGACCCTGATCCTGGCGCCCAACAAGACCCTGGCGGCGCAGCTCTACGGCGAGATGAAGCAGTTCTTCCCGGACAACGCGGTGGAGTATTTCGTTTCGTACTACGATTACTACCAGCCGGAGGCCTACGTGCCTCGCACCGACACGTATATCGAGAAGGATGCGCAGATCAACGAACAGATCGATCGCATGCGCCATGCCGCGACGCAGGCGCTGCTGGAGCGCAACGACGTGGTGATCGTCGCCTCGGTGTCCTGCATCTACGGTATCGGCTCGGTCGAAACCTACGCCAAGATGGTTGTGAAGCTCGAGACCGGCGGCCGGATCGATCGCGACGCACTGGCCAAGGGGCTGGTTGCGCTGCAGTACCGCCGCAACGACGCCGCCTTCCAGCGCGGCGCCTTCCGAATGCGCGGCGAGACCGTGGATATTTTCCCGAGCCACTACGAGGACCGCGCCTGGCGCGTCACGCTATTCGGCGACGAGGTGGAGGCGATCCACGAATTCGATCCGCTGACGGGGGAAAAGACCGCCGCGCTGAACGAGATCACGGTCTACGCCAACAGCCACTACGTCACGCCGCGGCCGACGCTGACGCAGGCGATCCGCGACATCAAGGTGGAGCTGAAGCAGCGCCTGGAGGAACTTACCGCGGAGGGCAAGCTGCTGGAGGTGGAACGCCTGCAGCAGCGCACCACGTTCGACATCGAGATGATGGAGACCACCGGCTCGTGCAAAGGCATCGAGAACTACTCTCGCTACCTGACCGGTCGCCGGCCGGGCGATCCGCCGCCGACGCTGTTCGAATACCTGCCGGAGAACGCGTTGCTGATCGTCGATGAAAGCCACGTGACGGTGCCGCAGCTTGGCGGCATGTTCCGTGGCGACTTCAATCGCAAGTCGGTCCTGTCGGAATTCGGTTTCCGCCTGCCGTCCTGCGTCGATAATCGCCCGCTGAAATTCGAGGAATGGGAGACCTATCGGCCGCAGACGATGTTCGTCTCGGCGACACCGGGACCCTGGGAAATGGAGCGCACCGCGGGCGTGTTCGCCGAACAGGTGATCCGTCCGACCGGGCTGATCGATCCGGTGACCGAGGTGCGTCCGGTGGAGCACCAGGTTGACGATCTGCTGGCGGAATGCCGCGCGGTGGCGGCACAGGGCGGCCGCGTGCTGGTCACCACCCTGACCAAGCGCATGGCGGAGGATCTGACCGACTACCTCACCGAGCACGGCGTGAAGGTGCGCTACCTGCATTCCGACATCGATACGCTGGAGCGGATAGAGATCATCCGCGACCTGCGGTTGGGCGTGTTCGATGTGCTGGTGGGCATCAACCTGCTGCGTGAGGGATTGGATATACCGGAATGCGCATTGGTGGCGATCCTGGATGCCGACAAGGAAGGGTTTCTGCGGTCGCAGACCTCGCTGGTGCAGACCATCGGCCGCGCGGCGCGCAATGTGGATGGCCGGGTGATCCTGTATGCCGACACGATGACCCGCTCGCTGCGCAGCGCGATCGAGGAAACCGAGCGCCGGCGCAACAAGCAGCGGGCGTGGAACGAGGCGCACGGCATCACGCCGGTGTCGATCAAGCGGCAGATCGGTAAGGTGCTGGAGAGCGTGTTCGAGCAGGACTACGTGACCGTCGCGCCAGTGAAGGATGCCGGCATTTCGGATTTCGTCGGCAAGGACCTGAAGGCGGCGATCGCCGATCTGGAAAAGCGCATGCGTGGCGCCGCGGCCGACCTGGAATTCGAGGAGGCGGCGCGGCTGCGCGACGAAATCCGCCGGCTGGAAGCGCTGGACCTGGGCCTCGAGCCGCCGCCGGCGGCGAGCGCGTCGCTGCGGCCCGGCGCCGCGCCGCGCGGAAAGCGTGACCGCACGCCGGAGCCGATGGGGCCAGGTGGGGGCGGTTACGACCCGTCGAAGCGACGCGGACGCGGCGGCTTGCGGCGCCGGGGGCCGTGAGTCGCGAAGGCACTCGCCGCATCGAAGGTTTTGCCATCGTGTCCGAGGATGGCATGATTGCCGACGTCGCCGGCATCATGCCGGAATCGCTCAAGTTCTCCGCGGACTGGCAGTTCTTCGAGCGCGGTCTCGACGGCATGGTCGTGGTGGTGCACGGCCGTCACTCGCACGAGCAGCAGCCGCGTTCGCCGTTGCGTCGCCGCCTGATCCTGACCCGGCAGGTACCGACCATGGCACCCGACCCGTCGAATGGCAGGGCGCTGTTCTGGAACCCAGCCGGCGCTTCGTTCGAGCAGGCCCTGGCCGCGCTCGATACCCCGGCGGGCAGCGTTGGCATCATTGGCGGCACCGACGTGTTCGCGATGTTCCTGGACTGCTACGATGTTTTTCACCTGTCCCGCGCGCCCGGCGTGCGACTGCCTGGTGGGCGGCCGGTGTTTCCCGGGGTGCCGCGGCTGACTCCCGAGGACGTGCTTGCCAGCCGTGGCCTGCACCGCGGGCCGCAGGTTGTGCTTGATGCGGCGCATGGCCTGGCGGTCGTCAGTTGGCAACGGTGATAAGGCGTAGGGCGTAGGGCGGAAAAGCGCAGCGCATTCCGCCGACGCCATAAGCCCTCGTGCATTTGCGAAAGGGTTCGTGCGAAGCAGGACGACTGCAACGCGATGTTTACGGTACGTCATGACGTGCTGACGCTAGCCGGACAATCGGCTCGGTCCAGTAGGCACAAAAGCGAGAACCCCATGGCCCATCACCTCGATTCACCGATCGCCCGGCAGGACGTTCGCCTCGACATCACGGATCTCTTCCTGTTCCGTGGCGAGACAGGCACGGTGTTCGTGATCAATGTCTGTCACTCGATTGCCGGCGCCATCCCCGTGCCCGGCTACCATCCCGAAGGCATGTACGAATTCAAGGTCGATCTCGATGGCGATGCGGTCGAGGATATCACCTACCGCGTTACGTTCGATGCGCGTGACGACCAAGGGAGGCAGCGTTTCGTCCTGCGGTGCATCAGGGGCGCTGCGGCGGTGGATCCTCATGCGACCGGCACCATCATGGCGCAAGGCGTCACGGACGAGGCGGTCAGCACGTCAGGCGGCCTGCGACTCTGGGCCGGCAAGGCTGGCGACCCATTCTGGATCGAGCCCGACGTGCTGCACGCGGTGGGCCACGCGTTCCAGGACGGTACGACGGTGGACCTGTCCGGATGGGATCCAGGCAACGCGAAGAACCTGTTCGCCGGCCACACGGTGTATTCGATCGTGCTGGAAGTGCCCGACGCCGAGTTGCTTGCCGGCGCCGGCGACAGGCGGCGGATTGGTGTGTGGGCTGTGGCAACACTCGCTACCGACGCCGGAGGATGGCGGTCGATCAACCGTGTGGGCCTGCCGATGATCCACCCACTGTTCACCCAGTACAACGAAGATCTCGGCAATCGGCTCAACGCCGGACATCCGGCGGATGACTTCGCGACCTACGGCGACGCCGTCGCCGGGGCGATCGCTGGCGTGGTAGCCGCGAACGGAACGGCCCAGGATCCCCGGGCGTACGGCGAGATCGTAGCGCGCCGGCTATTCCCCAACATACTGCCATATGAGGTCGGGACACCGGCCACGTTCGGGTTTGCGGAATGGAACGGCCGTTGCCTCACCGACAACGCCCCCGACGTCATGTTCTCCATAGCGGCGAATGCGCCCATTCGCCTCGGGATCGGCAAGGACTCGGTCACGTCGAAGCCATCGACGATGTTCCCATACGTTCCTGCCTCCTGAGAGCCAGGCGCCGTCGTATTGGACGACCGGGCGCTTATATCCCGACGTTCAAACGGCCAGTCGCAATGAAGACCACCGCCCACGCGTTTCCGATCGGCTTGAATGTGCAGGTAGCGAAGCCGTGCTACGTGATCCCGCGCGGGGCAGTACTACACGGCGGAATACCCCATGCACCTGTTCAGCCGACGCCGACGCATCGCCGCTGGGTGTGCGAACGCGCAACGCGGGCGTCTCACGGCGCACGCCGAGACGGCAATACCCGATGCACCTATTCATGCCGTGCCGACGCATCGACGCCGCACGCACGCCAACGCGGCAACACCTCATGCACCTGTACGGAGCGACCCCCACCGGCAAACCCTACGGCCGGCGGCCGCCTATCAACCCGCCGGCGCTGCTCAGCAGATCCGTCAGACCGTTCTCAAAGCCGGCGTCACGCGCCAGGCGATCGAGAAAACCCCGCCAGTCCAGCCCTGCCACCACAGGCACCGACTCGCTCGCAGGCGCGGTGGCGCGGAAACGGGCCAGCGCCTCCGCTGTGCGTGTCAGGTCCAGCGGACGCGATTCCTCAGGCAGCGCCATCCCGCCCGGCAGCCCCAATTTCACCTGCACGAGCACGCTGCGTGCCGAGGCAAGCTGGTTGGCAGCATCGGTCGCCGCCGTCACTGCCGGCGCACAGATCACCGCACCGCCGTCCAACCCGCAGGCAAGCTCGATTCGCGGCGCCCCGTCGAAGCGCAGGCTGGCCGTGGCCTGCAGTGCCAGCACACCACCCAGTGCGGCCTGGGTTGCCAGGCCGCGAAGGGCAAGCACCGGAATGAACCGGTTGCCGCGATAAACCACTTCCAGCGCAACGGCAGGTCCGCCAGCGCCAGGCTGCATCACCAGGGTGCGGTGGCGCAACCGGCATGGCTCGCGCGGCGACTCCGCAGGACAGTCCACCACCCAGGAGCCGATCTCCTCGGCCACCGGGCGTTGCTGCGCGGCAACTGGGCCGGCCAGCAGCAGGGCGAGCGCAGCAAGGCGCAGTCGGCCGCGCATCTCATTCGTTCTCCATGCGGACAAGACAGAGTTTGTAGGAACCGGCCCCTTCCGTGTCACGTGGATATCTGCGAGCGTGCCGCATCATGAACGACGCAATACCCACCGACGCCCTCGCCTTGCATCGCGGCCTTCTCACTCTCGATACGCATATAGACATCCCGTGGCCCACCGGTCCCGATCCGTTCCAGCACGGGCCGCGGCGGGTGGATCTGCCGAAGATGCAGCGTGGCGGCCTGGCCGCGGGCTGTTTCGCCGCCTACGTGCCGCAGGCCGCACGCACACCGGACAGCGAGACCGCCGCGTTCCAGCGCGCCATGGCCATGCTCGAAGCCATCCGCTCGATGGGCCGCAGCGAGAACGGCATCGTCGCACGCGTTGCCGTCACCGCGACCGAGATCGAAGCCGCCAAGCGCGATGGGGCACTGGCGATTGTGCCGGCGGTGGAGAACGGCTTCGCCATGGGCCGGGACCTCTCGCGCCTGGCGCACTTCCGCGCCCTCGGCGCGCGCTACCTGACGCTGACCCATAACGGACATAACGCGCTGGCCGATTCCGCCAACCCGCGCAAGGATTTCGGCGACTCGGCAACCGAGCATGGCGGCCTGAGCCAA